>JAHDKR010000007.1 GCA_018436785.1 Synergistaceae bacterium | reverse complement strand
CGCTGTGAAGTTTGCGTAGTTCGACGTCGCAAGACACTTCGTGATCGCCGCCGTCAGCGTCGTCTTCCCGTGGTCGATATGTCCGATCGTACCTATGTTCAAATGCGGCTTCGACCTCTCAAATTTCTCCTTCGCCATTGTTCAATTCCCTCCTCGGAAAAATCATTATTGCTTTGAATCAAAATCAATAAGTATATGCGTTCCTCAGCCCTTGAGCACCTTGTCGGCAACGTCGGAACTGACCGCCTCGTAGTGATGGAACTGCATGGAATACGCTGCGCGTCCTGAAGTCTTGCTCCGAAGGTCGGTGGAATACCCGAACATCTCGGCGAGAGGAACGAATGCACGGACTATCCTGGTGTTCATTCGCATGTCCATTCCATCGATTCGTCCCCTCCGGGAGGAGAGGTCGCCGATGACGTCGCCTACGTAGTCCTCCGGGGTGACGACTTCGACGGACATGATGGGCTCCATGAGGACCGGTCCCGCCTTCCGCATAGCCTCCTTGAATCCCATGGAGGCTGCGATTTTGAAGGCCATTTCGGAGCTATCCACTTCGTGGTAGCTTCCGTCGACGAGCGCTACTTTGATGCCGATCACCGGGTATCCGCCGAGGACGCCGTTGTTGAGCGCCTCTTCAAGTCCCTTGGAGACTGCGTTGATATACTCCTTGGGAACGACGCCGCCCACGATCTTGTCCTCGAATTCGAAGCCTTTGCCCTCTTCGAGCGGCTCGACCTCGAAGACAACGTGGCCGTACTGGCCGCGTCCGCCCGACTGGCGGACATATTTCCCCTCGGCTCTGGCAGCGTGCTTAATAGCTTCGCGGTAGGCGACCTGAGGTCTTCCGACCTTGACGTCGACGCCGAACTCTCTTTTGAGACGGTCGACGATGATCTCCAGATGAAGCTCGCCCATGCCGGAAATGATGGTCTGAGAGGTTTCCTCGTCCGTATAAGCGCGGAATGTGGGGTCTTCTTCGGACAGCGCCGAGAGCCCCTTCGTCAGCTTGATCTTGTCGTTCTTCGTCGCGGGTTCGACCGAGAGGTGGATAACCGGCTCGGGGAAAACCAGCTTCTCAAGAAGAAGCGGTTTGTCCTCTTCGCAGAGGGTATCTCCGGTCTTCGTGTTCTTCAGCCCCGGAAGCGCGACGATCATGCCTGCGGTGGCTTCGTCCAGCTCTTCCCGCTTGTTGGCATGCATCCTCAGGATGCGCCCCACGCGCTCGCGGCTGTGTGTGCTGGAGTTGTAGATGGCCGTCCCCTTCGAAAGGACGCCGGAATAGATGCGCGTAAAGACGAGCCGTCCGACGAAAGGATCAACCGCAATTTTGAATGCAAGCGCAGTGAAGGACTCCTCGGTGCTGCTTTGTCTGAGGACCTCCTCTTCCGTCGCGGGTTCCGTCCCCTTGATGGGGGGAAGGTCCACCGGACTCGGAAGATAGTCCACAACAGCGTCGAGCAGGAACTGAACCCCTTTGTTCTTGAACGCCGATCCGCAGATGACCGGAACGAGCTTCAGTGCGACGGTAGCGGCGCGAATTGCTCTCTTGATCGTTTCTACAGGGACGTCCCCCCCGTCGAGAAAAGCTTCCATGATCTGCTCGTCATAATCCGAAAGAGTCTCCAGCATGTATTCACGCGCGGCCTTTGCCTCGTCGGCAAGCGCTGAAGGAATAGGTACAACGTGAGGATCGGTTCCCATATCGTCCGTGTACTGGATACCATGAAATTCGACAAGATCGATCATTCCTGTAAAGCTGTCCTCGACGCCGATCGGAATCTGGACGGGAAGCGGCTTGGCTCCAAGCTTTTCCTTGATGCCCCGGACGACGTTCTCAAAATCGGCCCCGACACGATCCATCTTGTTCACGAAGGCAATTCTCGGCACGTGGTACTTGTCCGCCTGACGCCAGACCGTCTCGGACTGCGGCTCGACTCCGCCGACAGCACAGAAGACCGCTACCGCGCCGTCGAGGACTCTCATTGAACGCTCGACCTCGACAGTGAAATCCACGTGCCCGGGCGTATCAATTATATTGATATAGTGATCGTGCCACATGCACGTCGTAGCAGCGGAGGTAATGGTGATCCCCCGCTCCCGTTCCTGGTCCATGTAGTCCATGGTGGCGGCGCCTTCGTGCGTTTCGCCCATTTTGTAGTTTTTTCCGGTGTAGAAAAGAATTCGCTCAGTGGTCGTCGTCTTGCCCGCGTCAATATGGGCGGCGATTCCAATGTTACGGATACTTTTCATATCAAGTTTTTGCATTTCCTACCACCAAGCCTCGTTTCCTGCAGAGCACTGCATCGTATTGAATCTGTAAACGACTTTATTACCAGCGGTAATGGGCGAACGCGCGGTTAGCCTCCGCCATCTTGTGCGTATCTTCCTTCTTCTTGATGGAAGCGCCTTCGTTCTTGCAGGCATCCATGAACTCCCTGGCGAGTCTTTCAGCCATGGGCATTCCCTTCTTGCTCCGGGAATAGTTCAGGATCCATCTGATGGAGAGCACCTGCGCTCTTTCGGCGGGTACTTCCACCGGTACCTGGTAGGTCGCTCCGCCGACGCGGCGGGGGCGAACCTCGACGAGAGGACGGACGTTCTCCATGGCCTTCTTGAAGACCTCGAAGGGCTCCGTCTGAAGCTTCTCTCCGGCGATATCGAGCGCGTTGTACATAATCCGCTCGGCCACGCTCTTCTTTCCCTTCCGCATCAGGCTGTTGATGAACTTACCCAGTGCGGGGCTGCCGAACTTGGTATCCGGCGTCGCTTGGCGTTTCTTGACATGCCCCTTACGCGGCATTGGTCAACCCCTCCTCAAAATAACAAAAAACACGCCGCAAAACCCTACTTGGGTTTCCGGGCGCCGTACTTGGAGCGGGATCTCTTTCGATTCTCCACGCCTCCACAGTCGAGTGTTCCCCGAATAATGTGATACCGGACTCCGGGAAGGTCTTTCACTCTTCCGCCACGAACAAGAACCACCGAGTGCTCCTGCAGGTTGTGGCCGATTCCCGGAATGTACGAGGTAACCTCGATACCGTTGGTGAGGCGGACTCGGGCAACCTTCCGCAGAGCCGAGTTAGGCTTTTTCGGCGTCACCGTGTACACACGCGTGCAGACACCCCGCCGGGCGGGGTTTCCCTGCAGCGCAGGCGAATCGCTCTTGCGCCTCTTTTCTTCCCGGCCATGCCGTATAAGCTGATTGATCGTTGGCACGCAACTTCCTCCTTCCATCTGTTCTTCGTATTCTGGGCAAAGAAACTTTTTTCCGAAAAACCCTTTTCCCTCGTCTTCCGGATATTCGCCCATCTATCCTTCTATTCCAGCCGCCGAAGCTCCTCGTGTGATGGCGCAGGCTCTTCCGAGCCGGAGCATACTGTCGATGCGTTCAACCGGAATATTCTGCCGCCGCGCTTCTTCTTCGAGGTTTTTTATCACTGAAGGGTCCGCATCCTCCGCTATAAAGAGCTTCCGGAGCCGTCCGCCGGCAAGCGTCCGCCGTACCTGACGTTCTCCCGTCACTCTGTTCGGGACTGCGAGTTCATTTAAAGGCAATAAAATCCCTCCTGTGCCAAAAGCACCACGGAATAATAACAAAAAGGCGGGAGCAATGTCAAGCATAAAATGCTCCCGCCTTCAGAGTATTTACATTTTCTCTCTCTGGAGCAAAGACGCCGAAGAGCTATTCTTCCTTTTCGGGGTGCTGAATGTATGTGCGAACCCCCTGGAATCGTTCAACTCCTGTTCCGGCCGGAATGAGATGTCCGATGATGACGTTTTCCTTCAGTCCTTCAAGGGGATCGATCTCTCCCTTCACTGCGGCTCCGGCGAGTACCTGGGCGGTCTGCTGGAACGAGGCCGCGCTGAGGAAGCTGTCGGTGGCAAGCGCCGCCTTCGTGATGCCGTGGACGAAGGGCTTCACCTTCGGGCCTTCGCGCAGTTTCCGGACGAAGGTGACTCGCTGGATGATCTTCTTCTCTTCTTTCTTGTGCCCTCCCATCGGGCGGACGACAAGCTCCTTGATACCGTTTCCGGAGGCATCCGTCGGGCCGGCGCTGCCGGAGAGTCTTTCGATGACCGTCTGATTGACCTCCTGCGCCGCCTCCGCGAGCACATTTCCTCGGGCGTCGACGACAGGCTCAAGGAGTATCTTTCCGTAGAGTCTGGCGGGGAGGAGTTCTTTCATGAAGTGATCCCTTGAAAACACCGCCCCCTCTATTTCAACCGCCCCGAAACGCCCTTCGAGAATCCCCTTGATTACTCTCTCGTCGACAAGCTGCGGAAGATCGGCGATAGCGTTCCCTTCAATGTCGATGGCGCGCGTGAGCGACTTGCCCCACTTCTCCTTCAGGCTTTCCTCAAGGATATCAAGAAGATTGACCCGTTCCACCGAGTGCCATACCATCACGCTCTTCACGCCGCGCTCTCTGCAAAGAGCGGCGTCCTCCAGCGTAAAGACTCTGTCTGCTTTCGCAACGGACTCTCCATCCGCGACAATGTCCTCGGCGATGTATGCGGTGTCGACCAGCTTTTCAAGCAGCGCCTCGTCCCGCACCAGCAGGGGCGTCGGATCATTGGAGGTGACGATGGCGAGCTGACCGAGCGTCAGCCGAGTTCCTGGCTCTATCCTTCTCCCGTCCGCGGACTGGAAGGCTTCGATGAGTTCGAGCCCCTCAAGCTGCTTCCGGAAGGCGGCTTCGCCGACCACGAGGTTGAACTGCTTTCCTTCCGTATCCGTCAATATGGCGGAGGAGATCAGCATTCCGGGGCGGAGTATCGTTCGGATCGCCTCTTCGTCGAGCGGCTTGCCAAGGTGCTGCAGAACGGCTTCATTCATCTTCTGGGCGCTCACGTCCTTCAACGGTATCCCCGTGAAGATGCGCACCGCCTCGTCGATGTTCCGCTCGTTCTCGCGGCCGATCTCCGCCGTCTCGGCGTCGATGTCGTCCGTCCAGACAAGGTCTCCCGCGACGAAGGATGTGTCGCCCTCCTCGTTGATCTTCACGCGGTTCACCGGGGCCACCTTCCGCAGAATGACCTCGATGTGCTTGTTGCTGATCGAGACGCCCTGCGAGCGGTAGACTTCCTGTATTTCGTCCACGAGCGCGCGCTGCACCGCCTCGATTCCCTCGACCTCGAGAAGCTGCTGCGGGTCGAAGTTCCCCTCGGTGAGCTTGTCGCTCTTGAGCACGCTGTCCCCTTCGTTCACCAGGAGATTCTGGTTGATGGGGATGTTGTACGTGATCTTCTCCTCGCCGTCCCCCGTCGGGTTCTCGGCGGTGATGATGACCTTCCGCTTCCCCTCCATGACACGGACTTCGGTCACGCGCCCGTCCACGCCCGCGAGGAAGGCGACCTTCTTCGGACGGCGGACCTCGAAGAGCTGTTCGATGCGCGGAAGACCCTGCGTGATGTCCTCTCCCGTGAGACGGACGCCGCCGGTATGGAAGGTCCGCATCGTGAGCTGCGTTCCCGGTTCGCCGATGGACTGCGCGGCGACGACGCCGACGGCCTCTCCCATCGGCACTTCCTTTCTGGTGGCCAGGTCCATGCCGTAGCAGACCTGGCAGATGCCGTGGCGGAGCGCGCAGCTCAGCGGACTGCGGACCCAGACCTCTTCAATGCCGGATTTCTCTATGATCCGCGCCTTCTCGTCCGTGATGCACTCGCCCGACGCGACGATCATCCCGCCGGTCTCCGGATGTTCGATATCATGCAGCGACGTTCTGCCGTAGATACGCTCGGAAAGCGGAATCATGACCTTTCCGTCCTGCGTCAGGGGGCGGATGAGCACACCCTGGTTCGTTCCGCAGTCGTGCTGCGTGATGATCAGGTCCTGCGCCACGTCCACCAGGCGGCGGGTGAGATACCCCGACTTGGCGGTTCTGAGGGCGGTGTCGGCAAGTCCCTTTCGGGCGCCGTGCGTCGAGATGAAGTACTCGAGCATGTTCATCCCCTCGCGGAAGTTCGCGGTGATCGGGTAGTCGATGATGCGGCCCGAAGGGTCGGACATCAGGCCTCGGATTCCGGCCATCTGCCCCATCTGACTGCGGCTTCCCCGCGCTCCGGAGTCGCTCATCATGCGGATGGGATTCGTCCTGTCCATGTGGTCGACGATACTGTCGGCTATGGCGCGCGACGTCTCCGACCACAGGTTCTCCTTCTGGAAGAGGTACTCGTCCGGGGTGAGAATACCCATGTTGTACTCCGACTTCAGCTCTTCGTCCTGCTCCATGGCCTTCGCCGTGAGCTCGCGCTTTTCCGGCGGGATGATGATCGACTGCACGCCGAAGCTGATGCCGCTGACCGTCGCCCAGTGGTACCCCAGCGACTTGATGTTGTCGAGCATCGTCACCATGGAAACTCTGTCGACGAGGTCGAACGCCCTGTCGAGCAGCTGTCCGAGGTCCTTCTTGCCGAGCTGCCTGTTGATGAAGCGCAGCGGCTCGGGGAGCCGGCTGTTGAAGATGACGCGCCCCGGAGATGTTTCGATCCATTTGCCCTCCACATTTCCAAGGGCATGGTTCCATTCGTCGCGCCGCCGGAGGAAGATACGGCTGTTCACTTTGGTGACGCCGTGATGGAAGGCGGCGAGCGCGTCATCGATGTCGCTGAAGTACATTCCGTCGCCTGGAAGCCCGTCGCGCATGTCCGTCAAATAGTAGATACCGAGTACGATGTCCTGCGTCGGCGTCATGACGGGGCGGCCGCTCGCGGGCGACAGCAGGTTGTTGGCCGAGAGCATGAGGAGTCTCGCCTCGGTCTGCGCCTCGATGGAGAGCGGCACGTGGACGGCCATCTGGTCGCCGTCGAAGTCGGCGTTGAACGCCGTGCAGACCATGGGGTGAAGGCGGATCGCCTTTCCTTCCATGAGCACGGGCTCGAACGCCTGGATGCCGAGACGGTGGAGCGTCGGCGCGCGGTTGAGCATGACCGGGTGGTCCTTGACGATCTCCTCGAGGATTCCCCAGATCTCCTCCCGTCCCCGTTCGATGATACGCTTCGCGCTCTTGACGTTGGGGGCGAGGTTGCGCTCGACGAGCTGCCTGATGACGAACGGCTTGAAGAGCTCGAGCGCCATCTGCTTCGGCAGTCCGCACTGGTAGATCTTGAGGTGCGGGCCGATGACGATGACGGAGCGGCCGGAGTAGTCGACGCGCTTGCCGAGCAGGTTCTGGCGGAAGCGCCCCTTCTTGCCGCGCAGCAGGTCGGTGAGGCTCTTCAGGGGGCGGTTTCCCGCTCCCAGAACAGCCTTCCCCATGCGGCCGTTGTCGATGAGGGCGTCCACGGCCTCCTGGAGCATGCGTTTCTCGTTCCGGATGATGATCTCCGGCGCCTTCAGCTCCTGGAGCTTCTTCAGGCGGTTGTTCCGGTTGATGACCCTCCGGTAGAGGTCGTTGAGGTCGGAGGTGGCGAAGCGGCCTCCGTCGAGCTGCACCATGGGGCGCAGGTCGGGCGGGATGACCGGGAGCACTTCAAGGATCATCGCATTCGGCGCGGCGTTCCCCTTGCGGAAGTCCTCGGCGACCTGGAGGCGTTTGATGAGCTTGCGTTTCTTCTGCCCGGCGCTCTCCGAGACCTCTTCCCGGAGCGAAGCGACAAGCTGTTCCATATCCATGATCGAGAGGAGCGCCTGCACGCCCTCGGCGCCGATGCCTGCGGAGAACTTCTTGTCGTAGGCCACGCAGAGGTCGTACTCCCGCTCGATGATGATGTCGGCATACATGTAGGGCGAGAGCCCCGGTTCGATGACAAGGTAGCAGGGATCCTCGACCGTGATGGCCTCTTTCTGGGCGGTGAAGCGGCCGGGATACTTCTGGTTGTACGATCTGCACTCGTTGTCGGAGAGCATATCTCCCTTGGCGAAGGGAAGATGCACGGCGGCGGTGACGATGAACGCCTCCGCGTTGCCGATATATGCGCGCTCCTTTTCGAAAGCGTCGTCCCCGAAACGCTCCTTCATTCGCTCTATTTCGCTCGCGGAGACAATGTCGCCGTCGGAGAAAAGCGAGCCCTCCGGCGCCGAAACGAGCTTGAACGCCGTCTCCACTTTAAAGAGTTCGTCGCCGTACTCGGTCTTGTAACGGGAGACCTGGTTGGCGGAGACGACGTCCCCCTCGTTCACCGGGAGATCGTCCACGGTGAGGATCCTGTAGGCTTCCTCCGCCTTGAATTTGGGGTCGTAGTGCGTATGGATGCGGACTTCGCTCTCGGAAATGAGGTCGCCCTTCCTCGCGAGATCGGTCCGCCGCCCCTCCATGATAACCTTGTACGCCTGCTCGCGCTGGCGGGTGGGCGCAAAGTAGACGACCTTTTCGAGATCCTTCGTGGTGCAGCCGAGCAGCAGGCTCAGTCTGCTGGGGATGCCGCGGAGGTACCAGATATGGACCACCGGCGCAGCAAGCTCGATGTGCCCCATCCGCTCTCGCCGGACTCTGTTGTCGGTAACCTCGACGCCGCACCTGTCGCAGACGATCCCCTTGAACTTGGGGCCGCTGCGCTTATATTTGCCGCAGGCGCATTCAAAGCTCTTCGTAGGGCCGAAGATACGCTCGCAGAAGAGCCCGTCCTTTTCCGGCCGGAGCGTGCGGTAGTTTATCGTCTCGGGCTTCTTGACCTCTCCGCTGGAGAGTTCGCGAATCCGCTCGGGGCTGGCGAGCTTGATCCGCACACCCAGTATCTCTCTACGGCTCATCAGTTGTCATCCCCTTCTTCTTCGATGGACATTCCTTCGGGAAGCGCCCCTCCGAACAGCATTTCTTCGGGAACAATCCCCCCGACTTCATCCTCGTCTTCGAAGAATTTCTCCTTCTCCACGACTTCCTTCTCGACCTCGGCCTCCGGCTCCTCCTGGAGGATGCTGCGCTCTCTCGGCGCACGGCGGGATCCGACGACGTCGTCTTCATCCTCATCCATCACAAGCTCTCCGATAACGCCGTCGCTGTACTTCACCTCGACGTCGAGCCCCAGCCCCTGCAGTTCCTTCACAAGCACTCTGAAACTCTCGGGAACTCCCGGTTTTGTCAGGTTCTGTCCCTTGACGATGCGTTCGTAGGTCTTGAGACGCCCCCTGATATCGTCCGACTTGACGGTGAGCATCTCCTGGAGGATATTCGCCGCGCCGTACCCTTCAAGCGCCCAGACTTCCATCTCTCCGAATCTTTGGCCGCCGAACTGCGCCTTGCCCCCGAGAGGCTGCTGGGTGATGAGGCTGTACGGACCGATCGAGCGCGCGTGAATCTTGTCGTCGACAAGGTGTATCAGTTTCAGCATGTACATGCAGCCGACGGTGACCTTCTTTTCCACAGGGTCGCCGGTGCGGCCGTCGTAGAGCGTGATCATGCCGTCGCTCGTGAGCTCGGGATACTTTTCCTTCGCAACGTCGTTCAGCAGGTCGAAAATCTCCTGCTCGTTCGCGCCCTCGAAGACCGGGGTGGCGACATTCCAGCCGTTCTGCATTGCGACGAAGCCCATAATTGTTTCGAGCACCTGACCGAGGTTCATGCGGCTGGGGACGCCCAGCGGATTCAGCACCACGTCCACCGGCGTGCCGTCCGGCAGGTAGGGCATATCCTCCACGGGAAGGATGCGGGAGACGACGCCCTTGTTTCCGTGCCGGCCCGCCATCTTGTCGCCGACGGTGATCTTGCGAAGCTGCGCGACATAGATCTTCACGACCATGTTCACTCCGGGGCTCAGCGCGTCCGGACTGTCCGCGCGTGTCATCTGTTTTACCGCGACCACCTTGCCGCGCGCGCCGTGAGGCACTTTCAGCGAAGTGTCGCGCACCTCGCGCGCCTTCTCGCCGAAGATTGCGCGAAGGAGCTTCTCCTCGGGCGTCTGGTCCGACTCCCCCTTGGGGGTGACCTTGCCGACGAGGATGTCTCCGGCGTTCACTTCCGCGCCGACGCGGACGATCCCCTCGTCGTCGAGGTTCTTCAGCACGTCCTCGCCGACGTTCGGGATGTCGCGGGTAATCTCCTCGGGACCGAGTTTCGTGTCCCTGGCCTCTATCTCGTACTCCTCGATGTGAATCGAGGAGTAGAAGTCCTCTTTAACAAGACGCTCGCTCAACAGGATAGCGTCCTCGAAGTTATACCCCTCCCAGGCCATGAAGGCCACCAGAACGTTCCGTCCAAGCGCGAGTTCGCCGCCTTCGACGGCCTGGCCGTCCGCGATGATCTCCCCTGCGGAGACGGAATCGCCCTTCCGGACGAGAGGTTTTTGGTGAATGATCGTTCCCTGGTTTGAACGGCGGAACTTGATCATCGGGTAGACGATTGTTTCCACCCCGCTTCGTATCTCAATGCGGGTGGAATCGACGTACTCGACCTCTCCGTTCTTGCGGGCAACGACGCACGAGCCCGAATCCTTGGCGATGCGGTGCTCCATCCCCGTGCCGACCACAGGCGCCTGCGGCGCGATAAGCGGCACCGCCTGACGCTGCATGTTCGAGCCCATCAGGGCGCGGTTCGCGTCGTCGTGCTCAAGGAAAGGGATGAGCGCCGTAGAGGACGAAACGATCTGCTTCGGCGACACGTCGAGGTAGCTCACCTCTTCGCGAGGAACCGTGACGATGTTTCCCTGGTATCGCGTGAAACACTCGGCGGTCGTGATAACCCCCTCGTCGTCGACGGGAGTGTTCGCCATGCCGACGTAGACGCCGTCCTCTTCATCGGCGGAAAGGAAAACAATCTCCCCCGTGACGCGGCCGTTCAAAACCTTCCGGCGAGGCGTGATGAGAAAGCCGTATTCATTCAGGCGGGCATACGTCGCCAACGAGGTCACAAGACCGATATTCGGGCCTTCGGGCGTTTCTATCGGGCAGACCCTGCCGTAGTGCGTATAGTGCACGTCGCGCGCTTCGAATCCGGCGCGTTCGCGGGAGAGCCCTCCCGGTCCGAGCGCGGAGAGGCGGCGGCGGTGCGTCACTTCCGCGAGCGGGTTCGTCTGGTCCATGAACTGCGAAAGCTGCCCCGAACCGAAAAACTCGCGCAGGCTGGCGGCTATGGGGCGCACGTTGATCAGATCGCGCGCCATGGCCGCGCCGAGGTCGGGAATCGTCGTCATGCGCTCCTTGGCGATGCGCTCCATGCGCAGCAGGCCGATGCGTATCTGGTTGGCGAGCAGTTCGCCGACGGAGCGGACGCGCCGGTTGCCGAGATGGTCGATGTCGTCGCCGATCTTCTCCGGTTCCTTCAGTGTCAGGAGACCTGTGACGATCTTCGCCAGGTCTTCGAGCTGGAGCAGGCGGATCTCCTCGGAAATCGCGATGCCGAGACTCCGGTTCATTTTATAGCGCCCCACGCGGCCCAGGTTATAACGCCTCGGATCGAAGAAGAGCGTATGGACGTACTCCCGTGCGTTCTCTATTCGTGCGGGCTCGTTCGGGCGCAGCTTCCTGAAGAGTTCCACCATCGCGTCGTCGGCGTTGGCAGCGTTGTCCCGCTCCAGCGTGAGCGCGAGGGCGGGGTCGGCGTCCCAGACGCGGACCTTCGTCCTCCCCATGTCCCAGAGCGCTTCGAGATGATCTTTCGTGATCAGGCGGTTCCTCGGGAGGATCACGCCGCCGTCCGGATCGAGCACGGATTCGGCGGAAAGCAGCCCTCTGACGTCGTCTTCCGAGACGTCCTTTTCCACGGTGCGCGCGTTGAAGAGTTCGAGCACGCCCTCGTTCGAGCCGACGCCGAATATCTTCAACAGCAGCGTCGCCGGAATCTTCTTCCGGTTGTCGATGTTCACGGTGATGGGTTCGCCGTGGGAGAGCGCGAACTCAAGCCAGGCTCCCCGTTCGGGGATGATTTTGGCGGAGTACGCCTCCTGCCCCGGAATCATCTCGTCCTTCGTGAAGTAAATTCCTGCAGAACGCGCAAGCTGGTTCACGACGACACGCTCCGTCCCGTTGATGACGAACGTACCTCTCCCCGTCATGATAGGAAAGTCGCCGAGAAAGATCTCCTCTTCCTTGAGCTCTCTGGTTTTCCGGTTCACAAGCCGGATTGTCGCACGGACGGGACGGGACCACGTCAGATCCCGCTGACGAGCCTCCTCCTCCTCCGTAGAAGGATCGTCGAGTATGTAGCGGACGAACTCGAGGGCAAACGAGCCGTCATAGCTTTCTATTGGAAAAACTTCCTGCAGCAGCTCCTGCAATCCCTGCCGGGTCCGCATGTCCGCTTCCCTGCTCTCCTGATAAAACCAGTTGTAGGAATCACGCTGCACTTCGATCATGTCGGGGATTTCAACTAAATCCCGGGCACGTCCAAAGGTCAACCTCTGGCGCTTGCTGCTGACGGGGACAAATTCGGCCATGAACCTTTTGACCTCCCTGAAATAAAAATGGGGAAAATGGTGCTGACAAAGAGTTAAGATAACAAAAAGGTCGTACTATGTCAACAGACATAGTACGACCTTCGAAAAAAGGTTGCCCTCAAATTTTCGATGGTGCCGAAGCGGGGACTCGAACCCCGACAGGCGTTATGCCTACTAGAACCTGAATCTAGCGCGTCTACCAATTCCGCCACCCCGGCCTTTCAAAACCACGCGGGTAATTGTAGCAAGGGAAGAAGGCTTTTGCAAGAGCGAAAAAAGAATTCCTCGGAAAAAATCACTCTTTCATTGAAGCCCGCATCAATCTGTCCCTCAGCGCGCGTCCTATCCCTTCTTCCGAGGGAGGCCACTGCGCCGCGATAAGACCGGCTCCCCTCTCCTCAAAGACCCTGAGCGCATGGAAAAGGCCGCGCGCGTAGTTCTCCGGGGAGTCGAAGAGGATACGCAGCCCGGGGTGCGCAACACCCTCACCCAGACTGATCTCCGGTGCATGCATGCCGATCCACGCGATGCGCAGCGTTCCGTCCGTTTCCGCCGCGGCGCGAGCGATTCCGTCCGCGTTCGTATCCAGCAGTAGCGGCACGCGGGGGGCGTAGTGACGATACCTCGTTCCCGGCGACCTGTGCGCCGCGCCGCCGGAGAGGAGCACCTTCATGCCGGAGCGGGCTTCTATCTCCTCGACCGCGCACCCTCCGGGACGAAGGAGAACGAGCTGCTCGCCGGTGGCGTCGAGGACGGTGGATTCGACGCCTACCGACGTCTCCCCGCCGTCGAGGATGAGATCGACTCCATCCCCGAGGTCCGACGCCACGGCGGCGGCGTCCGTCGGGCTCGGCCTGCCGCTCGAGTTCGCGCTCGGCGCCGCAACGGGTATTTTCGCCCGCGCAAGGAGCGCAAGGGCCGCCGGGTGCGACGGCATCCGGACGGCGACGCTGTCGAGCCCCGCGGTCACCTCGGGAGGCACAGTACCCTTCGACGGAAGCACAAGCGTCAGCGGCCCGGGCCAAAAGAGCTCCATCAGGCGTCTGGCTTTCGATGGAACCAACGCGACTTCGTCTACCGCATCAGGCGCGGCGAAGTGAAGGATGAGCGGGTTATCCGCAGGTCGTCCCTTCGCGGCAAAAATCTTCGCCGCGGCGCAGGGGTCCAGCCCATTTGCCCCGAGTCCGTAGACGGTCTCCGTCGGAAAGGCGACAAGCCCCCCTGAGAGGAGTATCTCCGCGGCTTCCGCTATCGGTCCGGGTTCGGGATTCCAGGGGTCGACAGGGAGGATGCGCGGCGGCATCAGGAGCCCTCCGGCGCGCGGAATCGCGCGCGGAACTCCCTGCGGAATTCCGGGAAGGTCCCCTCCAGGATGGCGGCGCGCATCCGCTCTCCGAGCCTGACGAGATACCGGAGGTTGTGCCAGCTGCACAGGCGCATCGCAAGTATCTCCCCTGCCCTGTAGAGATGACGGAGGTACGCGCGTGTGAAGGTGCGGCAGGCGTAGCAGTCGCACTCCGGGTCGACGGGCGAGAAGTCTCTCTCGTACTGCTTCTTCTTGATGTTCATCGCTCCCTCCGGCGTGAGGAGCGTGCCGTTGCGGCCGTTGCGGGTGGGGAGCACGCAATCGAACATATCGATGCCGCGGGCGACGCCCTCGACCAGGTTGTCCGGTCTGCCGACGCCCATCAGGTAGCGCGGTTTGGACGCGGGGAGCACTGGATTGAGCACGTCGAGTATCCGGTACATCTCTTCGGCGGGTTCGCCGACCGAAAGCCCCCCCACAGCGTACCCCGGAAAATCGAGGGGGATCAGTTCAGCGGCGGATCGAAGCCGCAGATCCTCGTGGACCGACCCCTGCACGATGCCGAAGAGGGCCTGGTGCGGGGCCTCTCCGATTCCGCGGGAATGAGCTTCAAGAGAGCGGCCTGCCCAGAGGGTCGTCCGCCGTACCGCTTCCTCCGCCTCCTCGCGCGAGCACGGGTACGGGGCGCACTGGTCGAAGCACATGGCGATGTCGCTTCCGAGGTGAAGCTGCGTTTCCATAGACCACTCGGGCGACATGAAGTGCGTCGAACCGTCGAGGTGCGACTTGCACACCACGCCCTCGTCGGAGATCCGGCCGAGCGAGGCGAGGGAAAAGACCTGAAACCCTCCGCTGTCCGTCAGGATGGGATGGTTCCACCGCATGAAATTGTGCAGCCCCCCGGCCGCTCGGACGAGTTCGCCGCCGGGGCGCAGGTGAAGGTGGTAGGTGTTGGAGAGAATGATCTTCGCGCCGATCTCCTCAAGTTCGAAGGGCGCCATCGCCTTGACGGTCGCCTGTGTGCCGACCGGCATGAAGACCGGGGTTGGAATCTCGCCGTGCTGCGTGACGACCCGTCCGGCCCGTGCGCCGGTGACCGGACAGACCGCGTCGACGACGAATTCGAGGGGAGCTTTCGCGCTCATGACGTTCTGTCCCCCAATGTCCGCTCCGTACCCCATCCGAAGAGGCGGGCGGCGTTCGACTCCATTGCGGCGGCGAAAGAGGCAAAGGGAACGCCCCTGATCTCCGCAGCCTTCTCATAGACCAGCCTGACGTGCATCGGCTCGTTCCGCTTGCCCCTGAACGGGTGCGGAGTCAGCCAGGGTGAGTCGGTCTCCAGCAGGATACGCTCCTCCGGCAGTTCACGGAAGAGCGCGCGCAGCGCATCGTTTTTCGGAAATGTGAGCGGGCCGCCGAAGGAGAGGAAGTACCCCATCTCCAAAAAATCCCGCGCATCGTCCTCCGTCCCGGAGAAGCAGTGGACGACGGCGCGCATCCGCTCCCCGCGCTCCTCATGGAGAATGCTGCGCAGGTCGTCGTAGGACTCCCGCCCGTGGATGACAAGCGGCTTGCCCGCCTCCGCGGAGAAGCGAATATGCTCGCGGAAGCTGTTCCGCTGCTGGTCGCGCGGCGAATGGTCGTAATGGTAGTCGAGTCCTGTCTCGCCGATCGCCGCAACGCGGGGGTGGGCGGCCAATCCTCGAAGCTCCTCCGGGATCCCCTTTCCCTCCACGGAACAGGAGGGTTCCGTCGCCGCCTCGTGCGGGTGAATCCCCACGGCGGCGAACACCCCGGAGGAAGCGAACTGTTCCGCGGCCTCCACGGCAAGGCGGCTCGTCCGTATGTCGCTTCCTATGACGAGCATGCGCGCCACCCCGGCCTGCGCGGCGCGCTCCACTACCGCGGCGGTTTCCGCGCCGTAGTCGTCCGCGTGCACGTGGCAGTGCGTATCCACGAGCGCCGGAACGGTGGGTACAGTACGCTCTTCGCCCGCGGTACTCTGCGGGAAATCTCTCTCATTTTTCATCTG
Organism: Synergistaceae bacterium; assembly: GCA_018436785.1. Lineage (GTDB taxonomy): Bacteria > Synergistota > Synergistia > Synergistales > Aminobacteriaceae > JAAYLU01. The sequence goes on along the minus strand of JAHDKR010000007.1, from coordinate 52,766 downwards.
CTTCATCCTCATTTTCTGTTCGTTATCACGCTGTTCCGCAGTGTTCGGCGGATACAGGAATCAGGGAGCCTCCCCGGATTTCCGGAGAGGCTCCCCGTCACTGATACCTGCCGGGACTCCCCGCTGCGGGAGCGGCGTCCCGGATGCGTTCTCTTAGCTCACGCGGCTGCCGAGAGGGATATCCTTGTCGGGGGTAAGCAGCGCGAGCGTGGTTTTCTTTCCGTCCCCGGCGGCGAGCAGCATGCCGTTGCTCTCCACGCCGCAGAGCTTCGCGGGCTGGAGATTCACCACCACAACGATTTTCTTGTGCAGCAGCTCGTCCGGCGTGAAGAACTCCTTGATGCCGGAGACGATGGTCCGCTTCTCATATCCGAGGTCGACGGTCAGCTTGTAGAGCTTCTTCGACTTCGGTATCTCCTCCACGTTCAGAATCTGCGCCACGCGCAGCTCGACGGCCTTGAAGCTGTCGATCCCAACCAGCTCCTCGTGGACGATCGCGGGCTCCTCCGAAGCAGGCTGCGCGGGGGCCGGCGCTTTCGCCTCCCGCGCCTTCTTCCATTCTTCAAGGTCGATGCGCGGGAAGAGGACCTTTCCCTTCTTCACCGTGTGGCCGGGCGCCCGGTCGCCCCACGAGAATCCGTCGAAGCGCATGTTCACCGGTTCGCCGTCAAGTCCGAGCTGCTCCCATATCCGCGCCGCAGTTTCCGGGATGAAGGGGGCCACGAGCATGGCGCTCAGACGAAGGATGTCGTAGAGTGTGTTGAGCACGGAGGAGAGCTCTTCGGTCTTCCCCTCCTTGGCGAGCTTCCACGGCATGGTCTCGTCGATATACTTGTTCCCGCGCGAGATGAAGCTCCAGATGCTCTTCAGCGCGTCGTCGAAGGCGAAGTCCTCGATTTTTTCGTCGACCTCGGCGAGGACGGCGGCGGCCCGCTGTACGATCTCCTCCTCGCGCTCCCCCCTCCTGCCTGATGCGGGAAGCGATCCCTGGAAGAAGTTGTCGATCATCTGGAGAGTTCTGTTGAGCAGATTCCCCAGGTCGTTCGCAAGATCGGAGTTGATCCGCCCCACTACCGCGCTCTCGGAGAAGTCGCCGTCGAGGCCGAACGGGACCTCGCGGAGCAGGAAGTAGCGGAAGGGATCCGCGCCGTAGCGCTCCACCATCTCGAAGGGATCCACGACGTTCCCCTTCGATTTCGACATCTTCTCCCCCTCGACGGTCCACCAGCCGTGGGCGAACACGGAAACGGGAGGGTTGACGCCGAGCGCGAGGAGCATAATGGGCCAGATCACGCAGTGGAAGCGGATGATGTCCTTGCCGACGAGATGGCGCACTTCCGGCCAGAAGGTGTCGAACTTCTTCCGGTCGTCGAGGTAGCCGCAGGCCGTCACGTAGTTGATCAGCGCGTCGAACCAGACGTACACCACGTGCGCGTCGTCGCCGGGCACCGGGATCCCCCACTTCAGGGTGGTTCTGGAGATGGACTGGTCGCGCACGCCCCCCTTGAGGAAGCTGATGATCTCGTTGTAGCGGCTGCGCGGCATAACGCCCTTCAAATTCTTTTCGTAATAGGCCAGGAGCTGGCCGACGTACTTCGACGCGCGGAAGAAGTAGCTCTCCTCCTCCATCATCTGGAGAGGGCGTTTGCAGTCGGGACAGGTTTTGTCCTCGCCCATGCTGCTCTCGGGAACGTACGTCTCGCAGGGGACGCAGTACCACCCCTCGTACTTCCCTTTATAGATGTCGCCCTGATCGAGGAGCTTCTTGAAGATGGACTGCACCGTCTTGTAGTGCCGCTCCTCGGTGGTGCGGATGAAGTCGTCGTTGGAGATGTTGAGCGCCTTCCAGAGATCCTGGAAGTTGCGCACCGTCCTGTCGGCAAGTTCGCGCGGCGTGAGCCCCTTGGCTGCGGCGCTCTGCTGAATCTTCTGTCCGTGCTCGTCGGTCCCGGTGAGGAAGAAAACGTCGAACCCCTTCATCCGCTTGTACCTGCACATCGCGTCGGCGGCGATGGTCGTGTAGGCATGCCCGATGTGCGGGATGTCGTTGACGTAGTAGATCGGGGTGGTGAGGTAGAAGCTCTTCTTTTCGTTCATGTTTGCGATACCTCCTGCAAATTTCTGCTCCTTCACGAGAACGGACTGAGCGCGGAACGGTTCACGCCGTCCGGCTGAATCGCCGCCCGCGATGCGGTACGTTATTGATTTCCGCCGGACTCCTGGAAAAGGAACGATTTGACTTCGTTTTTCGGTACAGAATACTCCTCCGAGACAATTTTGACAACCTCTTTAGAGGAGACTCCCTCCGACGCAAGCGCTGCGGCGCGCTCTCTCCACTCCGGCAGTTCCGCTGAAGGCCCGCGCTCCCCGGACGATCCCTCGACAACGAGGACGAGCTCTCCCTTCACGCCGCCGCGCACCGACTCCGCAAGCGCCGAAAGAACGCCGCGGCGCGCCTCCTCGTAGATCTTGCTGATCTCGCGGACAAGCGCCGCCCTGCGGTCTCCCAGAAGTGCGCAGAGGTGCAGAAGGTGTTTCTCCGCCTTGTGCGGCGAGACGTAAAAAAGGAGCGTCCACGGTACGGAGGCCACGGAGAGGATCGCCCGCTCGCGTTCCCCCTGTTTGTCCGGAAGAAAACCGTAGAAGAGAAAGGGGTACGGCGGAAGCCCCGAGAGGATGAGCGCGGGGACGAAGGCAGTCGGACCGGGGAGCGCCGTCATCTCGACGCCTTCATCGATGCACCTGCGGATGAGTTCGTACCCGGGGTCGGAGATCCCGGGCGTCCCCGCGTCGGAGATAAGAGCCCCCTTCTCTCCGCGGAGGAGGCGTTCGACGAGCGCCTCCGTCTTCCCCTTCTCGTTGAAGGCATGGTACGCGATGAGGGGCTTCGAGATGCCGTAGCGGCGCAGCAGCGGCATCGAGGTTCGCGTATCCTCGCAGGCGATGAAGTCCGCCTCGGCGAGCATACGAACGCCCCTCGGCGTCATGTCCTCAAGGTTTCCCACCGGGGTGGGGACTATACACAGCACGGCAATCCCTCCTTCGTGTAGGCGCTCAGAAACTCCTCCGTATATCCGCCCGTGGCGTCGTGAATAAAGAGCGGCGGTTCGACGATCATGCCCGGACGCCCGCCCCGGAGCCCTTCGACGAGCACCACGGAGGCTTTTCTTCCGGGGAGTGGATGGACCCAGCGCACGCGTTTCGGCTCGATCCCCTGTTCGGAGAGACGGACAAAAAGTTCACAGACACGCTCCGCCTTGAAGACGAGGTAGAGCCTCCCCCGGTTCCTGAGAAGGTAACGGCAGGCCGCGGCGATCTCCTCAAGCGTACACGAGACCTCCTGCCTCGCAAGCCGTTCGGAGTGCGTCGCGGAGAGGCGCCCTCTCCCGGGGCTCTTGTACGGCGGGTTCGCCGCCACGACGTCGAACGACTGCGCGGGGAAGGACGAGCGGGCGGCCCGGACGTCTGCCTCGATGAAGGAAACTCTGTCCGCGAAGCCGTTTCTGACCGCGTTTGCTGCGGCAAGTTGGACGAGTCTCCCCTGGATGTCCACCCCGACGATCCGGGGAATTTCCGGGAAGCGGTACGCAAGAATGAGAGAGACGGCCCCCGTGGCGCAGCCGATTTCAAGGACGTCGCTTCCTCCGCGCGCCCCTGAGAACGTATTGCGCACGTAGGATGCGAGGAGAATGGTGTCTGCATTGACTCTCGGCCCCTTCTCCGGCTGGTCCAGCGAGAGCGAGCCCATCAGGAGCTCATCCCGCGAAACCGGATGGGCTGCGTTTTCAGGAGCGCTCACGGCCGCCCCCGGAGGGAAACAGCCGTAGGCGCGCGGCGTCCGCGAGGATCCGTCCCCGGCTCCACCCAGTCCTCGACGCGTATGCCGACCACTTTCGAGAGTCCCGGCTCCGCGAGCGTCACGCCGTAGAGAATGTCGGCCCGCTCCATGGTCGCCCTCCGGTGCGTCATCACGATGAGCTGAATCGCGGAGGATGAGGCCGCACGGCCGGCGTCCTCCCCGTCGGCGTTCGACGCCTCCTCCGAAGGACAGGCGTACTCCCGGGCCAGCTCGCCGAAGCGCAGCAGGTTGGACTCGTCGAGCGCCGCGTCCACTTCGTCAAGAACGGCAAGAGGAACCCCCGCGACCTCCATGGAGGCGAAGAGGTAGGCGATTGCGGTCAGCGTCTGTTCGCCCCCGGAGAGCTGGGCAAGATTCTGCAGATGCTTTCCGGGAGGGCGTGCGACGATCTCGACGCCTCTGTCCCATGCCGCGGCGCTTTCTCCCTGCTCGGGCTGCGCTTCATCCTCCCCGTTCGCATCGGGCTGTCCGGCTTGCGGCGGAGAAAGGAGCTGCAAGCGCGCCTCTCCTCCTCCGAAGAGCCTGCGGAAGAGCGCGTCGAAACGAACGTTGATGTTGTCGAGGGCGCCCGTGAACACGACGCCGACATGCCGGTCCGTCTCGGCGATGATGGCGCGCAGTTCGTCCATCGCCGCCCGGACGTCGGCGAGCTGTTCTCCCAGGTACGCGACGCGCGACGCAAGCGACGTGTCTTCCGAGAGCGCTCCCCAGTCGACGGGACCGAGCGCGCGGAGATCGCGTTCGAGCCTGCGGACGGCGGAGGCGATCGCCTCGCCTTCGCCGGGTCCGGGCGCGGAGGCCGCGTCGTACGGATACTCCTCCTCCCACGTCTCGATCAGGCGCTGCCGCTCCTCAGAGACGGTTCCGATCTGCCTGAGGAGCTCGTCGGCTTTCGCACGCAGCGCTCCCGCCCTCTCGACGGCCGCTCTGCTGCGCGAGGAGATCTTCGCGGAGCGGGCGACGAGCGCCCGTTCCTGCCCGTGAAGGTTATCGAGCTCCCCAAGGATCTCCCGAAGATCGAGGAAGATACGATACTGCTCTTTCCCCCACAACGAGAGACGTTCCCGCTCCTCCTGCTCGCGGCGGGAAGCGCCGCTCTCGTCCTCCAGGAGCGCTCGTCCTCGCTCGGAGGCCCGGGCGAGCTCCTCGTCGGCCCGCTCCCGCAGGGCGCGGACGCTCGACAGTCGTTCTTCGAGGAGCGCGCAAATCCCTTCCACCTCGGAGAGTTTCGCCGGAAGGGCGGAGAGATCGCCGCGATCCATGGAGGGAGCGGCCGAGGCCATGAGCGCTTTCATCTCGGCGTCGATCTCCCCGGCGCGGCGTTCCCAGCCGGACGCTTCCGTCAGCCCCGCCGCATGTTCGCTCGCGAGGCGGTCCCGCCGCGCCCGCTCCAGTTCCAGCTCCCTACGCTTCTCCTCGACCTCTTTCTTCGCCTCCCGCACACCGAGAACCCATTCATCCTTCTCCGCGGCGCGGGTACGTTCGAGCGCCTCCTCTTCGGCAAGCGCCTTCGTCAGGTCGGAAATCCGCCGCTTCAGGCTCTTCAGCTTCTCCTCCGACTCAAGAATACGGCTTCTGCGTTCGATCGCGCCCGCAGATGAACGAGCGCGTCCGCCGCTGACGGTTCCCGACGGGGCGAACACCTCGCCGTCGAGCGAGACTATCGGGAAGGACGCCCCCTTGTTCACGAGAGCGGAGCCGTCCTCGTAGCGCTCGACCACCAGGAGATCGCCGAGAAGGTGCATCACGGCGGACTCCCACTCCCGGTCTACCGTGACAAGATCCATAGCCCAGCCGACAACGCCGCTCTTCGGCAGGGAAAACCTGCTCTGCGGAAAGCGCGGGCGGCTTCGTTCGAGCGGGAGGAACGTCGCTCGTCCGGCGCGCCGCTCCTTGAGCATTTCGATGCACTGACCGGCTTCCGCGAGGGTTTTGACGAGCACCCAGTACTGGCGGCCGCCAAGGTACGCTTCCAGACCGGATGTCACGCGCTGCGGACAGGTGAACGCATCCGCGGCCACCTTCACCGGGACGGAGAGCTTCCCGAGCCTTGAGGCCGCGGTGAGGAAGCGGACGGGCTCCGGGTACATGGAGTCCTCGGCGCTCCGCAGGTCTTCGAGCGCCGCTTCGAGCGCAGAGGCCTCCTTGCGGGCGGACTGAAGCGTTCCTCCGGTCGTCCGGCAGCGGGCAAAAATCTCGCTGTGGGCTTCTACGAGCTCCGGTTCTCTCTCCTCAAGCTGTTCGAGATTCCGGGAGGCTGCGGCATGCGACTCCTCCAGAGTCCGCAGGGCCTCTTCGGAGGCGGCAAGGTCAGCGCCGCACGTCTCCAGGAAAGAATGCCGCGAGCGAAGGCGTGAACGGAGCGTCTCCAGCTCGCCGGAGAGGGAGGCGAGTGTGTTCGTGGTCTCGTCCTTTCGCCTGCGCTCCGCGTCGATCGCTTCGTGCAGCTCGCGCACCTTCTTTCGGAGCAGTTCGCGCTCCGAAGCACGCGATCCGTGCTCGACGTGCAGAGAAGCCTCTTTGCTCTTCAGCTCCTCGCTCTCTTTCGTCAACGATGCAAGGCGCGCCGCAGTCTCTTTCTGTTCCTCGGCGAGGGCGCGCCGCCGCGACAGGATTTCCCGTATGGAGGCCGCCCCTGCAAAGCAGCTCCTCCTGAGTCCTTCGCGTCGCGCAACGAGTTCGTCGCGGTCGCCGAGGAGCCGCTTCACCCGTTCTTCCTGCTCCCCGCACTGTTGGATCGACCGTGTGTACATCGCCTCCCACAGCTCTTTCCAGCGAAGCCGGAGGGCTTCCTCCTCCCTGAGCGTGCGCAGATCTTCTCCCAAGGCCGCAGACTTCTCCTCGAGAAGGCGGCGTCTGAAGAAGTAGTACCCCCGCCTCTTTTCTTCCAGTTCGTCGGTGATCTTCTTCGCGGCGCACGCGATTTCTACGGCCGGAGCAATCTCCTCCCTGCGGTGCGTCAACTCCGCGGCGAGCGCGCCGAGACGCAGAACCTCCTCGGATGCGGCGACGAGCTTCTGCGACGTTTCGTTTCTCTTTTTCCGGTACTGGTCGATGCCGAAGAGCACCTCAAGGTGCGCGCGGCGCTGCGCGGGGCGTTGATGGATCGCCTCGGCGACCTCTCCCTGCCCGATGAAGGCAAACTGATCTCCTTCGAGATGCCAGAGACGCTTCACCTCGTCGAGATCCGAAAGCCGGACGCGCGTTCCGTCGACGGTGAGCACCGTCCCTGTTTCGGAAGAATAGCTCCGTCGCAGCACGCACTGACCGGCCTCCGGAGAGTGCGCACTCTCCCGGCCCGAGTACGGCGTCGAGCGCAACAGAAGAGAGACCTCGGCGCGGGAAGCCGGAGGCAGCGACACGCTTCCGGAGAAGAGAAGATCCCCCTGCTTGACGATGCGGAGGCGCTGGGAACCGGCTTCGCCCAGCACCCACCGGAGCGCGTCGAGCAGGTTGCTCTTGCCGCTTCCGTTGGGACCGACGATTGCCGTGAATCCTGGTGAGAGGAGGAGATCCAGAGAGGCTCCGAAGCTCTTGAAGCCTTTAAGATGAAGACGTTCGATATACAATGATTCGTGCCTCCCGCTTCTCCATCTGTTCTATACGACGCTCCACCTGGTCGACGCCCCCTTGCGCCTCAAGGCGGAATTTGCTCCACGCGAAGTCCGGGGCGGCGGCGATGAAGATCTTCCGTCCGAGTTCCGCCTCCCAGAGCATGAGGTAGGTCTCGAAGATATACTGGGCAACCGCGGCGTTGGCTTCAAGAAGCAGCGCCTCCGCCCTGTTGGCGAAGGAGACCTTCCTGAGGAACCGCTTAATAGCCATCGCGATGGTATCCTCGCGGAAGACCCATCCGCCTCCGCCGCACGCGGGGCAGCTCCGGGTGAGCATCGAGCGGATGTCGGGGCGAGCTCGTTTGCGCGTGATCTCTACAAGTCCGAGCTGCGAGACGCCAAAAACGCGCGCGCGGTATCTGTCGGGCTGGAAGACCTCCTCCAGCCTCCTGAGCAGACGGGAACGGTCCTCTTCAAAGTCCATGTCGATGAAGTCGATGACGACGATGCCGCCGATGGCCCGGAGCCTGAGCTGACGCGCAATTTCCGACGCGGCTTCAAGATTCGTCTCCAGGACGGTATGACGAAGATCCGTCTTGCCGATATACTTACCGGTGTTGACGTCGATAACGGTCAGCGCCTCTGTGTGGTCGATGATCAGGTAAGCGCCCGATTTGAGCCACACCTTGCGTTCGAGGGCGGCGTCGATCTCCTTCTCCACTCCGTAGTGCTCGAAGAGCGGGATTGTTCCCTTGTACAGCGAAAGCTCCGGGGGTTCGCCCCCGCACAGGCTCGAAAGGTGACTGCCGACGTTCTCGAACTCTTCGGGGCCGTCCACAATGATCTCTGAAACCTGTTCGGTGAGCTCGTCCCGCAGGACTCTCCCCAGCAGGCCGAGATCTCTGTACAGAAGGCAGGGGGCGCTCTGGGTCCGCCCCGTATGCTCTATCTCGCGCCACAGAGCGAGCAGCGTCTCCACATCGTGGGCGAGCGATTCGTCGTCCACACCTTCCGCAGCTGTCCGGACGATAATACCGTAGTCGCCGCGAAGCTCGCGTGCGATGGCCTTCAGGCGTTTTCGCTCGTTCTCATCGACGATCCGCTTGGAGACTCCGGACTCCTGACCGCCGGGAACGAGCACGACGTAGCGACCGGGGAGGGAGATTCTGGAGGTCACCCTCGCCCCCTTGTTCTTCCTCGCGGTTTTGGTCACCTGGACGAGAAGTTCCTTGTTCGGTTGGAGATCAAGCCCTCTGGCGTCGTTGAGGTAGAGGAAGGCGTTTCTCCCGTCGCCAAGGTTGACGAAGGAAGCGTGGATGCCGGGGAGCACGCTCTCAACCCTGGCCTTGTAGATCTCTCCCGCCTTCTGACGCTCCCACATGCGCTCGACGAACAGGTCGGCTAAACGGCCGTCCTCGATGATGGCTACCCGCGTTTCCTCGGGGTCGATGCAGTTCGCGATAATCTTCCTGTCGGCGTTGCCGGCGACGGACCCTCCCCGCAAACCGAGCCTTCCCTCCTGCGGATCGACGTCCTCCCTCGCTTCGGTACGGGGTATCACAGCGTCGCGCGATTCCGCGCGTTCGCTTCTGGCCTCCGCATTCTCTGACAAACGCAACTCCCTCCTCTTTTCGGACAAACATGTACAACAGGACGAATCTCCTTCTCTTTTTCATGAGAAGGAGAAAATTCCCGCCGCTTTCTTTATCTATACTCCGGGGAACCTCACTCTGAAAATGCAGATTCCCCGGTTGCAACCTTTTCAAGCGCCTGCTCGAACTCCTCGGAGAGAGGATGCGTCAGCGGAAGCACGCGCGCCGTTCCGCTCTCTTCCGCCATGTCAAGCCGCCCCACCGCTTCCCTCAGGATGAAGATATCGGGCCACCCCTCTATGATACCTCTTTTTTGGAGCGCCTTCACCAGGAAGCCGGGACTCCTTTGCGCGGGGTTCTCCAGAACGCACCTGAAGCCCAAGGGCTCCGCCCGCTCGAAAGCAAGCACGTCCCCCAGGTCCTTCATCTCCTGCAGGAAGGATTCCAGCGGCGATGCGCCGGCAGGCTCCTCCCGGAGAGCGAGGATGCACGAGGAAGCCTCGCACCACTTGTTCAGCGACTTCGCCTCCGCAGACCCGGGGTCTCCGGTCACAACGCACGCCCCTGTGAAGAAAAAACCAGGGGGAAGCGCTCTGTCCCACCTGATAAGTTCGTCCGCCGAAAAGGAGAGCAGACGGACTTCCAGCGGCTCGCTCAGCGCGGGAACACCCACAGGGAGCTCCGGGCCGAGGCTGATGCGCGGCCGCGGGGAAAACCCCTCCGAAAGCTGGAAGGAGATTCCAGCGCGGTATCCGCTTCTGGAGAAGACCGAAGGTATGGCGATATGCGGAATGAAGCACGCTCTTCCCCGCTTCGCGTAGGTCAGGCGAACTCTAAGCACGGGGCGCGCCCCCTTCCTGAGAGGGAGGAAAACATGCCCCGCAAGCGAGGCAGGCGGCGCCGCACGCGGCGCACTTTCCGTCCTCGCGGCAGTCCGGAGAGAGTTTCTCTTCGCGGGAGCGCAGACGCTCCCTCCAGAGGAACTCCTTCGTAACGCCGGCGGAGATGTGATCCCAGGGAAGCCCCTCGTCCGGCGAGCGCTCCCTGGAGACGTACCCGTGCGGATCCACACCGCACTCTTCGAAGGCCTCCATCCACCGGGAAAAAGAAAACGTCTCGGTCCATCCGTCGAAGCGCGCGCCCTTCCTCCATGCGGCAAGGAGCACAGGCGCCAGCCGTCTGTCGCCGCGGGCGAAGACCCCCTCCATGAAGGACTGCTCGGGTTCGTGGTACTTCAGGGAAATCTTTCCCCGGCCGACTTCGTTGAGCCGGTTCTTGACGTACCGCCCCCTCCGCCGCAGCTCGTCCACGGAAAGCTGCGCCTCCCACTGGAACGGAGTGTGCGGTTTCGGGACGAACCCGGCCACCGAGACGGCGACCTCTACTCTCTTCTTTATTCCCTTACCTATGGAGTACGCGCGTTCGGTCAGGCGTACGATACCGTCGAGATCCTCGTCCGTCTCCGTGGGCAGCCCCATCATGAAGTAGAGCTTCACCCTGTCCCACCCTTTCGTGAACGCGGTACGGAGAGAGTTCTCGAAATCCTCTTCGCTCACTCCCTTGTTGATGACGTCGCGAAGACGCTGCGTACCTGCTTCCGGAGCGAAGGTGATACCTCCGCGCCGCATCGACTCCATCTCCGCGGCAAGATTCACCGAGAATGCGTCCATCCGGAGGCTCGGCAGGCTCAGTTTGACGTTCTTTTCCGCCAGCATCGGCGAGAGCTCCCTGACGAGTTCGCCGATGCCGGAGTAGTCGCAGGATGCGAGGGAAAGGAGACCAACCTCCTCCCACCCCGTCTTCTCGACCAGCGAAACGATTCGCTCCGCGAGGGGACGGACGGAGCGCTCCCTGACGGGACGGGTCACCATGCCCGCCTGGCAGAAACGGCAGCCCCTGGTACAGCCGCGGAAGAGTTCCACGGCAACACGGTCGTGGACAATTCCTCCTGACGGCACGAGGAGCATCTCCGGGAAAAAGGCGTCGTCCAGCGATTCGACGATGCGCCGCCGAACGGGGAGCGCGACGCGCTTCTCCGCCGCAGAACGGAAACTGACGCCTCCCTCGCCGACGTCGCATTCGACAAGAGAGGGAACGTACACCCCTTCTATCCCGGAGAGCAACTCAAGTTTTTCTCTCCGGGAGAGCCCCTTGGCGCCGGAAAGAAGCGTGATCACCTCCGGAAGCAGATCCTCTCCGTCGCCGACGCAGAAGAAGTCGATAAACGGAGCGAGCGGTTCCGGGGAGAGCGCGCCGACGCCTCCCGCCGCGACGAGGGGGTCATTCTCGCCCCTGTCGGCCGAAAGCAGCGGGATACGCCCAAGGTCGAGCATGGTGAGGATGTTGGTGTAGCTCAGTTCATACTGCAAGGTGAAACCGACCACGTCGAACTCGCGGAGGGGACGGCCGCTTTCAAGGGAGGTCAGCGGTGTCTCCCGCGCCCGCATCTGCTCCTCGAGGTCGGTCCACGGGCAGTAGACCCGGTCCGCGTCGCCGCACGGGAGATTCTTCAGGAGGAAGTAGAGGATCTGGAATCCGAGATAGCTCATTCCTATCTCGTACACATCGGGGAAAGCGAGGCAGAAACGCACAATGGAATTCCCGTCCTTGGGAGGTATGACGCCGTACTCGCACCCCGCGTACCGGGAGGAGCGCTTCACATTGGAGAGGAGCGGCCACATCCCGTCGCCGTACTCGAAGAGAGCCGGCTGAACGGCTTCTTCGCGCGGGACGGCACGCTGCTCCGGCGCCGCGGATTCGTTTCTGCACTTCATAGATTGCAATTCCTCCCTCGATTTCACACCTGCCGACAGCAGGATTCTTCACGGTTCCGCCCCGATTGTTCCCGGCTCGGAATCGATGCTCAGTATCTTTTCAGCGTCGAAACGTACACGCTCTGAGCAAGTCCGAGCGCAACGGAAAACGAGAGCAGCGAACTGCCCCCGTAACTGACGAGCGGAAGGGGCAGCCCCGTTATGGGCAGGAGCCCCATGCTCATGCCGATGCTTTGCAGCATCTGAAACCAGAACCAGGTTGAAATCCCGGCGATAAGGACCTTGGCCCTCCCATCCTTGGTGCGCAATCCGGCGTCCAGGAGCCGCCAGAACAGAAGGCCGAAGAGGGCGAGCATTCCCAGAGCGCCGATAAAGCCGAACTCCTCCGAGAAGACGCCGAAGATGAAGTCGGTGTGCGGCTCGGGCAAAAACTTGAGTTTGCTTTGCAGCCCCTCCATATAGCCGGCGCCGAACAACCCCCCCGAGCCGACGGCTATCCGGGACTGGATGACGTTGTACCCGGCGCCGAGCGGGTCGATCCACGGATCAAGAAAGACGCGTATCCGCATTTTCTGATACTCCCGCAAAAAACGCCATGCGAACGGAAGAAGCGACGTGAAGATGGCCAACAGCCCCGCCGGATACCTCCATGGGGCTCCGGCGACGACAATCGCAACAAAGGAGATCACGCCGTAGACGATCGCGCTTCCGGCATCCGGTTGAATCAGCACCAGGATCCCCGAAAGCGCGGGCACGGCGAGCCCCCCCAGAAAAGAGAGAAAGTTCAACGGGGGGTACCTGCACAGATGTTTGGCAAGCACCAGAACCAGCGTTATCTTGACGAACTCCGTCGGTTGCAACCTGAAGAAACCCAGGTCAATCCACCGCTGCGACCCCTTCACGGTGAGCCCCAGCGCCATCACGCTCAACAAGAGCACCAGCGAAAGGCCGTACAGGAGATACGCCTCCCGCAGAAATTTTTCGTACCCTATCTTGAGAGTGAGCAAAAAAGCCGCAATCGACACTGCGCCCCAGAGGAGCTGGCGAGTCGCAAACCCCGCTCCCCGCCCCTCAAAACCGGCGCCGGCGCTGAATATGGAGAGCACCCCGAGCAGAAAGAGCGCGCCTACGGAAAAAAGCTGCGCCTTGTCCAGGCCTGCGACACTCTCGCCAAGAGAAAGTTTTTTTTCTTCCATTACAAGTTCTCCCTCGTACGCGGCGTCTCCGCTTCCGACGGCGTTCTCCTCCGCGGGGACACGCTAGCCCCGTTCTCCCTCTCTCGCCGCCGCAACCCCTCGTTTGATGCGGATCACAGGGATGTTCGCCACGAACGCCACGGATCTGTCCGCACGGTCGAAGTCCATCTCTATCTTCGATGTATCGATGTCCATATACCTCGTGATCACGGCAATCATATCCTGCCGGAGATTATCGAGCATCTCGGGAGAGATATCCGCCCGGTCGTGAATAAGCACGATCTGGAGACGCTCTTTTGCCCTTGATTTCGACCCGGAAGAGCTGAAAAATTTCTTGAGAAAATCCATCGCCACCCCTCCTCTCCTCTCAGTTCTTCATCCCGAAGAGCTTGCGGATACCGGCGAAAAGTCCCCTGCCGTTTTCCTCGTCGAGTTTCGGAAAAGGGACCTCTTTCCCCGTCAGACGCATGGCGATCCTCTGAAATGCGAGGGCGGCCGGAGAGACGTCGGAGAAGGTAAGAGGCTCGCCGCGGTTGGCCGACTTCACGACGCTGTCGTCCTCGGGAACAACACCGATAAGCTCGATCGCGAGTATGTCGAGTACGTCGGAAACGTCGAGCATCTCGCCGTCGCGGACCATCTGCGCGCGGAGGCGGTTGACGATCAGACGGATCGGCGCTTTTCCCATCGATTCAAGAAGGCCGATGATCCTGTCGGCGTCACGCACAGCCGGCACCTCCGGCGTGGCGATAACAAGCGCCTCGTCCGCGCCCACGGCAGCGTTCCGGAAACCGCTCTCGATCCCCGCCGGACTGTCGATCAAGATATACTCGAACTCCTGCCGGAGAAGGTTGCACAGCTCCTCCATCTGTTCGGAGGAGACGGCGTCTTTTGTCCGGGTCTGCGCGGCGGGGAGCAGAAAAAGGTTGTCCACGCGCTTGTCTCTGACGAGCGCCTGGTTCAACCTGCAGTTCCCCTCGAGAACGTCGATGAAGTTGTAGACCACCCTGTTCTCGAGCCCCATCACCACGTCGAGGTTCCTGAGCCCGATATCGGCGTCGACCGCTACGACGCGGTGACCGCCGCGCGCGAGCGCCACCGAAAGATTCGATGTAGTGGTTGTCTTTCCCACCCCTCCCTTTCCGGAGGTAATCACGATAACACGAGAATCCACAGCAAGATCTCTCCTTCCCTCCCGATCGCCCTTTCAGAGCGATATTCGGGGGCTTATAACTTCAGTTCCCTCACGACGAGAGAATCGTTTTCCAGACTGATCACGACGGCCTTTCCCCACCATTCCATTTCCGTGCCGAGGGAGGAGCAGAGCTTCCCTCCGAGGCGCAGCTGCCTGGCTTCGAACTGGCCCGCCGAAATACTGTACTCGCCGCCGTTCATCCCGGCGTGGACGACGCCCTTGAGCCTGCCCCTGACAAAGACGTTTCCCGAGGCGCATATCTCCGCCCCTTCGTTCATATGTCCGAGGAGCACCACGTCTCCTTCGTGCTCCACTCTCTGTCCGGAACGCAAAGACTGTATGAGGAGAAGCGTGGCGCCTCCGCTCTCCTTTTTTTCACTCCTCGCGGCAGTCGGTTCGCCGGTGGAAAAACCGGATGCGCGAAAGAGTTCAAGCGTATCCGCATTGTAGGACATCCACGAAAGAACGCGGAAAGCCCCCGTCCAGACAAATTCCGAAAGGAAACGGAGCAGGAAAGCCCGGGAGATCGTTCTCCCCTGAAAGTCGAGAACAACGCCGATGCCGCGGGTCAGACGGGCAGCCTCTCCCGAGAAGGCAAGCGCCTCTTGCAGAAGATCTTCGTCCGTCTTCGTCTCCGGGAGTATCATTCGGACTCCGTACCCCGTTCCTTTCAGGAGAATCTCGGACGTCCCGCGGTGTTCGGCAGTATCCTTCGGATTTTCAAGAGATTCCACTGTTCCAGCCACAGTACCCCCTCCTTCGGTAAAAAGCTCGCTTCTCCATTTTCCACCTCTGAGGTATGTTCGGCGGGAAATACCGAACTCCCCGGGCGGCTTCCATCATCTCCTTTACGGAGTTTTCATCCTGGATTCGGGAACGAGGAGATACGAGAGCATCTCCCCCACCATGGGCGAGGCCACGGAACCTCCGTGGAGCCCGGCCTCCAGCATGGCCACCGCGACATATTTCGGGTTATCCATCGGCGCGTACCCTACGAAGAGCGCGTGATCATCCCCGTGCGCGTTCTGAGCGGTTCCGGTCTTTCCCGCGACCGTAATGCCGAATCCTCCCGCCCTCCGGGCCGTCCCTCTCCGGACGACATAGTCCAGCCCCTTGCGTATGACGTTCATATGGCTCGGTGAAAGGTTCAGTTCAGCCGCCTGCACCGGCAAACTGTTCGCGAGCCGCGGCCGGACAAGCTTGCCTCCGTTGGCGATCACAGCGTACATTGTGGCGAGCTGGAGCGGCGTCGTCAGCAAAAACCCCTGCCCAATGGAGTAATTGACGGTATCGCCTCTGTACCAGCCCTCCTTGAAACGGGCCTTCTTCCAGTCGGGGCCGGCCACGACGCCACCGGCCTCTCCGGGAAGATCGATTCCTGTGGGCCTCCCCAATCCGAAAAGCTCAACCCACTTCAAAAGGCGGGTAATCCCGAGCTTCAGTCCAACCTGGTAAAAATAGACGTCGCAGGAATTCTGAAGCGCCCCCGTCAGGTTCACCGTCCCGTGTCCCGAACGTCTCCAGCAGCGGAACGTACGGTTTCCCAGGGTGAAAGCGCCCCCGCAGTGGAAGGTCGTCGACGGAGTGACCTCCTTCTCTACAAGAGCGGCAAGCCCGACGAGTATCTTGAAGGTCGACGCCGGCGGGTAAAGCCCGGCGATACTCCTGTCGAGCATCGGCTTCTGCGGGTCGGAGAGGAGCGCATTCCACTCCTTCGCCGAAACGCCCCACGAGAGGGGGTTGTTGTCGTACGACGGGGAAGAGGCCAGTACAAGGACGTCCCCGTCGTGCACGTCCATCACGATCAGCGCTCCGCGGTATCCTTGGAGAAGATCGGCCGCCAGGCGCTGCGCCCCGAGATCGAGCGTCAGGTGAAGGTCCTCGCCGCGCCCTGCCGGATAGGTATCTATCTGCCGGACCCTGCGCCCCCTGGCGTCCACCTCGACGGATTCTCCTCCGGGCTCCCCGCGAAGGATCTCCTCGTATTGCCTCTCAATACCGGTCTTCCCGATCTGGTCTCCCCCGACGTAGCTCTTCCCCTCCATCTGACGCAGCTCGTTCTCGTTGATCTCGCCGACAAATCCTGTGACGTTCGACGCGATACTTCCCGCCGGATAGGTCCTTCGCAGAACGGGGATCGGAAAGAGCTGCCGCGGGAACTCGGGATCGGCCACCAGGTCGGCCATCTGCGCGAGGGTTATGTTGGAGACCACGCGCACCACCCTGTAGGGCGCCCAGAACTGCCGCTTGACATCCCGGCGAAGGTCCTCCGCCGATACCGGAATACCGTGGCGGGAGAGCAAAAGCGCAAGATCCTCCACCATGTTGTTCTTTTCGATATCAAGCGGGTACCCCATTATATCGAATGTAGTCACGTTCGCCGCCAGCGGGACTCCGTTCCTGTCGAAAATCTCTCCCCGTATGGGGGCGAACCGGATGAACCGGAGGCGGTTGTTCGCCGCGAGGCGAACGTACGCGTCGGCGTTGACGATTTGAAAAAAGTAAAGCCCTCCCGCGAGCAGAAGGAGCGAAAACATAAGAAACAGCTTCCACAAAAGAAGGCGAAGATTCATCTCCGGACGATGGTCAGACATCCTGGTTTTTCAACCTCCACGCATAGGCGGCGCAGGCAAGGAGCACCAACGGCACAATGTGACTCTGCTGAAGCAGGTACGCCCGCCACACTTCTATTCCCCGCGCTCCCCACAGGAAAATTCTTCCGAGCGCGATAGGCATGTTCGCGGACCAGAGGAGGAAACCGAAGAGCGTGATCGTCCTTCCCGAGGCCGGGATGGAATGCCAAATCCACCGGACGGACATCAATGACAGAACGTAAATCAAGGAGCTGATACCCGGAAATCCGGTCCATCGTAAATCCCAGAGGACGCCTCCGAGGAAAGCGGCCCAAACCACCCGAACTCCGTCCTCGGAACGAAAGAGCGAAAGAAAGACGAGGGTGAGCAAAAAAATCTCCGGGACGAGGACCTTCCCGGCGCCGAGAACCCACAAAAAATCCTGAGCATACCACGCGAGCAGATAGATCATAAACCGGACCTCCCCCCGGCCGGTTTCTCCTGCGATGGAGTGCGCAGGCCAAGAACTTCGAGCGCATAGAGCTGCGAGAGAGACGCGCCCGGAAGAATCCGCCACTCGGTATATCCGCCGCTCGTTTCGCGGCGCTCTTCGCCGAGGCTGCCCAATGGAATCCCGGGAGGCAACGCCTCGCTGACCATGGCGGTGCTCACGCGCATCCCGCTTTTGAGCATCCGGTTCTCCGGCACGTACAACAGCCAGACTCCCCCTTCGCCGTCTCCCGCCACGACGCCGAGATCCCGTGTCTCCTCGATAACCACAGGAATCATCAGGGATGATGACGAGAGCAGCTCGACCCACGCAAAATCATCCTCCGCACCGCTGACTCTTCCGGCGAGAAATCCGCTTTGCAGAGCGGGGGCCCCGACAACGACGCCGTCGTGCACCCCCTTGTTGATCCGCACCTCGGCCCACCATGAGAGGGGTTCCCGCAGCGTTATGCGGGCGTAGCGGACGAAGCCGTCAAGCTCTCTCCGGAGATTGCGCGCATTCTCCATCGACCAGACGAGATTCAGGCGCTCGTTCTCCTCTTTCAGGGTATTGAGGCGCTCCTGTAAAACGTAACGGTCGGCAAACCAGACGGAGAACTCCCTCGTCGTTCTCTCGATGAAGACGGCGGGATACTCGGGGTAGCGCAGAACCTCTCCGACGAAATCAACAGCCCCCCGGAAAAACTCTCTTCGGGGAGCCGCCGCAAGGAGCAGAAGACTGGCGGCAAGTGCCAAAAGGCCGTGAATCCATTCTCTTTCGCTGTATTTTTCCGTCATGAGCAGGCTCTCCGCCGGATGCGCAGATTACTTGGACCCCTTCTCCACGGAGAGGAGCACCTTCTTCATGTCGCCGAGATTCTCCAGAATCTTCCCCACGCCGCGGGCTACCGCGAAGAGAGGATCCTCCGCCACCACCACAGGGGTATTCATCGCCTTGGACAGGCGTTCGGCCAGACCTCGCAGCAGCGAGACGCCGCCGGACAGAAAGATCCCCTGGTCGACGATGTCCTTGGCCAGTTCGGGAGGCGTCTGTTCGAGCGCCACCTTCACCATGTCCTCTATGCGCAGCAGAATCGGCTCCAGCGCCTCGCGCACCTCCACCGAGGTCACGACGTCGGCCTTCGGAAGCCCATCTGCGAGGTCGCGCCCCTTGACGGCCATCTCAAGCTCCTTGTCGAGGGGAAGCGCGGATCCGATGGCAATCTTGACCTCCTCCGCCGTCGTATCCCCTATGAGCAGCGCATATCGCTGGCGGAGCATGGCGACAATGGCGTTGTCCATCTCCTTCCCGGCGGCGCGGAGCGAGTTGGTCACGACGATGCCGCCGAGAGAGAGAACGCCGACTTCGCTCGTCCCCCCGCCGATGTCGAGGATCATGCTCCCTCGCGGTTCCTGGATCGGCAGTCCCACGCCGAGCGCCGCCGCAACAGGCTCCTCGATGACGTACGCCTCCTTGGCGCCGGCCCCGAGCGTTGCGTCGATAACGGCCTTCCGCTCGACTTCGGTAACCTCCGCGGGCACTGAGATCACGACCCGCGGATGAGAGACGAAGGGTTTCCCCCCGTTGGCCCTCCTGAGACAGTGACGGATCAGTTCTTCAGTCATTTCGAAGTTCGCGATGACGCCGTCCTGCAGCGGCCAGATAGTGAAGACGCCTCCGGGCGTTTTTCCAGCCATCGCCTTGGCCTCGCGTCCGACGGCGATCACTTCCGTCGCCCCTCCTCTGGGGCGCTTCCGAATAGCAACGGCGGACGGCTCGCTGATGACGATTCCCCGCCCCTTGACGTACACAACTATGTTGGCAGTCCCGAGGTCGATACCGACGTCGCCGCCGAACACTCCCGTAAGAAATTTGAACACCTGCTTCAGTCCCCGCTTTCTAGGGCTCTCCGGGGAGAGCGATACCATGGCTCTCACCGTTGGCCACGACAAAATGTCCTAAAAGGTGTATATCCAGGATCTTTGTCCTCCTCGATACAAAATCAGTCAGCAGACGATCCTCGCGGCTCGGCTGCAGCGACCCGTCGGGATGGTTGTGCACCAGCACCAGGCCGTACGAATCCATCCGGACAGCTCTTCGTAACAGATATTTTACATCAAGATAGGCGCCCTCGGCGCCTCCGAAGGAAATTCTGTCCACATGAATCACGGATCCGTTGCTCCGGACGTGAATGGCAAAGATATATTCCCGCTCCTCGAAAGCCAGCTCTCCGGCTATCTCGTCGACGCTCCGACGCCAGTCCTTTCCCTCCTGAAGCTCTCTCCTCGCCGCTTCGAGGCGCTTTCCAAGCTCCAGGGCGGCAAGGAGAACGCAGGCCTTCGCGTCGCCGAGTCCGGGAAAACCGAGCATCTCTTCCTCCGTAGCCCGCGCCATTCCTTTTGCGCCTCCAAACTCGTTGAGCACATCCGCAGCGAGTTCGAGGACATCCTTCCCCCTGCTCCCGGTTCTGAGCAGAATCGCAAGCAGCTCCGGAAGCGAGAGCGACGAGGCGCCGCGAAGTCGAAGCCGCTCCCGCGGCATCTCCTCGCGGGGCAGCGAGGCCAGTTTCACGCCTTGTCCTCCGGCCAGAACGGGTTGTGGATGCGTTCCGCTCCGATAGTGGTTTCGGGACCGTGGCCGGGCAGCACCCGGAGTGTATCCGGAAGCGCGGCCAGGCGAATCAGCGATTCATGCAGTCTTTCCCCGTTTCCTCCGGGAAGGTCCGTACGCCCGACGCTGCGGGCGAAGAGCGTGTCTCCGGAGAGGAGGAGGGTCTCCTCTCCCGTATCCGAGGACTCCGATACATGATAGCAGACGCATCCGGGCGTATGCCCCGGGGTCTCCAGCACGGAGACCGACATGGCGCCGACGGGAAGCTGTTCACCGTCCCTCAGCGTAAAAAAGTTCCTGATCCCCTTGAAATCATACCCCATCCATTCCGCCGCGTTCTGATCGGGTGAGCGAAGC
Organism: Synergistaceae bacterium; assembly: GCA_018436785.1. Classification (GTDB taxonomy): domain Bacteria; phylum Synergistota; class Synergistia; order Synergistales; family Aminobacteriaceae; genus JAAYLU01. Next base: position 32,566 of record JAHDKR010000007.1, on the reverse strand, counting down.
ATCTCCGCGTCCCCCTCTCCGATGTACACCGGGGAAGCAATTTTCTCAAGGAGTTCGGGCAGCCCGCCGACGTGGTCAAGATGTCCGTGGGTGAGGAGAACCGCGCGGACGACGATGTTGTTCTCCCGTGCAAACGAGAGGATTTCCGCCGCATCGCCGGCCGGATCAACCAGAAAGCCGTCTCCCGAAGCGTCCCATACGAGATACGAGTTCGTCCAGAGAGGCCCCAGGGGAAATCGTGTGTACTTCATCATAAATCCCTTCCTTTTGTACGCATACTTCCCGGCGCCGCGCTATGCGGCCGCAGGTTCTTTTCGCGAAGGGGGGCGCACTGCGCGCCTTCGCCCTCCGCACATGACTCAGCGGTCGATGATAAGCGTCACCGGACCGTCGTTCGCAATCTCTACGAGCATGTGCGCCTGGAAAACGCCGCTCTCCACCTCAACGCCCCTCCCGGCCGCCGCGCTCTTGAACGATTCGTACATTCGATTCGCGTGACCGGGCTCGCCCGCATCGACAAACGAAGGCCGTCTTCCCTTCCGGCAGTCTCCGTAGAGCGTGAACTGCGAGACCGCAAGCATGCTGCCGCCGACTTCAAGCAGCGACCTGTTCATCTTCCCCTCGTCATCCTCGAAGATACGGAGATTGACAATCTTCTCGGCCATCCAGTCCGCCTCCTGTTCGCCGTCGGCGTCGGAAACGCCGAGCAGGACGCACACTCCCTTCCCGATGGCTCCTTTTGTCTCTCCGTCCACGGAAACCCGTGCGGAGGAGACTCTTTGCACCACAGCCCTCACGACAGCGTCACCCCCGCGATACCTGGATCATGCCCTTTACGGCATTGAGCCTGGCAACTATAAGATATAAGTGTTCAAGGTCGCGGACACGAACTTCAAGCTTCATTCGCGCCTGATTTCCTCCTACGACTCCCGCCTTGATGCCCGTCATACTGCCGTCCCCCGCGGTAATTGCCTGGGCGACGTCGCCGAAGAGCCCGGCCCTGTCCACAGCTTCTATTTTCAGGCGCGCGGAGAACCTCCGGGTACCCGTCATTCCCCACGACACGCTGACGCGGCGTTCTTCGCGGGAGTTCCTGACGTTTTCACAGTCGGCCCTGTGCACGGTGATCCCCCTGGTTCGCGTGGAAAAGCCGATGATCGGGTCTCCGGGAACCGGCTCGCAGCAGTTGGAAAGGACGACCTGGACCCCGTCCGCCCCCTCAACCACGATATCGGAATCCCCCTTCTTCCCGGAAAACGAGGTATGCTTCTCCGGTTCGGGGGGAAGGGATTGCACCGGAGCAGGCTGCGGCTTTCCGGCGAGGCGCTGCGCCACCAGCGAGACGCTTTGATGGCCGCCGCCTATTGCGGAGAGCAGCTCTTCCCCGTTTGAATAGGCCGTGTCGCGGGCAATCTTGTTGAGCAGCGGGAGCAGTTCGTCGAACTCTTCGAACTCGGGAGTCCCTCTCCTCTTGACTTCGCGTTCGAGCAGATCCCGGCCGCGCTGCATCTTCTCCAGGCGCTCGGTCTTTTCAAGGGCGCGGAAGTAGGCGCGTATCTTGCTCCTGGCCTTGCTGCTGCGGGCGATCTTGAGCCAGTCTCTCGAAGGGGCTCCCTGCGGCGACGTGATGATCTTGACGATATCGCCGTTCTGCAGCTCGTACCCCATGGCGACGATACGGTTGTTCACCATCGCGCCGACGCATCGCGTCCCCACCTGGGTATGGATGGCAAAGGCGAAGTCGAGCGGCGTCGACCCCTTCGGAAGCGAAACGACCTCACCCTGAGGCGTGAAGACGAAGACATCCGAAGAAAGCACGTCCTCCTTCAGGCGCTCCAGGAATTCGGACGGTTCCGAGCCGTCATGATCCGCCTCGATCGCCTGACGGATCCAGGTCAGCTTCGCGTCGAGATCGTCGAGGGAGGCGCCTCCCTCTTTGTATCGCCAGTGCGCTGCTATTCCGTACTCGGCCAGGGAGTTCATATCCCAGGTGCGGATCTGCACTTCAAGGGGTTCTCCCGTCGGTCCCACCACGGTGGTGTGGAGCGACTGGTACATGTTCGACTTCGGATTGGCGATATAGTCGTCGAACTGCCCCGGAATCGGCTTCCATATCGTGTGGACGATGCCGAGCACCGTATAGCATGCGGCGATATCGTCCACCATCACCCGGAGCGCAAGCAGGTCGTAGAGCTGCTCCACGGGGAGCTTCTTCCTGTTCATCTTTTCGTAGATACTGTAAAAGTGCTTCGCGCGCCCCTTTACCTTGCAGCGGATCCCTTCCTCTTCAAGCCGGGCGGTCAACACTTCGAGCGCCTTCTTGACCACGGTCTCCCGTTCGGGGAGTTTTTTCCGGACGCGGCGTCTGATTTCGTAGTACATCTCGGGATCGGCGTACTTGAATGCGAGATCCTCAAGTCCGCGTTTCACCTGATAAATACCGAGGCGGTGCGCAAGCGGCGCATAGATTTCGAGCGTCTCGCGCGCGATGCGCTGCTGCTTGTCCTTCCTGAGGGCTCCCAGAGTGCGCATGTTGTGGAGACGATCCGCGAGCTTGATGAGCACCACGCGGATATCCTTGGCCATCACGACAAACATCTTCCGCAGGTTTTCCGCCTGGTAATCCTCGAACGACTTGAAGGGGAGCTTGCCGAGCTTTGTCACCCCGTCGACCAGCATCGCCACAGGAGCGCCGAAAGCGCCGGTCAGTTTCTCCATGGTGATGTCGGTATCCTCCAGAACGTCGTGAAGCAGGGCGGCCATCAGCGTGACGTTGTCGAGCTGCATATCCGCAAGAATGGAAGCGACGTTGATCGTGTGGACAATGTACGGATCGCCGGTCGAGCGGCGCTGCTCTTTGTGGGCGGCGCCCGCCATTACGAGCGCCTCGCCGAGCTGCATCAGCTCTTCCCTGGAGAGATAGACGATCACCTTCGACCAGAGCTCGTGCCATGCGAACTTGACCGATATTGCCCTCTCTTCCTCCGGAATACGGCCGATATAGCTGTCGCGGAGCTTTCCCGAGCTCTTCCTGTCAAGATCCGCCGTTCCCCCGGAGCGCAACGAAGAAACCTCGCCGCTCTCCGCTGCGGGGTCCTGGTCCGGCAACGCTCCCGTACGAACGGGATGCGTCCGGCTTTCCAGAATACTCTCGGTCAGTTTACTGGGGTCCATTTTTCCCTCCGCTCACATCTGGAACCGATCGCTTCCAAAGAACTCCGGGGTGCGCCTTGCTAAACAACGGCGTAGTCGACAACGTACTGCAGACGCTCTTCGCCTCGCCAGCAATCGATCCGGGGGCGGTACACCCATCCGTCCGCTCCTGCGAGCGCCTCCCGCTCGTTCTCCCCGTGAAAAGCGAGAAGGCGAATCCCGCCCGCGTCAATCTGGATATGTTTGCCGTCCTTGCCGAGCGGGAGCATTCGCTCCCTTCCCTTGCGGGCGAGAAAAAACATTGGAGGCGGGTTGCCGTTGCCGAATGGACCGAGCGTGCACGCTTCCTTCCAGGACTCTATGGATATCTCCTCCGGCGCCATCGCAATCGCCGTCACAGACGTCTCCTCGACCTTCATCGAGGAAAGCGCCTGCTGGAGATCGCGCCGGACAAAATCCCAGTTTTCCCTGGAGACGGAAAAACCGGCGGCGTACTTGTGCCCTCCCCACGCCTCCAATTTTGAAGAGAGGGCGGAGAGCACGCCGACGGCATCGGCGCCTTCAGGAACGCGGAGCGTTCCTCGTATGCCGCCGTTCACAGGGGCCGCAAGCGCCACCGGAGCTCCCGTGGCGCCGCAAATCCTGCTGGCGACGCCGCTGAGCACCCCGACCGGCCAGGACTCCCCGAGTATGACGTTCACGCCTCCGGAGAGCACCAGCTCCGCCTCTTTCGATATCTTCAACGAAAGCGACTGGCGCTTCCGATTCAGCGAAATCAGCATCTCCACGGATTCATCCACGTTCGGAGAACCGAGGAGCACGTTCACCGCAGTATCGGCGAAATCCATCCTCCCGGCGGCGTTGATGCAGGGGATCACCTTCATCGAGAGGGTTTCCTCCGTCAGCGCGCTTCCGGGGCGGGCGATCCCGAGTCTCGAAAAAAGCCGTGCGAGCCCCTTGCGGGGGGTTGTCGAGAGAATATCCATACCCTGCCGGACAAGCGCCCTGTTGAGCGGCGTCAACGGCATGCAGTCCGCTATCGTGGCGAGCGCGACGAGATCCGTCATCGCCGCGAGACGTTTTCGGGGAAGGAGCGAGTGCTTCCATGCCCATGCCCAGAGCACTCCGGTAGCGCACAGCGCTCTGCCGGCCTCGTTCTCCCCCGGCGCCGACCGGGGCGCGCACGTATGCGGATTCACCACCGCGCTGTGAAGCGGCGCCCCCTCTTGGGGAAGGTGGTGGTCGAAGACGAAAACATTGACGCCCGAACGCGCGACCTTCTCCAGGATCTCCCCGTCCTTCGTGCCGCAGTCCACCACGACGAGCGTATCCCAGCCGATATCGAGGAGCTGATCGAGCACCGATTCGTGAAGTCCGTACCCCTGCTCATGGCGATGAGGAATAAAAAAACGGGCGCGCTCGGCCTTCCCACGGCAAAGCTCCAAGGCAAGCGCAGCCGACGACACCCCGTCCGCGTCGTAATCTCCGTACACAAGCACCCTGCCGAGCGTTTTGAGGCTCCGCCAGCGATCTGCCGCTTCGGCGGCGTTCTCCCCAAGAGACAGCTCCTCCATGAGGTCTTCGAACGGTATCTTTGCATCGAGAAACAGACTCTCACGGGCACTCTCCACTCCGGAAGCGTCCGGAAGAGATGGGGCCCGCTCATCGGCAGCGGCCAGGTTGCGGCTCTCAAGGACAGCCGCTGTAAGCAACGAACAGCCGATTCTGTCCGCAAGCTCCACGGTCGAGGAGTCGGGCTGAAAGAGGCGAAGCGAAGCGGAACGACAGAGCGCCGTCACAGGACTCCGTTCCCTTTCCGTTCCGCACTGTTTTTTTGGACGCACCGTACGCCGTTCCGGGCCCGGATGTCATTCGCACATCTTTCTGCTGTCTGAAAATACACCATAAATACATCCTCATTTCACCATATATCGTAACGGAAGACGTGCATTACTCCATCTTCCGGCCGGCCGTCTGTTTTCCGTGCGTGTATTCCGGGCGGAGCTCTCAGCGGCGCTCCGCAGAAAACTGCGGAGCCTGCTCACGATGAACCGTGCAGCTCCGCTTCATTTCTATCCTTTTGTTTATTGTAGTCGGTGAGGATGGAGAAGTAAACTCCCGAAAGAATCTACTTCTCACCATCGGACTCGAGCCCGGGCCAGAGCGGAGGTATCTCCTCCTCCGGGAACTCGGCAAGCTTTTTGCCCACCGATGCGCGCAGAAAATCGTCCACCCAGCGAAAGACGTCGTGCCGTGCAATCGATTTCCGGAGAAGGCGCATCCGCCGCTTCTTTTCATGTGCATCCATCGCAAATCCTTCGGCGATCGCCGCCGCGACGGCGTCGACATCATACGGATTCACAAGCAGGGCCCCCTTGGAAAGCTGGATTGCCGCGCCGGCGAACTCGCTCAGTACGAGGACGCCGCTTCCGTCTCCCTTGCAGGCGCAATACTCCTTGCACACGAGATTCATCCCGTCTTTCAGAGAGGTTACAAGGGCCATCTCCGCGCCGCGATAGAGCGCGGCAAGTTCCGAACGCGGAACGGAGCCGTAGCGCCAATGCACCGGAACCCACCGCATCGTTGAATACTCTCCGTTGATCCTGCTGATGAGCAGCTCGATCTCCTGCTTCAGGTCAAGATACTCACCCACTGACTCCCTGCTCGGGACGACGACCTGCATCAGGCTGAGTTTTTCACGAAGCTCGGGATAACGCTCCAGACAGCGCTGAAAACCGCGCAGCCGTTCGGGAATTCCCTTCGAGTAGTCAAGACGGTCGACGCCAAGAATGTATTTTTGGGCGAACATCTCCCGCTGGATGTCCTTCGAGCGGGAGATCACATCTTTCGAGGAGGCAAGGGAGGCGAACGACCGGTAATCGATGCTGATCGGCAGGGCGCCTACCAGGAAATTGGATTCTCCGATGCGGACGCGCACCACGTTTCCCCTTCCGGAAACCTGCATCTCCGGGAAGAAGACCTTCAGGCAGTCAAGGAAGTTCCTCCTGTCCCGCATCGTCTGGAATCCGACGAATGCGTAGTGAATCAGCTGCGATAGAATCTCTTTTCTCTGCGGCATCTTCATGAAGATGTCCACGCTGGGGAACGGGATGTGTAAAAAGAATGAAGCCTTGAGCGAGGGTTTCTTCTCGCGCAGCAGCTTTCCGAGCGGGATCAGGTGGTAGTCGTTGACCCAGATGAAATCATGTTCCTCGGTATGTTTCATCAGCACCTTCGCGAATTTTCGGTTCGCTGCGAGGTATCCGTCCCAGTAGGAGGGATTGAAGTCGCACCTGCTCTGAAGGTCGTGAAAGAGCGGCCAGAGCACGGAATTCGAGAATCCGGAATAGAAGGAATCCACGTCCTCCTTGGTCAGCATCACCGGAAGAAGGCGATAACCGCTTGTCTCGGAAACGGGGCCGAGAATGTCGCGGAGCGTTGAAAGAGAAACATTCTCGTGCGTTCCTGCCCACCCGATCCAAAACCCCCCCTTGTTCTTCAGCACAGGGCTCAGCGCGTTGACGAGTCCGCCCGAAGCCGGACGCCCGGTCAGTTGTCCGTCCTTCGTCGAGAGAGCGACGGGAAGGCGGTTTGAAACCACCAGCAGACGTTCTTTCTTTTTCATCGTTTTATTTCCCTTCTTCCCTTTGTATCTTCATGAGCGCGTCCCTCCAGAGCGCTACGTGAAGCGCACGCCGCCGTCCTTTCGTTCACTCGTCCCTGCCGGTCAGATCCATCGCTCCCACTCGCCATCCGGCGAATTCAGGGAGACGAGGAGCGACAGGTAGCGCCGCAACTGCCCGGTAATGAGGAAGTTCTCGAGGACGTACTGCCGTGCGTTCACTCCCATGCGCTCCCGCTTCCACTTGTGTGTGAGAAGATACCGGATACGAATGGCCGCGCCTTCGGGGGAGCGCACGCGGAACCCGTTGAAACGGTTGATGATCTGCAGGCGTATTCCGCCGACGTCCCCTCCGATAACCGGCTTTTTCTTCCACAAGCCTTCGGTCACTGTAAGGCCGAAGCCCTCCTTGGTCGATTTCTGCATCACTACGTCGGCGCCGGACTGCAGGGCGTTGATCGTCCTGTGCGCATCGGCTGGAAGAAGCAAGACGTGAATGTCCGGGTCGCCCGCCGCCGCCTCCTGAACCCTGGCGAGCACCTCGCCCGATTCGGGGTCGTCGGTCGCCCCGCCCCCGGCGAGCACAAGGCGAATATCCACGTGTTCGCGGGCAATTCTGAAGCTTTCAATAACCCCGAGGGGGTCCTTGAAGCGGTCGAACCGCGAGACCTGAAGGATGACCGGTTTATCCATAGGGATACCGAGTTCCTCGTAGGTCTTCGCAACCTCGCTTTTCGGCAGCGCGATATTCTTTTCGCTCAGGGGGTCGATGCTCGGCGTGATCAGAAACTGGGGGTGCGGGAGCGTCTGGGCGAAATCGGGAAGCGAGAAGATCGACGCGTCGTACCCCTCCACGTGCTTCTTGACAAACCGCCAGACCGAGCGGTTCGGCGAGCTGACGTCGATATGGCAGCGCCAAATCCACTTTCCCTTTCTCTTCGGAAAATACCCGAGCAGCGGCGCGGGCTGCGGATCGTGGATAAAGACATAATCTGCATCCTCAACCACGCCCCGCAGCTTCTCCGCGTTTGTACGGTTTGTCTCGACGTACGCTTCGATCTGCTGTTCCGGCAGTCCCCCCGGCATCCCCTGCAAAGAGTTATGAAGGGTTTTTGTACAGGCGAAAAAGTCGGGATTCCCTTCGATGACCTCCCAGGAGACGTCGAGTCCGAGCTCCTTCGAGAGCGGGACCATCGAGGAGAGAATCTCCGCCACGCCTCCCCCCTCTTTCGTCGAGTTCACGTGGACGATTTTCTTCCCCCGCAGCATATCCGCGATGACCATCAGGCTGTCCATCGCATGGAAGCCGACAACCTCGCCGTATTTTTTCAGCATCTCGGACATCGTTATTTCCCCCTCCTGTGCAGATTCTTTTCAAGAAGGGAAACAACCTGCCCCTTCAACTCACCGAGTGAGAAGAGATACGAATCGATCGCCCTGAGCGACTTCCGAAGCGGCTCCGTCTCTTCGCCGAACTGCTCGAGCCAGAGAGAAAAGTCGTCCTTCCCCTCGGGGGAGCGTCTCCTGCCGTCGATGAAGTGATGAAAGAAGCTCTGACGGCTCGCCGTCTTCACCGCAAGCGGGAAGTCCTTCAGCGAGGAGACCTCGCGCCCCGTGTCGAACATCATCTTGGTGCAGGCGATAAAGTAGAATTCCCTGTCGCTCTTCTTCCAGCTCATAAAATCGCCGTTCTCAAGACGCGCGTCCAGAATGTCCTCAAGGATCGAGCGTATCTCGCCAAGATCGGCGCACGCTACGGGGTTGATCGCGCTGAGCGCCTCGGCGAGCTCTATATCTCCAAGGCCGCTGTCGGCCCACGAGGCGAAGTCGTTGTTGAACTCGGATTCGGCGATATGGGGGCGCAGCATCCTCCCCCAGAAGTGGTAGTAGATGGAACTGAGCGGCGTTTGCGGAAGCGCGGTTCGAAGCTCTCGTATGGATTGCGCGCGCACTCCGGTACTCAGCGTGAGCAGAGCGCATTCCATGAATCTGAACGGAAGTGTTGTTCCGTGTTCTTTCATTTCTGTTTCCTCCTTTTCCCGGCCGATCTCATCTCCTTTTATGTTGTGGCCATGACATTATTGTAAGAGTATAACACATAAACGCCTTGTTCTACAAATTCTCATGCCCAAAAAAGCGCTCGCCACTGTTCTGGCGAGCGCTTCGGAATGACAATACTCCAAAAAGCAGGACAGCGGCTACGCCTTCTGAGGCGCCTTTATCCACCATTCGGCGAGCACGCCGGAGGCGATGTAAATGGAGCTGTACGTGCCGACCGTTAAGCCGATGAGCAGAGCGAACGAGAAGCTGCGCAGCACAGGGCCTCCCCAGAGGAAGAGCGCGATAACAGGCAGCAGGGTCGTCATGGACGTGTTGATCGTTCTGGAGATCGTTTCATTGATCGAATTGTTCAGCAGGGCGAGCATCCCGTTTCCGCGCAGCGTTTTCCAGTTCTCGCGGACTCTGTCGAGGACGACGATCGTATCGTTCAGGGAGTAGCCGACGATCGTGAGGATCGCCGCGATAAACGACGAGGAGATCTCCATGCCGGTAAGACTGAAGACGCCAAGCGTGATGATCGCGTCGTGCATCAGCGCGAGGACGCTTACCACGGCAAAACGGAACTGGAAGCGAACCGTGATATACGCAAGGATACCGGCAAGCGCGATGAAGAGCGCCACGAAGGCCTCTTTCCGCAGCTCGGCGCCGACCACGGGTCCGACCTTTTCAAGCCGGACGGTTTTCATATCGGGATACTTTGCCCGAAGGGCGTCGACAACCATTTTTCTGGCTTCGTCCTCGTTGGCGCTGATCCGGATGATGAAGCCGATATCGCTGTAGGACTGGATAACGGCGTTCCCCTGGCCCACCGAAGCCAGGACGTCGCGGACATCGCCCACGGAGACGCCCTGCGCGAACTCGACCTGCACCACGTTGCCTCCCGTGAAATCGATTCCCAGGTTCAGTCCCTTCGTGAAGACCAGACCGATGCTGACGACGACGCAGACAAGGCTGACCAGGAGCGCAGCCCTGCGATGTTTCATAAAGTCAATGAACATGATTTTCATAGTCTTTTCTCCACCTCTCTTAGGAACGGTGCGCCAGGGAGCTCGTCGCCCGTCCGCCCATAAAGTACTGGAGGAGAGAGCGCGTGACGAGGACGTTGCAGAAGACGCTCGACACAATACCGATGCTGAGCGTTACCGCAAAACCCCTGACAGGGCCGCTGCCGAAGTAGAAGAGGACCGCCGCCGCGATGAGCGTCGTGATATTCGCGTCGAAGATCGTCACGAGGGCCTTTTGGAATCCGGCGTCGATGGCCGCGAGCGGCGTCTTGCCGGCACGCAGCTCCTCCTTCATGCGTTCATAGATGAGCACGTTGCCGTCCACCGCCATGCCTATGGTAAGCACGATACCCGCTATGCCGGGCAGGGTCAGCGTCGCCTTCAGCGAGATCAGTCCCGCGAAGACGAGGAGAATGGCCACTGCAAGGGCCGCGTCCGCGGCTACCCCGAGAAGGCGGTAGTACAGCAGCATGAAGAGAAAGACAAGAGACGCTCCAATAAGACCGGCGCGAATACCGGAGTTGATGGAGTCCTCTCCGAGGCTCGGTCCCACGGAACGGTTTTCGATGACGTCAACCGCTACAGGAAGCGCACCCGCGCGGAGCATGATGGAGAGGCGGCTGGCCTCGGCTGCGGTGAAACGGCCCGAGATCTGGGCGTTGCCGCCGGTGATGCGCTCCTGGACTACGGGAGCGGAGATGACGACGCCGTCGAGGACAATGGCGATCTGCCGTCCGATGTTCTCGGCCGTCGCAGCGTCAAAGAGCTTCGCGCCTTCGGAGCTGAACGATATGGCGACGACTGCGCGTCCGAGGTTGTCGTACTGCGTCCTGGCGTCCACGAGATCTTTTCCGCCTACCAAAACTTTCCCGAGAAGATAAAACCTGCCCTCGTCTGCTTTTGCTACCACGCCGCCCTCAAGAGAAGCGGCCTGCTGTTCAAGTTCTCCCTTTTGGGCCTCAATCTTCGCTACAGCCTCGTTCCAACGCGTCTGCGCCCGCTCGAACTCGGCGTCGCTGTCGTAGTTCTTCCGCTCTGCGGAGGGAGGAACCGGCGACGTCGCCGTCACAACCTGGCGGAACTCAAGAAGCGCCGTCTTGCCGATAAGCTCCAATGCCGCGTCCGGATCCTGGATACCGGGGAGGTCGACGATGATCCTGTCGGTACCCTCCCTCTGGATGACGGGTTCCGCCACACCGTACTGGTCCACGCGATTCCGAAGCACAGCAAGAAGACGTTCGATGCTGTCCTCCGTCACCTTGCTGTCCGCGGTGTCCTTCGCCTGAAGAACGATGTGGGCGCCGCCCTTCAAATCTAGCCCCAGATTGATCCTTCCCTGAATGGGAAAGACCGAGAACAGGGCCGCAAGCACCACGATGGCGACTATTCCAAGCCGCCAGCGGTCTCGTCTCAACATAAGAATTCCCTCCGTTGTGTTCGCAAAATTGGTTGTTCATTCCCCCGCGAAAAAACTCCCGCCAACAGTATGGCCGACGGGACGCGAGCGGGGGGATCGCCTCGCGGCGACCTCCCCCCGTTTCCCCGCCGCACCTGCGGTTGCATCGGAAGGGGGCGGGGCGCACTTCACATCGAACCGGCAGATACGGTCAGTTCTTCTCCTCTTCCTTCTCGCGTGCGGGCTCCTCCTTGGGAGCCTGGGTGGCGGGAGCGCGCTTCGAAGCCACCGCCGACTTGAGAAGGCGGACCTTCACGCCGTCGGCTATTTCGACGACAAGGCTGTCGTCGCGAACTTCACGGATGGTTCCGAAGAAACCGCCGATGGTGACCACCTGGTCCCCCCTCGAAAGCGATGAGAGAAGTTCGTCCTGGGCACGCTGCCGCTTCTTCTGGGGACGGATGATGAAGAAGTAGAAAATGACCACGAATATCGCGAGAGGGAAGAGCATTCCCATGAGACTTCCCTGTCCTCCTGCGCCGCCTGCCGCCTGTCCACACTGCTGTTCCAAAAAAAACGCCTCCTTGATATTAGGGTGCAAGGTTGCCTCGCCCTGCCCGGCAAGACGGAAAACAACCCCGATATTCTATCAAAAAAAACTGCTAACGTTCGCGATGCTTCAGGTAAAAAAGAAGTTTCTCCAGTTCTATCGAAATATCCACGCTGTAGAGCAGCACGCTGTCCGGAACGGAGAGCGTGACCGGGGAGAAGTTGAGTATCCCCTTCACCGTTCCTGCAGAAACGACCCTGTCTGCAACGGACTGGGCCGCTCCCGTCGGCACGGTGATGATGACGACATCGATACCTTCCTCTCGCAGCACGCGGGGAGCGTCCTCTATGGAGTAGCAGGGAGTTCCCTGGATATGCGTTCCGATTTTCGAAGGGTCGACGTCGAAGAGGGCCTTAATCTGAAACTTCTCGTTCCGGAACGCCTGATACCCTAAAAGCGCCTCGCCGAGTTTTCCTACGCCGGCCAGACCGATGGACCAGAGCCTGGGGGACGCAAGGATTCCGCCGATATGCTTGAATAAACGATCAACATGATACCCCACGCCCCGCTTGCCTATCTCGCCGAAGTACGAGAGGTCCTTCCGCACCTGGCTGGCCTTGAACGAGAGCATCTCCCCCATCTCCCTGGAGGAGACCACTTTCTGCCCCTCGGCCGCGAGCTGCTCTAAAAGACGGTGATACTGGACAAGCCGCTCGACTGTGGGCTCCGCTATCTTCGTATCCTTCATGTGCGCACATCCTTCAAGAGTAGAGGGCCGGAGGCGGCGCCTCCGGCCGCCGGAATCATTCCTTCCAGGCGACGACTTCGATTTCCACAAGGGCTCCTTTTGGGAGCGCGCTCACTTCGACGAAGGAACGAGCGGGGGGCTCTTTCTCGAAATATGTCGCGTAGACGCCGTTCACCGCAGCAAAGTCGTTCATGCTGGTCGCGAAGACGGTCGCCTTGATCACATCGGCAAGGGAATACCCGGCAGCTTCAAGAACGGCTTTTACGTTGTTCAGAACCTGTTTTGCCTGCTCAGCGACGCCGCCCGGAACGAACTGCCCCGTCGCCGGGTCGATGGGAATCTGCCCGGAGCAGAAGAGGAACTGCCCCGCCTTGACTGCCTGGCTGTACGGCCCGACCGCTGCGGGCGCGTTGGTTGTGGATACAATACCTTTCAAAAGGAACGCCTCCTTAATGTCTTTTGTGTCCTACCTGTTCGGATTACCCCTGAACTGCGAGAGACGCGCGTACGGCGCCCGGTCCAGCTCCTCGGCGATGCGAAGAAGCTGGTTGTACTTCGCGACCCTGTCGATGCGCGCGGGGGCTCCCGTCTTGATCTGCCCGGCTCCGGTGGCCACGGCGAGGTCGCTGATGAAGGAGTCGTCGGTCTCGCCGGAACGGTGCGAGATGACAGTCGCGTATCCGTAGCGCTTCGCGAGCGCGATGACGTTGAGCGTCTCGGAGAGCGAGCCGATCTGGTTGAGCTTGATGAGAACGGCGTTGGCCACTCCCTCCTCAATACCTCTCGACAGCTTCTCCGGGTTGGTGACGAAGAGGTCGTCGCCGACGATCTGGATCTTGGAGCCGAGGCGCTTCGTCATGACCGACCATCCGGCCCAGTCGTCCTCCGCCATGCCGTCCTCGATGGAGAGAATCGGGTAGTCCTTGCAGAGCTGCTCGTAGTAGTCCACCATCTCCTCGGGAGTGAAGGACTTTTTCTCTCCCGCGAAATGATACTTCCCGTCCTTGAAGAACTCCGACGCGGCGGGGTCGAGCGCGATGGAGATGTCCTTGCCCGGCGCGTATCCCGCCTTCTCCACGGCCTCAAGAATCAGGTCGATGGCCTCGCGGTTGCTCTTCAGATCGGGGGCGAAGCCGCCCTCGTCGCCGATGGCCGTGCTGTACCCGCGGGCGTGGATGGCCTTCTTCAGGGTATGGTACGTCTCGACGCCCATACGCAGCGCCTCGGGGAAGGTCTCAGCGCCGTGGGGAACCAGCATGAACTCCTGAATATCGACGTTGTTGTCCGCGTGCGCTCCGCCGTTGACCACGTTCATCATCGGCGTCGGCAGCGAGAAGGGCCCGAGGCCTCCGATCCACGACCACAGGGGAAGATCGTGGTCGTCCGCCGCCGCGCGGGCTACCGCCAGCGACACGCCGAGAACGGCGTTGGCGCCCAGGTCGCCCTTGTTGGGCGTGCCGTCAAGTTCGATGAGCGCCGCGTCGACCTCCGCCTGGTCGTCGGCGTCGAACCCCATCAGTTCGGGCGCTATTTTTTCATTGACGTTGTTGACCGCGTTCAGCACTCCCTTGCCGAGATAGCGGGGACCGCCGTCGCGAAGCTCCACCGCCTCGTACGTTCCTGTGGACGCCCCTGACGGAACAGCCGCTCTTCCGGAAGCGCCGCTGTCAAGCCACACTTCAACTTCAACCGTTGGATTGCCGCGAGAATCGAGTATCTCCCGGCCGTGCACTCCGATAATACTGCTCATACACCTCAACTCCTTTTCAAGTACGCTCTTCGCCCGAAGATGCTTTTGACGCACCGGACGATTCCAAAACGCCACACACCCGGCCCGCTGGGGAGGAACTGTTCAGCTTGCCGGGCGCAGTATCACCACGGTCTTTCCGATGGATCCACACGCCGCTCCTCCCGCAGAGACCATGCCTCTTCAGGCGGCATTCGCTTCAACGCCGCCTCGTCGGCGCACAGGACCTCCAGCGAGAGAAAACGCGAGGGGTACGCTATCTCAACGGAATCGCCCACACGGACTTCCGCCGAAGGCTTGCACTGTCTTCCGTTGATTCGAACCGCCCCGACTTCGATCATCTCCTGAGCGACTGTTCTCCGTTTGACGAGCCTTGCAAGCTTCAAAAATTTATCCAATCGCATCGCTTCGTTCCTCCAGACACAAGACCACAGGGAAGTATATCAAAAAAGCCCCCTGAATTTCAATTCTTTCACAAAGTCCCTTTTCCTTTCCCGCTCTTTAAAATCATGGCCAGCTTCTGGAAGCGCATCAATTCATCGTTTGCGGCTGTTCCCCTGGAGAGCTTCGTCTTGAGCAGATCGTACTCCCGTTTGTGTTTCCGTACGGAGAGAATGTCCACCAGAATCGTGTAGGGATCGTGAGCCCGCTCAAGTTCGTCGCAGTAGACTCCTCCGGCGGCGATCGCCTTCATCGGGAACGTATCGCCGATGTCGTGCCAATAGATCTCCATGTCCTCAGCGGAAGACGCCGAGAGCAGCGCGGACGCAAGCGTCTGCAGCCGCGCGTCGGAGAGCATCGACACAATTTCCACAGGGTCGGCCGATCGGCGAAGGTCGCAGTCCCTCCAAAGGAGCGCGCACAACGCAGCCTCCACAAGGTCGGGAGGCTGTTGTTCTTCGCCGGTCTCTTCGTCCGGGGGGACGTCGCGGACAGGCTCCCGTGCCTGCGAAGAGTGCTTCCTTCGCTGCTCCTCCAGCATCGGGATGAATTCATGATGCAGCACGCCGAGCGCCGCTTCGACAGCCGGAAGATACGGCGACGCGTCCACAGGGGAGAGCATCGCGATTCCGGAGATAATGTCCTCCGACGCTTTTCGGCGCTTCTCGGGAGTACGGAGCATCTCCCTCCGGAGGTGGATGTGGTGGAGCACCAGCGGACGGGCGTCTTCGAGAGCTTTGGAGAAGAGCGCCTTGCCATCCGGAAGCGAGAGCAGATCGTCCGGATCCTTTCCCTCGGGAATTTCGACGACGCGGACGTCCAGTCCCGCCTTCTGCAGCACGTACATTCCGCGGATGGACGCCTCCTGCCCCGCGATATCCGAGTCGTAGCAGATGAAGCAGCGGTCGGTGAGGCGTCGGATCAGCAGCGCCTGTTCCTCCGTGAGGGAGGTGCCCAGAGAGGCCGCAGTCTCCTCGAAACCGTTCAGGTGGAGGCGTATGGCGTCCATGTACCCCTCCACGAGGATGAGCCTGTCCTTCGAGCGCGCCGCCTCCTTCGCCCTGTTGAGCAGGTAGAGCGAACGCCGCTTGCTGTAGAGCACCCCTTCGGGGCTGTTGATGTACTTCGCCCCTTCGCCGTCGAGCAGCCGTCCTCCGAAAGCGAGGAGCCGTCCGGAAATGTCCCTGACGGGGAAGATGATTCGTCCGCGGAAGCGGTCGTACGGCCCGTTTTTCCCCTCCAGTACGAGCCCCGCGTCGAAAGCCTCGCGAAAGGAGACGCCTTCGTTGGCGAGCGCCTTCCAGAGAGCGTCCCAGGAGGGGGACGCCCAGCCGAGCTCGAAGTTCCGCCACGCCTCGCGTGGGAGATTTCGCCGGGCGAGGTACGCCGCGGCGTGCTCCCCTTCGGGCTTTTCAAGCAAGGAGCGGAAGTGGGAACAGGCCCTCTCCGTGATGTCGAAGAGGCTGCGCTCCCTGAGCGTACGCGCGCCCTCGGAGGAGAGCTGCACTCCGGCCCTTTCGGCGAGGGTTTCGAGCGCCTCCCGAAAGGAGAGGTTTTCTTTTTCCATGATGAAGGAGAAGACGTCCCCTCCCTGACCGCAGCCGAAACAGTGGAACGTCTGGCGCGACGGGGAGACGTTGAACGAGGGCGTCTTCTCGTCGTGGAAGGGGCAGAGGCCGAGAAAGTTGTTCCCCGCCTTCTTCAGACGGACGTAATCGCCGATGACCTCCACTATATCGAGCCGGTCTTTCACGCGGCGAACATCGTCTGATCTCATGAGCGGCGCCTCCGAAGAAAAAATAAGGGGGAGGTCGCCCTCCCCCTCTCGCAGATATTGTACTCCCTTTTTCGGATTAGATGAAGAGCGGCGCCAGCACGAGCGCCACGACCGACATCAGCTTGATGAGGATGTTGAGGCTCGGGCCCGCGGTGTCCTTGAACGGGTCGCCGACCGTGTCGCCCACGACCGCGGCGGCGTGCTCCGGCGTCCCTTTGCCCCCGAAGTTCCCCTCTTCGATATACTTCTTCGCGTTGTCCCATGCGCCGCCCGCGTTGGACATGAAGATGGCGAGCATCACACCCGTCACGATGGAACCGGCGAGCAGGCCGCCGAGCGCCTGGGCGCCGAGGCCGAAGCCGACGGCCAGCGGGGAGAGGACCGCGAGCAGGCCGGGGATGATCATTTCCTTCAGCGCGGCGGCGGTGGAGATGTCGACACACTTCTCATATTCGGGCCGTCCCGTTCCCTCCATGATGCCGGGGATCTCGCGGAACTGGCGCCGCACCTCGTCGATCATGGCTTCCGCGGCGCGGCCGACCGCCTGGATCGAAAGCGCGCTGAAGAGGAACGGAAGCATGCCGCCGAGGAAGAGACCGACCATGACCTTCGGGTCGTTCAGGTCGATGGCCGTCAGCTTGACTGAGTGCGCGTACGCGGCGAAGAGTGCGAGCGCGGTGAGCGCCGCGGAGCCGATCGCCAGTCCTTTGCCCATCGCCGCAGTCGTGTTGCCTATGGCGTCGAGCTTGTCGGTGATCTTACGGACCTCCGGCGGGAGGTGGCTCATCTCGGCGATGCCGCCCGCATTGTCGGCTATAGGCCCGTAGGCGTCCACACTCAGGGCCATTCCTGTAATCGAAAGCATACCGACAGCCGCGCAGGCAATGCCGTAGAGGCCTGCAAAGTAGTAGCTGACAAGCGTCGCGGCGCATATCAGAATAACGGGAACGACCGTCGACTTCATGCCGACCGCCACGCCTTCCAGAATCACCGTTGCGGGACCGGTCTTCGACGCATGCGCTATGTGCTTCACGGAGGCGTAGTCTCCCGACGTGTAGATCTCGGTGACGAAACCGATGAGAACGCCCACCGCCACTCCGGAGAGCACCGACCAGAAGAGCGAAAGAGCGCCGAACATAAGGAAGGAGAAGATGAACGCGCCGACGATCATAATGCCGCCCGTGACGAAGGTCCCCTTACGCAGCGCGACGGCGGGGTTGCCCCCCTCCTCCACCTTGACGAAACGCGTTCCGACGATCGCGGCCAGAATGCCCACGCCGGCCATGACCATCGGGAAGGAGACGCCTTTCCAGCCGAAGAGAGCGAGTCCGAGCGCCATCGCCGCGATGATGGAGTTCACGTACGACTCGAAGAGGTCCGCGCCCATGCCCGCGATGTCGCCGACGTTGTCGCCGACGTTGTCCGCGATGACCGCCGGGTTCCGGGGGTCGTCCTCGGGAATCCCCGCCTCGACCTTGCCGACGAGGTCGGCGCCGACGTCCGCTGCCTTGGTGTAGATACCGCCGCCTACACGCGCAAAGAGCGCGATCGTACTGGCGCCCATGCCGAATCCCGTGATCAGGTTAGGATCGCGGAAGAGCGCGTAGCAGAAGACGATACCGAGGACGCCGATGCCCACGACCGACATTCCCATGACGCTGCCGCCTCTGAAGGCGGTGAGCAGGGCTTCGTTCATCCCGCGCGTCGCGGCAAGAGCCGTCTTGCCGTTGGTCCTCGTGGCCACGATCATTCCGGCATACCCTGCGGCCGCGCTGCACAGACCGCCGATGATGAAGGAGAAGCCCGCCGCGAAACCGATGAAGTAGATCAGGAGCACGCCGACCACCAGAAGGAACGGCAGAAGGTATTTATACTCCCTGTACAAGAAGGCCATCGCGCCTTTGTGGATGATCTCGGAGAGCTCATGAACCCGCGCAGTCTTCTCGATCATCTCTCCCTCGGGCGCTTCCTCGGGCGCCTCAGACACCTTGAACCAGGTGCATCCGAACAATACCTTCTGGCTGTACGTCAGGTAGGCGTAGAGCAACGCAAGAGCTCCCGTGACCGCAACAATGAGTGTCAACAAGAAAAGCAGCATTTCACAGACTCCTCCCAATAGGAAAAATATGAAAAAACCATCTTTTTTCCGTCCGGTCGTCGAACAGCGAGGCGAGTTAGGGACGGCATACAACAACTGACATTATAGTAATCCTTAATGTAAAAAACAAGGTTCATTTCTAAAAAACAGCGTTATTCACTACGTGCGAGATGAATATCAGCCCCTTCCTTCAGGGAATCTATCCCTTTCAACGGTAAAAGCAGTCCCGCGATGCTTCCGCGGATCATCTCGGCAACAAAGGGTTTGAGCGGAAGCCGCTTCCCGCGAACGGCGACCCTGACGCACCGCACGTTCGCAAATCGCTCATGGAACGCCGCAATTCGATCCGCCAGTTCATTCTCCTCGCCCGGAACATAGAGAAAACGCCCGTCCCCTTTTTCGGCCGCCCTGTCGAAACACGCAAAAACGCCCTTCACTTCCGGGGGCGCGCTTTCCGCGGAACCAACCCAGATCCTCGGCATGGAAATGCTCTTCGCACCCTCGACGATGACGATGTCCTTCTCCGGAAAGAGCGCCGCGATCGTATCACTGTTTGGAGCGGCTGCAGGCAGTTCCATCCTGAGGCCGTCGTTCCCCCAGTAGGCGCACGGTATCCCCTGAGACTCGATTCCGCCGGTATCCGTGCCGGCCGGGGAGAGCACGTCCCTGTCCGTATGTTTCATGAAGGCGAGGGAGAGCCCCCGTCCGGAAAGCTCCGTGAGAAGCGCGCGCGCAAGCGACGTCTTCCCCGAATCCTTGAAACCGGAGACTGCGATCAGGAGAGGCATGGCCCGCCTCCTTCGATATGTCCGTTCACTCATCGTTCCTCCTTCTTGATGATTGGGCACGTTCCGGCGGCGTTACCGGGAGACGAAAAAAGTTTTCCACATCGTCCGGTAGCTCTCAAGCAGAAAGACGAACAGCGTCACCACGAGCGGCCCCATAAAAAGCCCCAGAATCCCCCATGCGGCTAGGCCGCCGATGACGCCGATGAAGACGATGAGCAGGTGTACCTTCCCGCCGCCGGAGATGAAAATCGGCCGGAGCAGGCTGTCCACCATACTCACCACGAGCACGCCCCATGCAAGCAATATGAGAGCCTGCGTCGTCTCCGACATGTAGAAGAGATAGAGCGCCCCCGGAACCCAAACGAGAGCGGTCCCCAGAAAAGGAATCATCGCGAAGAGCGCCATCAGAGCCCCGAAGAAGACCGGACTCGGAAGACCGACGATCCGCCATCCGACGGCTCCGGCCAAGCCTTGAGCCAGAGCGGTGACGATGACGCCGTAGACCACGGCTTGCAACACCTGTTTCGCGCGGACGAAGAAGGCGGCGCTTTCCTTCGCCGGAAGCGGCATGATGTCCTTGAGGTACTCGATGATAAGGTGGCCGTCCCTGA
This sequence comes from Synergistaceae bacterium, assembly GCA_018436785.1. Taxonomy (GTDB): domain Bacteria; phylum Synergistota; class Synergistia; order Synergistales; family Aminobacteriaceae; genus JAAYLU01. The sequence goes on along the minus strand of JAHDKR010000007.1, from coordinate 12,570 downwards.
TGAGAAAGAAACTCACCACGATGATCACGGCGAGATAGTAGAGAAAGGTAAAGGTACTCCCTAAAACCGCGCGCGATGCCGCGACGGCGGTTGTCGCCGCCCATCCGGCCGCCTGCTGCAATCCGGTGCGCAACAGCGGATACCGCTCCATCCACGGGTGCATTCTCTCGACGATCTGCTCGGGCAGGAATGCGGTCAGCGCGCTCTCGCCCGACGACTCCATCCCCGCGATCACATCGGCGACGGTTTCGTAGAATCGGACGCCCTCCCGCGCCGCAACGAACCCTGTAAAAAGAGAGGGAATCACGAGCAGCAGGACGATAAGCCCTGTTGCAATCGTAGCGGCCCAGTTCCCCGTTATACTACGCGGGAAGAAGCGGTCCCGCATCCGTTTGAAGACGGGGTAGACGGTGAACGAAAGCAGCACCGCCCACGCCAGCGGCTTGAGCAGAGGAAGCGAGACCGTGAAGGAGAGGTACGCAAGCGCAAGGAAGATAAAGAGAAAAGGAAGGAACCACCCTCTCGACATCTGCGTCTTCTGTCCTTCTCCGGAAGAAACGCCCTTCCCTCCCATCGCCGTCGCCTACTCCCACTCGATGGTTGCCGGCGGCTTGCTTGTCACGTCGAGCGCGACCCGGTTGATCCCGTGCACTTCGTTGCATATCCTCCGCGAGGTCCTGTCGAGAATCTCCCAGGGAATCCGCACCCAGTCGGCCGTCATGCCGTCGTGCGACTCCACGGCGCGGAGCACCGCCGCCTCCGAATAGGTGCGCGAATCCCCCATCACGCCGACCGTCCTGACGGGAAGCAGCGCCACGAAGGACTGCCATACGGAAGAAACGCCTTCCCACCCGGAAAGCTCCTCCCGGAAGATGGCGTCCGCCCGGCGCAGCGTGTCGAGGCGCTCGCGCGTTATCTCTCCGAGGCAGCGGACGGCGAGGCCGGGACCGGGGAAGGGCTGGCGCGCCACAATCTCCTCGGGGATGCCGAGCATACGCCCCGTGGAGCGGACCTCGTCCTTGAAGAGATCGCGGAGAGGCTCCAGTACGAGAAGTTTCATATCTTCGGGCAGGCCGCCGACGTTGTGGTGGCTCTTGATGACCGAGGCGTTCTTCCCCTTGTGCCCGCTCTCGATGACATCGGGGTAGAGCGTTCCCTGAAGCAGCCACTTGGCGCCCTCTATCTTCTCCGCCTCCGCTTCGAAGACCCTGACGAAACGCTCGCCGATGATCTTCCGCTTCCGCTCGGGATCGGAGACGCCTGCGAGCGCCCCGAGGAAGACGTCCGTCGCGTCGACGTAATGCACCTTCAGATTGAGCGCCTTGTACTGTTCGAGCACCTGTTCCGCCTCGTTCAGGCGCAACAGCCCGTTGTTGACGAAGATGCACTCCAGCCGGTCGCCGATGGCCCGCGCCGTGAGCACCGCCGCCACGGACGAGTCGACCCCGCCGGAGAGGCCGCAGATCACCCTGTCCGGTCCGACCTTCCGGCGGATTTCCTCCGTCATGGTGTCTATCCAGTTGCCGAGATCCCAGTCGGGCACGCATCCGCAGACCGAGAAGAGAAAGTTTGAAAGGATCTCCGTCCCGAAGGCCGTATGCACCACCTCGGGGTGGAACTGGAGTCCCCAGACGCCCTTCTCCGGGTTTTCCATCGCCGCCGGAACGCCGTTCGCAGTTTCGGCGACGCAGCGGAAACCGGGCGCGAGACGGTCGATGTGATCGCCGTGGCTCATCCAGACTTCGAACGAAGCGGCTGTGCCGGAAAAAAGCGCCGACTCCTCCTTGACGGAGATCGCCGTGCGTCCGTACTCACGGGAACTGCCCGACGTGACGACGCCGCCGAAGAGCTTCGTCGCGAGCTGCATCCCGTAACAGACGCCGAGGACCGGAACGCCGAGCTGAAACAGCTCCTCCGGTACTGTCGGGGCGCCCTCGTCGGAGACGCTCATCGGTCCGCCGGAGATGACGACGCCAGACAGAGCCGCGCTCTTGATTCGCTCGATGGGAGCGTCCCACGGCAGAATCTCGCTGTGTACCTTCAGCTCCCTGATTCTTCTCGCGATGAGCTGCGTGAACTGGGAGCCGCAATCGAGTATGACGATGTTGTTCACAAGTCCATTCCCCCTGAAATATAGAAAAACCGGGGCCGGAAAGTTCGGCTTTCACACCCCGTTGTATCTTACCAGAAAGCCCCTCGCCGTTCCACAAGAGGAAACGAAAAGCGCCGCGAAAACCGCCCCGTTCCCTCTCAGAGCTCTCCGTCCGGAACAGTCGTCAGCAGAAAAGTTCCGCGTCCTTCAAGGAAGACGGATCCTTTCCGCGCAGGGACGAAGACGCTGTCTCCCTTCGCGATATCGAATCCCCACTCCCCCTCGACCAACCTTGCCGAGCCTTCGAGACAGAGGAGAGAGAGGAAGGATGTTTCGTCCGTCCGGTACTCGCAGTGTTCCGAAAGCTCAAGAAGCTCCACGGAGAAGTACGCGCACCTCGCGAGGCGGCGGAGCGTGCTTCCGGGCAGGACGACGGGAGGCCGGCCGCCGGGAGGAACGGAGCATGCGGGAGCCCTGCGGGCGACGTCGAGCGCCTTCGCGACATGCAGCGGCCGCTCTTTTCCATCCAGGCCGCGGCGGCCGTAGTCGAACACTCTGTACGTCGTGTTCGAGTTCTGCTGGATCTCCGCGATCACTATCCCCGCGCCGATGGCGTGGACCGTTCCGGCCTCCATGAAGAACACGTCTCCCGGCTCCACGGGCGCTTTGTGCAGCACCTCCGTCACCGTGCCGTCCGCTATCCGCCGCGTCAGCTCCTCCCTGGAAACATCCCGTTCAAAGCCGCAGTAGAGAAACGCCCCGGGTTCCCGGTCGAGTACGTACCACATCTCCGTCTTCCCGGCGCCCCCCTCCGTGCGCATCGCATACACATCGTCCGGATGCACCTGTACCGAAAGAGGTTCCCGGGCGTCGATCAGCTTGATCAGCACGGGGAGCCCCCCTCCGGAGGCGCGGCCGCTTCCCAGGGATTCCGGGAACTTCCGCAGAAACTCCGACAGCGGGGTTCCGGCGAAGGAGCCGTTCGCTATGCGGCAGTCTCCGTCCGGATGCGCGGCAAGCTCCCAACTTTCGGCGAGAGGCGATATGTCTGTCTGCTTGTTGAACCGCGTCTTGAGTTTCGTCCCGCCCCAGAGATAGTCCTTGAAGACGGGTACGAGTGAAAACGGTTTCATGCATCTTCCCCCCTTTCCCCTGTGAAGGAACGCCGCCCGGCGTTGCTATTCATCGAACAGCTCCGACTCGACGAACGCACAGAGGAAATGATAGATCCTCAAGTGGTGCTCCTGGACGCGGAACGTCCTTCTGTCGGGAACGCGGATGCAGCAGTCCGCATACTTCGCCAGCAGCCCCCCGTCCGCACCGGTCAGCGCGACGGTCGACGCGCCGCGGCTCTTCGCCGCCATCAGGGCGAAACGAACGTTCTCCGCATTCCCCGACGTGCTGATACCCAGCGCGACATCTCCGGGGCGCGCGTACCCCATCGCCTGCTGCGCGAAGGCGAACCGTCCGTCGGCGTCGTTGGCGAAGGCGGTCATCAGCGCTCCGTGGCTCCCGAGAGATATCGCCGGAAGCGCTCCCTGCAGCGCCTCACCGATCGCGCGCCCTTCGTCTCCCCAAAGGAGAGTTAACATGCGCTTCGCATCGTCCGGGAGGGGGCGTTTCAGAAGGAATCCTTTCATCAGCTCGCCGACGATGTGCTCCCCGTCCGCCCAGCTCCCGCCGTTGCCGCAGACCAGCAGCTTCCCCCTGCCGGCAAAAGAGTCCCTCAGCAGCTCTCCCGCCTGCAGCGCGCTCTCGCGAATGCCTTCCAGCGCGTCGCCCGGCGCGAACAGCTCCGCGACGATTTTCGATGTACGCTCTTTCATCGTTTTCCCTCGCCTCCGTGTTCCCAATAATACACCGCGACGGACAGGGCCGCCATATCCCCGATGGATTCCGACAGCTCGCAGGGAAGCACCGTGCAGGCTTTCCGGGAATCGGGAAGCGCCTCCTCCGCGATCACGCGCTCGGCGGCGGGCCAGATGAGATCGCGGCAGCGTGAAAAGATGCCTCCGACGACGATACGCTGAGGATTGAAGAGGTCGATGAGCATCGAGAGCGCGCGTCCGAACTCCGCCCCGGAGAGCTCGAAAACCTCTTTCGCCGTTGGGTTTCCTTCGCGCGCGGCGCGGGCTGTCGACTCCGCGGTTAACAATTCCAGGCCGGCGACATCCGGGCACAACGCGGACGGTTTCCCGTTTTGGATATCGCGCAGGGCATAGGTCCGGGCGATCTGGGCAATACCGCCTCCGCTGCAGAACGCCTCGTACGACCCGATTTTCCCGTACCCGACGGGACCGTGCGCCGCAGCGCGGACGTGTCCCGTCTCCCCTGCGGCGTCGCTCGCTCCGGCGTAGAGGCGGCCGTTGAGGATCAGCCCCGCGCCGAACCCGGTGCCGAAGGTCAGGAAGATCAGGTGTTCGCACCCCCTCCCGGCGCCGTACCGCCACTCCGCCAGCGCACCCGCGTTGGCGTCGTTGCAGAGCCACGCCGGAAGCCCGGTCCCGCTCCGGAACCAGTCGACAACTTCTATGCGGTCCCAACCGGGCAGGTTCGGGGGGGACAATATCACCCCCGCCCGGCTGTCGAGGGGATTGCCGCAGCTGATTCCTGTGCCGATGACCGTTTCCCTCGCCGGAATCCTCGATCTGCACTCCCGAACGTCAGCGAGCAGTGCGTCGAGCATCTCCGCAGGCGGGTACTCCGCGGTCTTCCTGAGCTCGCACTTGTGCACGACGCGCAAAGTATCTCCTCTGGCCTTCCCGAGGCATACGGCGCACTTCGTTCCTCCAATATCGACGCCTATCGCGTACATGCCCATCCCTCCGAGCTCACGGGTGCTCCCGCAAGGGCGCTCCTACTACAGAAGGCCCCCGCCCTGAGGGACGGGGGCCTTCTTCATACTCCGGTACGCTCCTTCTACAGGTCGTTCTTCGTCAGAACGGAGACGCCGGTGTCCACATACTCGGCTCCCGTGGGCTCTCCTGCAAGAGCTTTGGCTGCGGTCTTCACGCCTTCGTACCCCATGACGTCGGGGTTCTGCGCCATGGTGGCGACGAGGAAGCCGTTCTTGATCAGGCTGAGGATCATGTTCGACTTGTCGAAGCCCACGCCGACCACTTTGCCGCCGGCCTCCTGAATGGCGTTGCCTGTTCCGACGGTCGAGCCCTCGTTGGCTCCGAAGATGCCGACGCACCCCTGGGTGATGTAGTTGGAGGCGATGTCCTTCGCCCGTGCGGCGTCGCCGTCGCAGTACTGCGTCTCGAGCAGCTCGAACTTCGTCCCTTCGAACGCCGCGCGGAAGCCCTTCTCGCGGGCGACCGTCGACGCGGTGGCCGCGTTGACGTTGACGATGCCGATCTTGCCCTCGGCAACTCCGGCCGCTTCAAGCGCCTTCAGCATCTCCTTGCCCGCGGTGACTCCGGCGGCCTCGTTGTCCGTCGCCAGCGTCTGGATTGCGGGGAAGTCCGCAGGAGAGTCGACGTACACGATCTTGACGCCCGCCTCGGAAGCCTCTTTCAGCGCCGCGCTGATCGCCGTCGGTCCGTTGGCCGCCACGAGGAGCACTTCGGCTCCGCCGGCAACGGCGTTGTTGACCGCTTCAATCTGTTTGGCGTCGTCCTTCACATCGGGAGCGAGCCACTTGTAATCGATAGTGCCGAGCTCCGCCACCGCTTTTTCAGCTCCGGCGTTCACCGTCACCCAGTGCTGGTCCATCTGGTCCATGGTGATGAGATACACCTTGTGCTTCTCCGCCGCCGCCGCGCCGCCGACAAAAAGTCCGGCCAGCAAAACGCACCCCAGAAACACCGCTACTGCTTTTTTCATTCGTCCGTTCCCCCTTGAAGATATGATGTGAAACCGTTGTATCAAAAGAAGCGGAGAGTTCCGTCTCTCCCCGGAAGCGCTGCGTCGAACAGGCCTCGCTCCGGGGAAGAGCATCAGCCCTTCGCCTCTTCTTTCCGTTCCCTTTTTCTGCGCCGCTTCTCGCTTCTGACGACGACGTCGAGAAGAACCGAGACGACCACGATCACGCCGATGACGATGTTGCGTATCGCCACGGGAGCCCCTGCGAACTGAAGCCCGTTCTGCAGCACGCCCCAGATCGAGGCGCCCATCACCGTTCCAAGCAGCAGCCCCTGTCCTCCGAGCGTGCTCACGCCGCCGATGACCGAGGCCGCCACAGCGTACAGCTCGTACATATTGCCCGCGTCCATCGTCCCCATGCCGCTGGTGGCGCAGACGATCAGCCCGACGACGCAGGAACAGACGGCGCTGACCATGTACGCGGCCGTCGTCGACGCAACGACGTCGACGCCCGAGAGACGCGCCGCCTCCTTGTTGCTTCCGGTGGCGTAGATGTGCCGCCCGAGCCGTGTTCGTGATAGGATGAAGTTGAAGACCAGCCAGAGCGCGAGCGAGATCCAGATGGTGTTGAAAAGGCCGCCCAGCCTGCCGTAGTAGAAGAAGTTCCGGAACCCCTCGGCGGCAGGCCCTATGGAGTCGGTGTTGTAGTTGTTGTTCACGATCTGCGCGATGCCGCGCGCAATGGTCATCGTCCCCAGCGTCGCGATGAAGGGGGGGAGATTGAACTTCGCCACCAGGCATCCGTTGAGGACGCCCACAATCAGGCAGCAGATAAGCGTGACGGCCACGGCGACCCACGGATTCATCCCCATCGTCATCAGCGTCGCCGAGACCATGCAGCTCATCCCCACCACGGAACCGATGGAGAGGTCGATATTGCCGGTGATGAGCACATAGGACTGGCCGATGCCGATCAAAAGAATCGGCGCTATCTGGCGCAGCAAATTCCCGACGTTGCGCCCGGAGAAAAAGATCGGGTTCAGAATGCCGAACACCACGCAGAGGATCACCAGACCGAACGCGGCGGTCACAACCTGTCCCATGCCTCTCGCCGCGAAAAGACGCCCGAGGCGGGAGGGGCTTTTCGAATCGTCCATGCTCACAGTCATCGCTCCCCGTGTAGAATAATCAATCCCCGGCCGCAAGGCCGAGCTTGTCCTCGAAGCGCGTGGCGCATTCGAGGATCTTCTCCTGCGTCGCAGTCCCGGCGGGGAACTCCCCCGTCACGCGGCCGTCGCACATTACGATAATCCTGTCCGCGATACCGAGGATCTCCGGCATCTCCGAGGAGATGAAGAGCACGCCGAGCCCTCTTGTTTTCAAGTCGTTCATAAGATGGTATATCTCCGCCTTCGCCGCCACGTCGATCCCCCTGGTCGGCTCGTCGAAGAGGACCACGCGGAACTCGCGGGCGAGCCACTTGCCGACCACCAGCTTCTGCTGGTTGCCGCCGGAGAGGCTGTCGGCGTTCTGCTCCGCGTTCGAGAGCCTGATCGAGAGGTTCTTCACCGTCCGCTCCACCATCTCCCGCTCGCCTCTGCTGTTCACCGTTGACAACGCTCCCTTGAGGATATCGAGGTTCGGAAGGGCGACATTCTCGCGGATGCTCAGCTTGGTGCAGAGCCCGTCCTTTTTTCTGTCCTCCGGCACGAGGACGATACCGGCCTCGATCGCGTCCATCGGCTTTTCAATTCGCAGAGGCCGTTCGTCGAGCAAAATCTCCCCGCCGTCCTTCGGATCCGCTCCGAAGAGCGCGCGGGTCATCTCGGTCCTGCCTGCGCCCATGAGTCCGGCGACGCCGACGATCTCTCCTTCGCGCAGCTCGAAGCTCACGTTCCGCACCTGACGCCCCGCGTTCAGCCCCTTCACCCGGAGTATCGTCCGCCCGAGCGGTGTCTCCACCCTCGGGAACTTCTCTTTGATTTCGCGTCCCACCATGTTCGAGATGATCTCCGCCATGGTGGTATCGCAGAACCTGGTCGTCGCGATGTACTTGCCGTCGCGGAGGATGGTCACGCGGTCCACGATATGCTGCAGCTCTTCAAGCCGGTGCGAGATATAGATGATGCCGCACCCCTGGTCGCGCAGCGAACGGATGATATGGAACAGATCGTTGATTTCCTTGGAAGTGAGCGCGGAGGTGGGCTCGTCCATGACGAGGATCCGCGCGTTCGTGGAGAGCGCCTTGGCGATCTCCACCATCTGCTGCTTCGAGATGGGAAGGGTTCCCACCACTGTATCGGGAGCGATGTCGATGTTCAGCCGGGAGAGCACCTCGGCGGCGCGGATGTTCATCTCCCTGTCGTCGAGCATTCCCGAACGGAGCAGCTCTCTGCCGAGGAAGATGTTCTCCGCGACGGTGAGGTGGGTGCACATGTTCAGCTCCTGATGGATGACGGCGATGCCCAGCTCTTTCGCCCGCTTCGGCGTCATCTCGTCGATCTCCTCCCCGAAGACCCGGATGATCCCGGTGTCGCGGGTATAGATTCCGCCGAGGATCTTCATCAGCGTCGACTTTCCGGCGCCGTTCTCGCCCAGAAGCGCGAGCACCTCCCCGCTCTTCAGGTTCAACGAAACGTCGTCCAGCGCCCTGATTCCGGCGAAGGATTTGCCGACGCCCTCAAGCTCGACTATGTATTCCGACACGCCGCCACCTCCGCTCGCCTCGCAGATGCATTCATGATCGGCGCAGGCGTTCTTTTCCTATACCGGATGTTGTGTAGAGAAACGCGTATTCATCCCATTTGACGAACTGCCGCTGTCGAAAGAGCAAATACATCTCCCTAAATTTTCATCCTTCATAGTGTAGCACACGGAACAGCCTTCCAGCAACGAGCATCCTCTCTTGCGATGGAGGGAAAATATGTTCGCGAAGAAGCATCCGTTCACGGAATAGTGCGCTATACTCTTCTTGGGTTTTTCCACGACAAAAAAGGGGGTACGCAATGATGGCCGAGAAGAATATCGAGGATTTTTTTGAAGAGGTGCGCGCTTCCACGGACCTTCAGGATTCCTTGGAAGCCCTGCAGGAGAGTTGCGGCAATGACCTGCTGAAGATGTACGTCGCGCTTGCGGGGGAAAAAGGATATGATTTCTCCGAGACGCAGCTCCAGGCGGCTTTGGAGGAAAAAGCGGGGGAGATGATCCCGGAAGGCCCCTTGGACGACGAACAGATGGAGTCCGTTGCCGCGGCAGGGTGCCCGTACTGCATTTTTACCCGCGGCAGCTACTGCTTCTTCACCAAGTGACAACCGTACACGAAACGGGAAATGTGATCCGCACGATAGCGGCGGGAGCGTGTTTCCTGCGCGAAAAATCGGCGTATTGCAGCGCTGTCGCCTCTGAAATCGCAACGCCCGAGCCATGGAATCCCGAGCGCCGTGAACTGCTCGAACGATGGATTCGGCATGCGGGAGGAAACGGCGGCAAAAGCGCCTTTCTCACTCGTCTTGCGGCGGAAGGCATTGAAGAGCGAACGCTTCAATGCCTTCTTTCTTCGGAGAACGGCGCCGGATTCGAAGAACCGCTCCCCGAATGGGCGGTCCGGCTGCAGAAAATCCTCGAGCCGTCGTCTTCGGAAGAGGAGGGCGCTTCGATTCCTGCCGATTCCGAGCCTCTTTTCACGGCCTTGAAGCCCTTTCTTCTGTTTGCAGCGCGCGCCCTACGGGAGCATCTCGGGAAAGAAAGGGAGGATACCTGTCTCCCCGCTTCCGTGCACGACGAACTCTTGGCCGGATTGGCGAAACGATTGATGCGGATCGGCGAGAAAACCTATCGCGCCGAAATCCACCGCAGACTTGCAGTTGCCTACCCGTTGCAGATCATTCTCGGCCGTCCGCCGGCGCAGGAGATTACCACAACCGAAGCCAAGCGGCTGGCGGCCGACCTGCGAACGGGGGGCTGGTTCGATCTGCTCCGGACTTATCCGGTGCTCGGCCGACGTCTTTCCGAGACAACGGGAGATTGGGTGACATATACGGTCGAACTCCTGGATCGATTGAAAAAAGATTGCTACGAGCTGGAGCAGGTCTTCAGCATTTCCCCGTCGATCGCCGCACTGAGCGGGATAGAGACGGATGCGTCCGACCCTCACAACGGAGGCCGGACCGTGGCAGTTCTTCGCTGGAAGACGGGAGAGCATCTGGTCTACAAACCGCGAAGCGGAGGAATAGATCAGGCTTGGCGTCGCTGGATCGCATGGGTCGAGTCGGCGGGGTTACCGTGCTGTCCGGTTCCGGCGGCGCTGGACAAAGGCGATTACTGCTGGGTCGAATATCTTACTCCGCGCCCCCTGTCGGACAAGGAGGACGCCGAACTCTTTTATCATCGATCCGGAGTTTTATTGTGCATATTCTACGTATTGGGAGCCAACGACTTCCATATGGAGAACATGATCGCCCAAGGTTCGTACCCTGTGCCGGTGGATCTGGAAACCCTCCTCGTCCACCGCTTTCAACCTTTCGTTCAGGAGGACGAGGGGACGGGCGCGGCCCGGGAGGCTCTACGTATGCTTGTCGACTCGGTGCTTCATATCGGTCTTCTGCCGGTTTGGGTTACCGACGGCCGCGGAAATGCGGAGGATATCAGCGGTTTGACGGGGTTCGCTCCGACGGGGACAAATCTTCCCGTCCTCGAAGGGCGTTCTCTGGAAGCGGCCGATTACCGGGCTTCCTTGTGTCGAGGATTTGCGCAGGCGTACGCCTTTTTTTTACAGCGACGGGAAGAATTACTGGGAGCGGAATCTCCGCTTGCGTTCTTCGAAGGACTCGTGTTGCGTCCGTTGCTGCGTCCTACCCGAGTGTACGGCGATCTCGCGGAGCGGCTGCGGCATCCCTGCTCTTTACGCGGCGGGATACGGTATTCTCTGGAGTTGGAACGAATGGCGGCCGCCTATTTCCTCCACGAACCCGGAGACCAGCTTCACCCGCTTGGGAGCTGCTTCGCGAGCGAAGCCGATGCTCTGGGACGGGGGGACGTCCCCATCTTTTTCGCCAAGGCCGAAGACCGCGCCCTCCGGGATGCGGAGCGGGTACTTCATCCCTGTTTTTTTCAAGAAAGCGCGCTGGAACGCTGCCGAAGGATCATCTCCGGTTTAAGCGAAGCGGATCTTCAAGTGCAGACACGCTTCATTCAGACGGCCTTGGCGATGCGGCGGCACTCGCCGGCAGCGCACAGCGATCCGGCGCCTTTGCTGGACGTGACGGAAGAGAACGCTGTCGCCCTCTTCCCCTGCAATTCTCAGACTGTCGAAGAGAATGCGACGCTTCAACTCCTTTCGGAAGCGGAGAGCGTTCACCGTTCTATTATGGAGTGGCGCCTTCAGGGCGATACCGGGGATTATTCATGGATTACCCTCCAAATGGAGCCCTCTTCCCGAAAAATTCTCCTTGGACCGATCAACTGCTCCTTTTATGACGGGAGCCTGGGCCTGGGGGTCTTTTTCGCCGCGCTGTCGCGTCTTACCCGGAGAGAAGAGATAAAAAAACACGCGCTGCAAGTTGTCGCATCATGGCGGCGAACGTTACGGGACGCCCGCACTCCCTTTCCCGTCCACCGTCTGAGTCTCGGACTGGGAAACGGAGTGGCCGGTCTTGTACGCGGACTTGCGGTAATGGCGCAGTATTTGGAGGATGAGGGCCTTTGGGATGATCTCCACCTGCTGTGCTCCCGTATTCACGACGAGCAGATCGACGATGACCGTCAATTGGATGTTTTCGGGGGAGTCGCCGGGTTGATCCTCGCCCTGGCGCAAGTGCCCGTGTCCCGGCGCCCGGAGCGCATGATTGTCTTGGCGGACAAATGCGGACGACGCCTCTTGTCCGCGCGAGTACCGACGCCGTCGGGGTACCGCGCTTGGGACAACGGCCTCGGCTACGCCCCTTTAAGCGGCGCGGCCCACGGTGCGGCGGGCATCGCCTACGCACTGTTGCGCCTCTTCCGTCTGACGGGCGACGCGGTCTATACGGAAGCGGCGAAAGAAGGCATTGCCTACGAAAACGAACTTTTCGACAACACCGCCGGTAACTGGCCGGATCTTCGCTATCGGGAAAACACGGAAAATGAGGGCGGGCGGCCGTCTTTCATGAGCGGATGGTGCAGCGGGGCCCCGGGGATAGGTTTGCTCCGCCTTGCCTGTCTCCCCTGGGCGGAAGAACTGAAAGGCATGATCCAACGGGATGTCGAAAGGGCTCTTGATTTCACTTTGTCGCACACATCCGCACCGGGAGATACTCTCTGTTGCGGTAATGCGGCGATGGTCGATTTTTTACTTACGGCGGGACGGAGCCTTGACCGCAACGAGCTTGTAGAACACGCTCGCACCAGGGCAGTCGGTATTCTCCGGCAAAAACAGCGTACAGGCCGTTTCCGCTTCACCGGCAGCGAAGGCGGCATTGTGTTTAATCCGGCTCTTTTTCACGGTTCGGCGGGCATCGGCTATACCTTTCTGCGCTGCTGCGCTCCGGAAGAGATCGTCAGCCTGCTTCAGTAAACGGATCGTTTTCGGCTTCCAAAAAAACGCCCCGGAGCATATGCCCCGGGGCGTTTTATTACAGGCGTTCCGTGTACGCCCGGATTTAGTACATATCGCCCATGCCGCCCATTCCGCCCAT
>JAHDKR010000113.1 GCA_018436785.1 Synergistaceae bacterium | reverse complement strand
TTTGACTGAACAGACTCGCTGCCTTTATCATTTGGTTTGCCCCCTTTTTTTGTTTTGAGATCTTTTTGTGTTGGCAAACCAATGATATCTCAAAGCCGGGGGGCTTTTTAATTTTTCAGAAACCTATTTTGGACAAGAGTGGTTACAATGTATAAACTGGCTTTTAAATTTTCATTTCACGGAGGGGAAAAAGTGAAGAATAGAAAAGGAATCTTCTCGTCGCGGCGTCTCTCTCTTATGGCGAAGCTGGGCGGAGGAACGGCCCTGCTGGTCATTGTTGTTGTGGCCATTACTGCGGGCGCCTCGCTCAGCCGTTTCTCGGAGGTCCTGGAGGAGAACGCGCACCAGAAGTCCATTCTCGCCGCGCACGGACTGGAGAGTATTCTCGAGGCGAAAACTGCGGAATCAAGGATGGCGACGCTCTTTCTTGTCTCCGCCCCGGGGCTTGCCGACACGGTGAAGGCGGGGAATTCCAAGGCTCTCGCCGAACAGCTGACGCCCTTGTGGAAAGAGCAGACCGATCTTGACTTCGCGGCGGTGCTCGATCCGAAGGGCACGGTGCTCCTCCGTCTTCACGAACCCGACAAAAACGGCGATTCGCTGGCCGATGAGTTCAACGTTAGGGGCGCCATGAAAGGACAAACGACCAGCGCCATAGAACCCGGAACGCAAGTACCCCTCTCGGCGCGAACCGCGACCCCGATCAAGGACGCCTCCGGAGCGCTCGTGGGCATTCTCACCACAGGCATTTCCTTTTCAAGAGAGGCGTTTGTCGACCAGGCGAAGGAGCTCTTCGATGCGGAGCTTACCGTCTTTGCCGGGGATACCCGTCTGATGACCACCATTCGCCGCGACGGGGAGCGTGTTGTCGGGACGAAGCTCGACCCGGCGATAGCAGCCGTTGTGCTCTCGGGGAAGAGTTATTACGGCGCGGCTGAAATACTCGGCGCCCCCTACATCACTGCGTACGAACCTATCCTTGGACCCGACGGCAAGCCTTTGGGCATTTACTTCTCCGGTATTTCCATGGCGGCGCTGGCCACTGTGCAGCAGTCGACTTTCTGGGTAGCGCTGGGGGTGGCGGCAGTCGGTTTGCTCTTCCTTGGGTTGCTGGTCCGGAAGATCGTAAAGAGCATCCGGACAATGGTCTTCTTCATGAAGGAGGTCGAAGCGGGGCGCCTCTACCATACAAGGGAGGAGTTCGGCGTGACCTCTCACGACGAGATTGGCGACATGGCCGACGCTCTTGCCGAAATGGTCCGCGTGCAGCGGGAGATGATCAGCGAACTGAAGGAGAAGTCCGTCCATCTTTCAGCCCTTTCGGAGGAGACCGCTGCCTCCACCGAGGAAGTGACCACCACGACCAACGAAGTTGCCGAGAGCAATTCCAAGCTGGCCGAGCAGACGAGGAACGGACGGCTCAACGCCGTTGAATCCTCGAAAGTCATGCTGGAGATGAGCAGCCTTATCCAGATAGCGCAGACCCTTGCGTCCAGCGCGGACAAGAACTCCGGAGGAATGTCGGAGGCTGTGCTCGAAGGCCGGGAGACGGTGTTCAGAACCATCGAACGCATCGAGGGAGTCAAGGGGGCGGTTGAAGAGACCGAAAACGTGCTCTCGCAGCTCGACGCCTACTCGCAGCGGATCGGCGTGGTCGGCGACACCATTACCGGCATCGCCGACCAGACGAACCTGCTGGCGCTCAACGCCGCGATAGAGGCTGCGCGGGCAGGGGAAGCCGGGCGAGGATTCGCCGTCGTCGCCGAAGAAGTACGCAAACTCGCCGAACAGTCGCAGCAGGGTGCTCGCGAGGTGTCGGAACTCGTCGGAAAGATCCTCGACGGTACGAACCTGGCGGTAGCGTCGATGCGCAAGAGCCGCGAGGGAGTCGAGGAGGGCGTTTCCGTCGCGCACGTTGCGGGGAGCGCGCTTGAGCGCATCAAGGAGGCCATCGATAAATCGATAGCGGATATCCGCCGGATTATCGACACCACCAACGAAGAGGTCGCTCGATCGGACAAGGTTATCAAGCTCATCGACACGACCGCGAGCGTGATGGAGAACACCGACGACTACGTCCAGAACCTCGCGGCCTCGATGGAGGAGACGGCCGCCGCGATGGAGAACGTCGCGACGAGCGCGAACGAAGTCAGCGAATCCTCCGAGGAGCTCAGGCGGATGACCGACCGTTTCCAGGTCGAAAAAGACGGCGGAGGAACGACGTCTGCAATCGTCCCGAAGAGAGGAGCCTGAGCGGCTTCCGGAGAGTCCCGTCCTGAGAAAGAACGAGATGCCGGGGTGTTCGCCGCAAAGGGAACGCTCCGGCTTTTTTTGGCACGCGCGCTGTCCGATTATTTGGCGGAGTCGAATGACTCTTCGTCAATACATTTGTTCAAGGGGAATAATTGCCTCTGAATGGATGTAGTCTTAGTAAAGAACAGATATCTCAAGCTGGAAAGGCGGAGGAAAAGCAATGAAAGCGAATGAACGTGGTATAGCGGAAAGGACGAAGCACGGCAGGCGCCTCTCACTGATGGCGAAACTCGGCGGAGGCACGGCGCTTTTGGCGCTGCTTCTGGTGGCGGTAACGGCTGGTTCCGCCGTAGTGATCTTCTCGAATTACCTCGATCGGGATGCAAGGGAAAAATCCGAGGCGGCTGTCCGCGGGCTTGAGAGCATCCTTGAGGCTAAGCGCGAGGAGACCCGGGTAGTCAGTCTCTTCCTGGCCAGGTACGGGAATATTGTGGAGGACGTAGCGGCGGGGAACGCCGACGCCCTGCTGCAAAAGCTCACCCCGATGTGGAAGGAGAGCGACCTGGATTTCGTCACCGTGCTCGACGCGAAGGGAAACGTCGTCGTGCGGCTGCATGAACCGGACAAGAAGGGCGATTCGCTCGCCGGGCAGGCGAATGTGAAGGGCGCGCTGAGGGGAGAGATCACCACCGCGATAGAGCCCGGGACGCAGATTCCGCTTTCGGTGCGCACCGGCGTGCCGTTGAAGAATGCCTCCGGCGCCGTCGTCGGCGCGCTCTCCGCAGGGATCTCCTTTTCGAGAGAGGTTTTCGTCGAGCAGGCGAAGGAAATGTTCGGCGCGGAGATGACCATATTTGCGGGCGACGTCCGCCTGATGACGACCATCGTGCAGGACGGCAAGCGCGTGGTGGGGACGAAGCTCGATCCCGCCATAGCGGCCATCGTGCTCGGAGGAGCGAGCTACAACGGCGCGGCGAATATCCTCGGCGCTCCCTACGTGACTGCGTACGACCCTATTGAGGGCCCGGACGGAAAGGTAGTCGGCATCTACTTCTCCGGCATCCCGATGACCGAGGTGAACGCCGCCCGGTGGGCGGTCGTCCGTACCGTGCTGCTTCTTGCCGGAGCGCTCCTCGTGCTCGGCGTGCTGCTTCAAGGGTGGTTCGTCAGAAAGATCGTCCGGAGCATCCGCACTATGATGGGATTCATGAAGGAAGCGGAAACCGGGACACTCTGTTACACCCGGGAGGACTTCGGCATCCGCTCGCGGGATGAAATCGGCGACATGGCGGACGCCCTCGGTTCTATGATGGAGAAGCTTTGTACAGTCATCGGCGAGCTTCGCGGGGATGCGCAGGGTACTGCTCAGAGGGCGCAGGCGCTTGCCGCGCTCTCCGAGGAGAGCCTTGCGTCGATGGAGGAGATAGGGGCCTCCGTCGAGCGCGCGAACGCTCTCTCCGAACACAGCGCTTCCGCGCTTGAGGAGACGGGCGCGGGCGTTCACGAGGTAGCCGAGAGCGCTTCCGCGGCGGCGCGTTCCTCGGAAGAGGGCGCCGAGGCTGCGGGGCAGACGAAGGAGATCAGCGAGCGCGCCGTCGGAGAGGTTGAACATTCCATCACCCTCATCCGGGAGGGGGGCCGAAAGGTCAACCAGACCGCGAGGGAGATGGAGAACGTCTCCCGTTCGGTGGAGTCCATCTCCGGTTTTGTCGCCACCATCACGTCCATCGCCGATCAGACGAATCTGCTGGCGCTGAACGCCGCCATAGAAGCTGCGCGCGCCGGAGAACACGGCCGCGGGTTCGCCGTCGTGGCCGACGAGGTGCGCAAACTGGCCGAGCAGTCCGGTCATGCGGCCCAGGAGGTACAGAAGCTCATCGCGGGGCTTCAAGCGGGAGCGAAGAGCTCGCTCGCCGTCACCGGCGAGGCCGAGGAGATCATGAAGCAGACTGTCTCTTCCGCGGAGGAGGCCCTAGCGGAGCTCCGGAAGGCGATGGACCAGATCGCGAGAACCAGCGACGCCGTGCAGGGGATCGCCGCCGCGGCGGAAGAGCAGGCCGCGTCTGCGCAGCAGATGACGGCGGGCGTCGAACAGGTGACCCGTTCGACGAGCGAGGTCATGGATGCGCTGCACATCATCCAGAGCGCCTCGGGGGAGACTGTGAAGGCCTCTCAGGATCTTGCGGCCGAGGCGCAGGAGCTTCTGGCGAACGCTGAAAAGATCGAGGCGCTGCTCTCGGATTTTACCGTCGTAAAGGAAAAGGCGGGGCTTCTGCCTCGCTAGTCTCTTTTCAGAAGCGCGTAACAGGTCCGGATATGAGATACCCGCTTCATACGCCCGCAGTCGCCCGCAAAGCGATTCGCGGGCGTTTTTAATAGCGCAGTCGCGTGGAATAAAAGGACTCTTTTTTCGGTGGTATCATGTTTTCGATGCACATATGTTCGGGAGGAGGGAGTTGTATGAAATTGAGCATGCGGAAATGCTTGCTGATCGTGTGTTTTCTTCCGTTCTTTATTTCTTCTGCATCCGCCGCTGTCGTTCCGTTTCCGGAGCTGTGCGCCTCCGGAACGCCCGCGCAGATTCGAGCGGCTATCCTGGACGGCGCCGATATCGTCGAGCGGAACAGCGAAGGCGTGACGCCGCTGATGTTCGCGGCCGCCGGTAATCCTGACCCGCTTGCGGCCTCGGAGCTGCTGGACGCGGGAGCGTCGCTCACCGAGCGGGATTACGCAGGGCTGACGCCGCTCATGTGGGCGGCGGCGCGGAACGAGGAACCTCAAGTTTCGGCGCTGCTGTTGCAACGGGGCGCGGAGGTGAACGCCAGAAGCAGGGACGGCGTGACGCCGCTGCTCTTCGCCGCGGGGAACAACGAAAATCCGGAGATCGCGTCGCTCTTGCTGAAGGCGGGCGCCGACAAGGACGCGAAGAACAGGAGCGGATGGAGCGCGTTCATGTTCGCGGCGGCGAATAATCCGAACCCGGAGATCCTCCGGGTGTTGCGCAGCAGCGGCGCGGATCCGAACGCGCGGAGCGCGGATGGATGGACTCCCCTGATGCGGGCGGCGGCGCATACGTCCGCTCCGGAGATCGTCCGCGAATTTTTACGTTTCGGCGCGGATGCGAACGCACGCGGCGGCGAGCAGGAAACGCCGATCATGGCCGCGGCGCGTTTCAACACCAACGCGGCGGTTCTCCGCGAGTTGCTTCAGAACGGGGCGGACCCGAACGCCAGGGACAAGAACGGCGTCACGGTGCTGATGTGGGCTGCTGCGAACAACCTGAATCCAGAAATTGTGAGTGTGTTGGCGAAAGCCGGGGCGTATCCGGACGCGAGGGGGAAGAACGGCGACACGGCCATCATGGGAGCGGCGATGAGCAACCCGAACCCGCAGGTCGTCGCCGCGCTCGTCGAGGCCGGGGCGGACGTGAATATGAAGGGACCGCGCGATTGGACCGCGCTGATGTTCGGGGCGCTGCACACCCGGAACCCTGAAGTGGTGAGCTCGTTGCTGGCGGCGGGGGCGAACGCGACGATACAAAACAGGGACGGCGGACGCGCCATCGACTACGCCGGAAAAAATCCGCACCTCAAGGGAACCAAGGCATACTGGCTTCTGAACGAGGCCTCGTACTGAGAGGCCTCGTACTGAATCGAAGGATTATTCCTCCGTCCTCATCGCTCCATGTTCCAAGACTCTCCGGAGATCGTGGATGCTCACCGGCTTGGTGAGGTAATCGTCCATTCCTGATTCGAGGCAGCTCTCTCTTGTCTCCGGCTGGGCGTCGGCAGTGAGCGCGATGATCAATGTTCTCCGTCCGTCCGCTTCCAGAGTCCGTATCTCCGTCGCGGCATGGAAACCGTCCTTTCGGGGCATCTGCAGATCCATAAAGACGATGTCCGGAGCGTGGCGTTCGAAGAGCTCCACTCCCTCCACCCCGTCGACGGCCTCGTAGACGGTTGCCGACGGCAGCAACGCGTCGACCAGTTTTTTCAACAGCATCCGGTTGAGCCTCTGGTCTTCGACGATGAGCACCGTAGGCCGCTCCGGGGTGTGAATCGCGAAGAGGACGCTGTCGGAGGGGGCGTGTCCCGAAGCGTCGAAGGGTTCTTCGATCTCCTCGTCGTCGGCGTATCCGGCGGCGAGCGTGAAGAAGAAGCGGCTTCCCTCTCCGGGCACGCTCTCCAGTTCAAGCGCGCTTCCCATCCTCTGCAGGAGCGCGTCGCAGATGGGAAGTCCCAGCCCCGTCCCTCCGTACTGTCGTGTGATCGATTCATCCCCCTGATAGAAGGGCTCGAAGAGGCGCTCCTGTTTTTCCTCCGGGATGCCGATGCCGGTGTCCCGGATGGAGAAGAGGAAGCTTCCCGTTTCGTTGCCCGTCTCCTCGAAGCGGAGCGAGAGCTCCACCTCCCCTTTCCCGGTGAACTTGACCGCGTTGCCCAGAAGGTTGACCAGCACCTGCTTCAAGCGAATCGCGTCGACGAAGATTCGGCGGGGCGTTGCGTCCTCGACCCGGAGCACGAGATGGAGGCCCTTCTCTACGGCGGTACCCCGTGCGATGTTCATCGCCTGTTCGAGAAGACGCCGGATATTCGTGAATTCAGGCTTCAGTTCGAGCTTGCCCGTTTCGATCTTCGAGATGTCGAGGATGTTGCTGATAACGTCGAGGAGGGAGTGTGCTGACGTCCTGACGTCCTGACGTACCCCAGGTATTCGCGCTGTTTCTCGTCGAGGGGGGTGACGCCGAGCAGATCGAGGAAGCCGATCACGCTGTTCAGCGGTGTGCGCAGTTCGTGGCTCATATTCGCGAGGAAGACGCTTTTCGCCCTGTTCGCGCTCTCGGCCTGTCTGCCGAGCCACTCGGCGCTCTCCTTGGACGTCCGCAGCGCCTCCTCCGACTGACGGAGGAGTGCGTTGGCGTCGCTCAGCCGCCTGTTCATCTCGTTGATTTCGGCGATGGAGCGGGCCGTCGCGCTGTGCTGCCGATTGAAGCTCGACACGAGGATCCCCAGTTCGTCCCTGTCGTGCGTGCGACTCTCCAGAACGAACGGTTCTCCCGACACAGAACTTTCATCGGCAGTGATGAAGCGCGCGAAGCGGGAAAGCGGCCTCCCGAAGGAGGCGTGAAACGCCAGCGCGGCGATGGTCGCGAGCAGAACGGAAAGAGCTGTTTGCAGCAGCAGAAGGAGCAGGGAGTTGTTGATGATCTTCAGCGCCATTCGGCGAACGCCGAGAAAGACGGAGAGTTCGCCGACAACGACGGAGCGATCGTCGTGTGCATATCGCAGCGTCTCGGTTCGGCGCTGCGCTTCAAGAAGGGGCTCCGATCCGGCGAAGAGGATGCGCCCCTCGTCATCGCGGATCTCGACCCTGTCGATATACTCGAAGCGGGCGATCGCGTCGAGTTCGCGTTGCACTCGCTGCGTATCCGTGATCCAGAGTGCGTCGACGATGTTGGGAACGTGCGTCCGGCCTACTTTATAGAACGTCCGCTCCATCTCGTCCCTTTCGCGCGAGTATGCAAAGAGGGAGTAGAGCATCGTGAAGAGCCCCGCGAGCAGCAGGTATGAGAGTAAGGAATATTTAAATAGCTTCCACGTGCTCGAATCCTTCCAGTGCAACGGAATTCGTCCTTTCAACGGGCGTCCGCGCCCAGGCGGGCGATCGCCTCCGAGACGATGCGATCGTACGCGCCGTCGAGCTTCATCCCGCGCAGCGCTTCGGCGATCGTTCCCACTACTTCGGAATGGCTCTTGTGCATATAGAGAAACATATCCCTGTTGATCAGGGGAGGCTCCAGATGGCGGATCTCCGGATAGCCCAGACGGGAGATCGTCTCATACCCTGTCAGTTTGTCGTAGAGAGCGACGTCGATCCTCCCCTTGTGGAGCATGGTGAAGAGTTCCGTCTCGCTCGGAACGAGGATTCTTTTCGGGAAGTCCACGGTATGTTCTTCGAGAATGCGCCATCCGCTGACGACGCCGACGTGCAGATTTTTAAGGCTCTCCCATCCGTCCACGGGATACGGCCGATTGGAGAAGGCGACGAAGTGCATGGTCATGTTGGGTTCGGGTACCCGCACCAGATTGGGGAATCGTTTCTCCATCCCCTCGATCCGGTTGATCTCTCCGTCCAGCAGTCCCGCGTCGACGTCGTACATGGAGCGCTCCGTGGGCGTGAAGACGATCTCCGCCCGCAGGCCGGACCTCCGGAAGGCCTCCTTGAGCAGCATATCCAGCATTCCGGTCTGTTCCGGGGTGGAGAGCAGGCTTTTATACGATGTGCTGATGCGAAAGACACGCTCACCCGCCCTGGCTGTTTCCGGAGCCGGGAGTAAAAGAAAAATCCAGAGGCAGACCGCTGCAAGAGACCTGAACATGACGTCACCCCTTTGTCGTTGATACTCCGCCGGCCGGCCCCGTACGGGGAAAACAAGGACGGAAGCGGAGAAGGCAGGTCTATTTTTACCATGAACTCCCCGTAAATACAATTTCAATCGAGTGCTTCTCCGAAAAAAGAATAATTTGTAGGCGGACGGGCTTGAAAACAATCGACATGTTTCCGTCGACTTTTCAAGCCCGTCCGTTTGGTTGCTCCGTATATGGGGTGTTGAAGACAGGCTTTCGCCTTTATTTCCGTGTTGTGCTCATGACGGTACGATCATTGGGATGCCCTTGTGGGAGACTATGTCCACCGGGACGTCGTAGACCTCGCGGATCAGCGCCTCGGGAGCGTCCGACGGCGCGCAGGAGCCCCGGATGACGCCGTCCTTCAGGAAGAGCAGGCGGTCGGCGAAGCGGAAAGCGGTGTTCAGGTCGTGCAGGCTCAGCAGCGCGGCGACGTTGTGGCCACGGACGACCCGTTGCAGCGTGGCGAGCATGTCGAGCTGGTTCTTCAGGTCAAGGCTGCTCGTCGGTTCGTCGAGCAAGAGTACGCGCGGCTCCTGGACGAGCGCCCGGGCGAGGAGCACCTTCTGGAACTCGCCGCCGCTGAGTTCGTCGAGGTAGCGGAGGGTGAACTTTTCGAGCGAGAGCGTTTCGAGGACCGATTCGACCTTTTCGAGGTCTCGCCGCTCCACGGTCCACCCCAGGTGCGGTCGGCGGCCGAGAAGCACCGCGTCGAAGACCGTCAGGCGCACGGCCTCGCCCCGCTGCGGAACGTAGCCGAAGCACTTCGCCCGTTCGCGCGGGGAGCATGTAGAGGCGTCCCTCGATTCGACGAGGACCGTTCCCCCCTTAGGGCGGAGGATGCCGTTGATCGTCCGCAGCAGCGTCGTCTTCCCCGTTCCGTTCGGGCCGAGGAGCGCAACCATCTCTCCCTCGGCGAGCGAGAAACTCACCCCGTCCAGTACCGGCACGCCACGGTAGGCGAAGGAGATTCCGTTCACCGAGAGGATCATGTCCGCTTCCTCCGTGCGATGAGCGCGAGGAAGACCGGAGCGCCCAGAAACGCCGTGAAGACCGACACCGGGAGCGTGCGCGGCGCGAAGGCGAGACGCGCCCCCGTGTCCGCCGCCAGCAGGAGCAGCCCCCCCATCAGCACCGAGCCGGGGATAAGAAATCTGTGGTCCGAGCCCAGAAAGCGGCGGAGCATGTGCGGACAGACCAGTCCGACGAAGCCGATCACGCCGAGCAGGGCCACCATCACCGCCGAGAGGAGCGAGGAGACTACCATCGTTTCGATGCGGATGCGCGGCGCGGAGACCCCCAGCGAAAGGGCCGTCTCGTCGCCGCAGTCGATGGCGTTGAGGTCGAAGCGGCGCAGGAAGAAGAGGCAGAAGGCTCCCAGCAGCAGCAGCCCCATCAGCGGAATGTCGCGCCACGACGCCCGCGAGACGTCCCCAAAAGTCCAGAAGACCGTCGCAGCGAGCTGACTGTCGTCCGCGAAGTACTGCAAAAACATCGTTCCCGCCGTGAAGAGGGAGCTGAGGGCGACCCCGGCGAGGATCATCACGTCCGGCGTTCCCCGCGTGACCCAGGTGATGACGAGCACCACTCCTGTGCAGAGAAGCGCAGCGATGAATGCCGAGCCGGTGGTGAGCCACGGATTGACGATGGTGACGGCGTTGACGGCGCTGCTCTGCATGCTGCCTGTTCCCAGCACGATGATGGAGAATGCAGCGCCGAAGGCCGCCGCGTTCGAGATGCCCAGCGTGAAGGGCGAGCCGAGCGGGTTGCGCAGCACCGACTGCATCGCCGCTCCGGCGAGGGAGAGCCCCCCTCCCGCCAGCAGCGCGGCGAGCGTCTGCGGAAGGCGGATGTTGAGCACGATGATGCGCCACTTCGCCTCCCCGCCGCCGAGAAGCGTGCGGACCACGTCGAGAGGGGGGATGGAGACGGCCCCCCTTGATATGGAGAAGACGGCCATCAGCACGCAGGCGGCGGCCAGCCCGAAGAGGAAGAGTCCCTTGCGCTGCACGTGGTGTTCATAGGCGGGAGAGATATGGCGTCCTTCCAGATGCACGTCGCTACTCCCCGAGTGCGATTTTCGAGAACGCGCGCCCCGAGAACCCCTCGTTCATCATCGAAAAGACCGGCTGTCCCACGAGAAAGGTGAAGATCTCGTCGGCCGTCGCCGCCGGGTCGATGTCCTTGAAGCGGTCGGGGTAGAGCGTCTTCCCGACGAAATAGCCGTTGGCGAGCACCGAGCCGTAGTTCAGCGTGTACGAGTTGTAGGGCAGCACACCCCAGATGTTTCCCTCGCGCACGGCGGAAAGCGCCGAGAGCGCGGAGTCGTGCGTCAACTGGTAGAGCGAGCTTGCCTGTTCGCCTGCGGTCGTGGTGCTCAAGTCGACGAAGAGAATCTCCGGATCCCATTCGAGCAGTTTCTCCTTGGAAATCTGAGCGACGGCGGAGATCTTCTCGCCGGGGAGCGCGGCGACGTTCTTCGCGTTCGTATAGAGGAAGGGCGGGTATCCCGGCTCCGTCGAGGTGAAGCCGTGCGCGCCGCGCGAGGCCACGCCCCCGATGTAGCACGCGGGGCGTTTGTCGTCGGGGATGTCCGCCGTCCGGCGGGAGAGTTCGGCGAGGTGGCGCTCGAAGAAGGCGACGATCTCCTCCGCCCGTTCGCTCTTGCCGAGGATCTGTCCCATGGTGCGGAGCGTGGCGTAGAAGTCGCTCTTCTTGTCGGTGAGATTGCCGTACTCAAGCCCCACCACCGGAATGCCGGTTTTGGCCGTGAGCTGGTCGGGGTGCGGGCCGGAGAGCGGGGAGACCTTGAAGATCACCTGCGGCTGCGGCGAGAGCCCGGCGATCAGCTCCGGATTGTCCATTCCGCGGAACTCGCCGAAGACCGGCATGTCCTGGAACTGGGGGTTCGCGATGGAGTAGGGGCGGGCCGAGACGAGGACGGCGAGGTTGGGAACGCGCCGTTCGGCGGAGTCGACGGCGACCACCCTGTCCTGCGCCTGAAGGTAGACGATCAGGCGGAGCGCTCCGGAACCGGAGGCGATGATTCGCTCGGGCGAGGCGGGTACTGTCACGGAGCGGCCGAGGACGTCGGTCACGGTCATCTCCGCGGCGGACGCGGGTAGGGCAAACAGGCAGAAAAGAAGACAGAGAGAGGTCAAGGGTGCTTTGCGAAACACGGAAATCCACTCCTTATAAAAAACATGTTCAGTGCGCAGGTAATAGTAGCACGAAAATGTTTATTTGTGTTATCGAGTTGCACCCTTCGTGGGAAATCTCTTGACAGAAACGTTCTTTTTGTGCAATATAACGCACATAAAGAACGCTGTGTCAGGGAGGCAAGAGCTGTGGAAAGTCTCGAAAAGATCGTCGCGGAAAATTTGAAGCGTCTGCGGGGGGAGCGGAAGCTCAGCCTTGACAGGGTGTCGGCCCTTACCGGCGTGAGCAAGAGCATGCTGGGGCAGGTCGAGCGGGGAGAGTCGAGCCCGACGCTCCAGACGGTCTGGAAGATCGCCAACGGCCTGCGCATCCCCCTCAGCGAACTCACCGACGCTCCCAAACAGGAGACGGAGTCCTTCTCCAAGGAGCAGGTGGCGGCGATACTGGGAGACAACGGAAAGTTCAGGGTGTACCCCATTTTCCCCTTCGACGGGAAGAACCGCTTCGAATTCCTCTCCATAGAGATGGACAGGGGGGCATTTTCCTCCTCCGAACCGCATATCGCCGGGACTGTGGAGTACGTTCACGTCTTCGAAGGCGAGGTCGTCATCATGACGGGGAGCGAGGAACGGCGGTTGGAATGCGGGGACTCGATGAAGTACAGAGCGGACAGGCCGCACTCCTATCACAACCCGGGGCGGGAGCGCGCGGTGCTTGCGATGGTCATCCTCTATCCGGAGGAGAATGTCTGAAAGGGGAGTTGTTTCATGAGCAGCAGTGAACGCACCGAGAGTGCGCGGCAGGAGTACGTGCACGGCACGCCGTCCGTGAGCTGCCTTCGGGCGGCGATATGGACGGAGTCCCACAAGGAGACCGAAGGGGAGGCGACGCCGGTTCGGCGCGCGAAGGCCTTCGCTGCGGCGTGCGGGAAGCTCCCGGCGATCATCTTTCCCGGCGAGCTGATCGTCGGCGTCTCCGGCGAGTTCCGCCGCTCCGCCATCCTCACGCCGGAGTTCTCGTGGACATGGGTGGACCGCGAGATGGACTCCTTCGACACGCGCCCGCAGGACCCGTACAGGATGTCCCCGCAGCAGCGGGAGTTCGCCCGGTCGGCGATCTGGCCGTACTGGAAGGGGAAGTCCCTCGAAGAGGCGTTCCTGAAGCGTCTGCCGGAGGATACGGCTCGTCTGCTCGTGGACACGGGAATACTGGATAACGACTCGAAGTGGCGGCAGGCGGTGGGCGAGGTGACGCCCGACTATCAGGACGTCCTCTTTCCGAAAGGGTACCGGCGAATCCGCGACGAGGCGGCGGCGCATCTGGCCGCGACGAAGCCCGATTCGCTCGAGAACCTGGAAAGACGCGACTTCTACCACTCCGTCGTCATCGCCTGCGACGGAATCATGCGTCTTGCGGAGCGCTACTCCGAGGAGGCCATGAGGCTCGCCGAGAAGGAAGCGGACCCAGTACGGCGCGGCGAGCTGCTGGAGATCGCCGGGAACTGCGCCCGCGTTCCTGCGGAACCTCCCCGGACGTTTGCCGAGGCCTGCCAGTTCGTCTGGTTCGTCCAGCTCGGCGCGATCCTCTCCGAAAACCCGCTGGCCCTCAATCCGGGCCGGTTCGACCAGTACATGTACCCGTACTACGCGGCCGACGTCGAGGCCGGACGCCTGACGCCGGAGCGGGCGCTCGAACTGGTGGAGTGCCTCTGGATCAAGTTCTCGGAGTGGGTCTGGACGATCTCCTCCAACACGGCGAACTACTTCGCCGGGTACAACCAGTTTCAGAATCTCACCGTCGGCGGGCGGAAGCGGGACGGAAGCGACGGGACGAACGAGCTCTCCTACATCTGTCTGAAGGCCACGGAGGGAGTGAAGACGCACCAGCCCGGGTTGAGCGTTCGTATTTCTTCGGATTGCCCGGACGACTTCCTGATGGCGGTCTCGAAGCTCGTCGCCACGGGAATGGGTTTCCCCGCGATCCACAACGACCAGGCCGGGGCGCAGATGCTGCTCCAGGCCGGGTACGAGCCGGAGGACGCCCGCGACTGGAACAACTGCGGCTGCGTGGTCCCGCACTTCCGTAAGACGGGGGAGTGGACCTCGGCGGTGAACGTGAACTTCGGCGCGGCAATGGAGTACGCCCTCAACGAAGGAAAAAGCCGCCTCACCGGAGAGCCGATGGGGCTTCCCGAGAGAGCTCCCGAGGAGTTCGTCTCCTTCCGCGAGGTCGCGGACGCCTTCCTCCGGCAGCTTGCCAACCTTGTGGAGCACGCCGTCGTGGGCACCCTGACGGCGCAGAAGCTGCATATGGAGATGGTCCCCAGGCCCTTCCTCTCGACCTGCGTGGACGGCTGTATGCAGAAGGGGAAAGACCTCTCGAGGGGGGGCGCGGTGTACAACGTCGGCCCCGTCCTCACCGGTATCGGCCTCGGCGTGGTCGCCAACTCCCTCGCCGCGGTGAAGAAGCTGGTCTTCGACGAGAAGGTCTGCACCATGAAGGAGCTGTGCGCCGCGCTCGACGCCGACTGGGAGGGGTACGACGAACTGCGGGAGCGCGCTCTTGCGGCGCCGAAGTACGGCAACGACGACGACGAGGTCGATTCGCTGGCGCGGGAGATCTCCGACTTCTACTACAGGACGACCAGAAGCCACAGGGATGTGTTCGGCTCGCCCTTCAATTCCGCCTTCATGGGAATCTCCAACTACGTCCCCACCGGGAAAGTGATCGGCGCGCTTCCCTGCGGGAGGAAGGCGCGGGCGCCGCTCTCCGAGGGGGTCTCCCCGTTCGCGGGGACGGACGTCTCCACACCGCTGGCGGCCATGCGTTCCGCGGCCAAGGTGAACCACGACGTTCAGACCGGCGGGACGCTGCTCAACCTGCGGCTGAACAAGGAGATCGTCTCCACGCCGAGAGGCCTGCGGAACCTCGGGGCGATGATACGCGCCTACTTCTCTCTGGGGGCCTTCCACGTCCAGTTCAACACCATCTCCACCGGGGAGCTGCGCGCGGCGCAGGCGCGCCCGGAGGAGTACCGGGACCTTCTGGTGCGCGTGGCGGGGTACAGCACGCAGTTCGTGAACCTCTCCCGCGAAATGCAGGAGGCGATCATCGCCAGGACGGAACATGCCTCCTTCTGAGCCTTTCCCGAAAGGGGAGAAAATCTGCGTCTCGCAGATTCAGCACTTCTCCGTGAACGACGGAGAGGGCATCCGGAGCACGGTCTTCCTCTCCGGATGCCCTCTCCGCTGCCGCTGGTGCTGCAACCCGGAGACATGGACGTCGACGCCGAAGAGCGGGCGTCTTCCGGGGGCGAAGGAGGAGACCTTCGGGCGATTCCTCAGCGTCGCCGAGGTGATGAAGGAGCTTGTACGCCACGCGATCTTCTACCGGGAGTCGGGCGGCGGGGTCACCTGGTCGGGCGGGGAGCCGTTCTTCTTTCCGGGGAACCTCCGGGCGCTTGTCCGGGCCTGCGCGGACAGGGGAATCCCGCAGGCCGTGGAAACGACCTGCCACTTCGACTGGGAGGAGTGCGCCGACATTGTTGGGCTGCTCGATTTCGTCTTCGCCGACATCAAGCACATGGACGGCGGCGTCCACGAGCGCCTGACCGGAATCGGCAACGAGCGTATCCTCTCGAATCTGAAGCGGCTTGGAGCAACCGGAATCGACGCCGTCGTCCGCGTGCCGCTGCTTTCCGGCGTCAACGACGACGAGCAGAACGTCGCGCGGACGGCGCGCTTCGTCCGCGAACACTTTCGTAGGCCGAAGATGGAGCTGCTTCCGTATCACGATTTTGGACGTGCGAAGTACAGGATGCTCGGCATGGAGTCGTTCTGGACGGAGTTCGAGACCCCTTCGAAGGAGAGGGTCGCATTCCTGGAAGCGCTCATCCGCTCCGAAGGTGTGGAACCGGTCAGCTACAGGTAGGGCTGCACGCCTCGCACCCCAAGTCAGCGGGGCGCGAGAATCATGGCCTCCAGAAAACGGGACTGGAACTCCGGAACTGATTCGAGGCGAAGATGTTCCGCCGTCTCCGCTATCCGATGCACCCGCCTGCGGCCGCTCTCGCCGTTACCGAGCATGCGGACAATCCCCATGCCCGCGCCGTTTCCTGCGGAGCGTATTCTGTTGCGGAGAAGGCCGCGCAGCACGCCCGTCTCCAGCAGCGATTCGTGCCTGATCGCGTTGCCGAAAGCGCCCGCGAGGATACACTCGCCGATCTCCTCCCAGGCGACGCCCCAGTGCGACAGCAGCAGTTCGATTCCTGCCTGAACGGCCCCCTTCGCAAGCTGAAATTCTCGGACATCGCACTGGTACAGCGCCACTTCGCTTGTCTTCGATTCACAGAGGACGCAGCGCAGCTCCGACCCTTCCCCGCGGATACGGCGGGCAAAGGACGACGTCGCCCGGCCCTCCATCGCGCCATCCTCGTTGAGCACACCCTCCCGCAGAAGCAGCGCGACGGCGTCGACGAGCCCGCTGCCGCAGAGTCCGATGGCAGGCGCGTTATTCACCGTGCGACAGTACGTCGCCCCCCCGTCGGAGACAATGCCACAAACAGCGCCCGGCAGCGCGGGCATTCCCTGGCGGACGCTCGCGCCTTCGAACGCGGGCCCTGCGGCGGTGGAGCAGGCGACGATTCTCCCCTTGTGGATGAGCGCGATCTCTCCATTCGTCCCGAAGTCGATGACGAGCCGTGTCAGCGCCTGACTCCCCGAGAGGGCGGCTGCTTCCGTGATCTCGTAGAGCAGCGCGGTCGTGTCGCCGCCGACAAATCCATCGATCAGGGGGAAGATGTGGACCGACGTCTCCGGAGGGAGGAACGGAATTTCGAGTTCGCCTACGCTCCGGGGAGCGAAGCTTCGCGCCGGGAGCGCGAACGGTGCGCTTCCCAGCGGTTCCGGGGATATGCCCAGGAAGAGCAGCTCCATGACGCTGTTGCCGGCAATGGCAATTTCGCGGCAGTTCCGGACATCGAGCCCGGCGTCTCCGGCGAGATTCGCCACGAGCGCGCCGATGTGATTCCTCACGACGTCCGCAAGCTCGTGCAACGCACCGGGGCTCTCCGAGGCGCGGACGATTCTGGAGATGACGTCCGGTCCCCAAGAAGCCTGAGGATTCCGCGCCGACGCCGCGGCGAGAATGCGACCATCCTGAACATCCGCAAGATAGCAGGCGAGCGTGGTCGTCCCGAGGTCGATCGCCGCCGAAAACACGCGGGACGATGCATCTTCACCGGAACCAAGCGGCGCAGAAAGTCCGCGGAGGGGCTTGGAGAGCACTCCGAGTCCGGAACATGCGCCGCAGCGGGTGCAGTTTTTTTTATTGCATCTGTAGGTCATTGTCTTTTTTCCTTTCCCTGCATCAAATAATGAAGAGCGGCGCGTCCGCTTCGTACACGGTCGAGGTTCCCCGCGCTCGCGCCCTGCGTCGGCGGCGCTCCGCCATGATACCGGAAAAGAGGCGCGGACGGAAGTTCCCGTTGATCAGGGTGTGAAAGACGAGGACGAAGCGGCCGCTTGGTGGTATGATTTTCTTTGATCTCTCTCATCATCTTGGAAAGGGTGTGTTGTTTTCATGCGACGCTTCATGTTGCTCTTCTCCCTGTGCGCCTCGCTGCTGCTGGGTCTTCCCGATGCGGAGGCCGTCACGCTCTCGGTGGCGGCTCCGTCGGAGAACTCCCGTATCCTCGCCCCGGGACGCGACTTCTACGCGATTGTCTCCATCGATCGCGCGGGCAAAAATCCCGAGCAGGATCCCTTCAACGTCCGATTCGAGCTGTACCGCGACGGGGTGCTCGCCCCGCTGCGCACAGTGACGAGCACGGTGGACGACGGTACGGGGTTGACGCCGTTAAACGCTATCAAGACGGACTATCCGCACGGATGGACTCCGGGAACCGCGCTGGACATCCTCGCTTCGCCGCCTCCCGACCTCGTCTATAATCCGGCGCTGCCTGTTTCCTTTTACGACGCGGCGATCAAGGCGGTGGTGACGCGCCACTACGCCGCCGCCCTCATCCAGGGAGGCCATACGAAGACCTTCGACAGCAACTACGCGGCCATATACACTCGCGATCTGGAGGAGGGAGCCTACACCCTCAAGGCGACGGCCGTCGGCGCAGCGGGCGCAGAGTTGGCCACCGTCAGCGTACCTCTGACCTTCGGGAGCGTGCCGGACAAGATCATCTCCCGCTTTTCTCCCGAGAAACACATGGAAAATGTAACGGCCTTCGCGCAAAAGAACAACTCGCACATCTACACCGACCTTTTCCCCGGATACTGGGACGCATCCTCTCTGCGCCACGGCGGCATTCCGGGGACGCTCTGCGACGAGATCGTGCGGCGCTGGCGTCCGAACGACCTGCTGGAGTACATGAACGGCACGATCAGGGCCGTCGTGTACAACGTCCACGTCTCTTCGGCGACCCAATCGGTCGAACTCGGCGGATTGGCGTATGCGGGCAGGCTAGGTACCAATTAGATCCTCTGGTATCACTACGACAGCGGGGAGGTGTCGCTCGCCTACGATCTCGGGAACGGTCAGGCGGCGTCCAAACTGGGAACCATCGTCCCCTTCCCGGATGGCAAGCGCCTTGTCCTAGTCCGCGCGGAGATACGCGGCGACGGACAGACCGAACCTCCGACGTCGGACTATGTCTATACTCCGGAGCTTGCCGACAAGACGGTGGACTGGAACGTGGCCGACGGCGTCGCGGTGAAGCCGAAGCAGCTTCTCAGCCTTTTCGGCGTGGTGAAGCCCATTCAACCCGCCCTTAACGACGTGGTTGCCAACGACGACGGAACCTACACCATCAACAACAGGATCGCGACAGTCCGTTACACCCTGCTCGACGGAACGCAGGAGATGCTTACATTTGACGCCAAACGCGTCGAGCTGACCCGCAACGGAATCAACAACCGACCGTCCATCTACGAATTCCGGCATGACATTCCTGTTCCGGCGACCTTCAACAAACCGTGGACGGTCCGCGTCGCGGCGTTCGACATCTACGGAACGCTCGTGCCGGGCACGGAGATGAGCTTCACGCTCGCTCCCTACTCGCCCGGAGGCGGCGGCGGGGGCGGCGGATGCTCGCTCGGCGCCGCGCCGTTCGCGCTGCTGCTGCTTCTGCCGTTGCTTGTCCTTGCGGGAAGACGCGGCCGGACCTAGGCCTTCGCTTGTATTTCAATGGAGGAACGACGAATGCTGCTCCGGCGTGAGCGTGAACTTGTTGTGGAACACTGCAGGATGCTGGCGACCCATAAGCTGACCAAGGGGACCGGCGGCAACATCAGCGCGCTGGACAGGGAGAAGAGGCTCTTCGCGATCAGCCCGAGCGGGATGGACTATTTCGCGATGCAGCCGGAGGACGTCGTCGTCCTCGACCTCGACGGGAAGACCGTCGACGGGGAGAGAAGGCCGTCGAGCGAGATGGATATGCATCGGCTGCTCTACGTGGACAGGGAGGACATCAACGCCGTCGTCCACGCGCACTCCACCTACGCAACGACGCTCGCCTGCCTCCACTGGAGCCTTCCGGCGCTCCACTACCTGATCGGATACGCTGTAAGCAGAGGACCGACGAACACGAGCGAAGCGAGTAAGGAGTCGTGTCAGTCGCTTAGTGCGCATGCATCTAGCGCTAGAGGAGACGACGTCCGGTGCACCCCCTACGCGCCGTTCGGATCGCAGGAGCTGGCGGAGATCGCGCGCGACGGGATGAAGGGGCGGTACGCCGTCCTTCTGGGCAATCACGGCCTTCTCGCCGCCGGGCCGAACATGCAGTACGCCTTCAACGCCGCCGAGGAGATCGAATTCGTCTGCGAGCTCTACTGGCGCGCGAAGAGCGTGGGCGACCCCGTCATACTGAGCGAAGAGGACATGAATGTCGCGCTGGAGAAGTTCAAGACGTACGGCCAGCGGGCCTGAACCGTTCGGAAAAATACGCATGAAAACCGGGAGCCCTGAATTTCGGGCTCCCGGTTTGTTTGTTCCGGAGAACGGAGGAATGCGGCGGGCAGGTTCCGAAGCGGGGTTTTTCGTTGCGCGCTACGCCGTCTCCGCTTTCAACGTAACGTACCGCACAGTATTGCCGTTCCGCTCGACGAACCGTCTGATGTCCTCGAACGACAGGAGGAGCGTCGCGCTGTTGTCGTTCGGGTGCACGCCCAGACGTTCCCTGCCTATAAGGTCCTTGTCGAAGACGACGATGACCTCGTGGGCTGCGTCGTTGAGCACGCCGAGGGGCGTGACTTCGCCCTGGGCGAGGCCGAGGTATTTCTTGAGACGGTCCGCGGAGGCGAAGCTGAGGTGTTTCGTCCCCAGCTGCTCCGCAAGGCTGTCCAGGTCGGCCCGCTTGTCTTTGAGCAGCACGACGAGCCAGTGGGTCGCCTTCTTCTTCTGGTCGCGGACGAAGAGGTTCTTGCAGACGGTCGTCTTCTCGTCGAACCCCACGCGGTCCATGTCCTCGACGGTGTAGGCCGCCTCGTGCTCGATCATCTCGTAGGGGATTCCCATCTCGTCGAGCTTCCGGCAGACCGCTTCCCGTGATTCACGCTTCTCGGCGACGCTTCGCATTGCAGCACCTTCCTTGTTTGAGAGATCTCAGGTTGTTGCTTCTATTCCTGCTGAAAGAACCGCGTCTATGATACCCGAAAAGGCCGTCAGGTCAAACGAAGAAACGATTGTCCGAAATGAAGCGGGGTGTGGGGCGCGCGCTCTTGACTTTGACACGGCGTTACGGTGTATCATCTCGGTACGAAACGGAGACGAGCCTGCACCTGGCTGGACGAATGAGCCGGCGAGTACAGGCGCGTACCTCCCCCGC
Source organism: Synergistaceae bacterium (assembly GCA_018436785.1). Classification (GTDB taxonomy): domain Bacteria; phylum Synergistota; class Synergistia; order Synergistales; family Aminobacteriaceae; genus JAAYLU01. The sequence goes on along the minus strand of JAHDKR010000113.1, from coordinate 33,709 downwards.
GGAAAGGATGGCGAATCGATGACCGAGCCTATCAATTTCAATGCGCTGTTTCTGGGGCCCAAGGCCGAAAACTACGACTTCTTCAAACAGATGCTCGTCTACCTGATGGACGATCATGCGGAGTGGCGGCGTTTTTTCCACCCCGAGGATCCCCTTGTGGTCACGGAAGAGGAGAAGGCGCGGCCGGACTTCGCGAGGACGCTCCAGAATACGCGAGAGGCGCTCATCGAGCTGGCGGGAAACCTTCAGGTCAGCTCCAACCCGTGGTTTTCGCCGCGCTATCTGGGGCACATGAACGCCGACACGCTCATCGCGGCCAACCTGGGGTACATGCTCACGCTTCTGTACAACCCGAACAACTGCGCCTACGAGGGCTCCCCGGCGACGACCGCGCTGGAGATCGAGACGGGGCGTCAGCTCGCCGCGCTGATGGGGTACGATCCGCAGAAGGCGTGGGGGCATATCACCTCGGGCGGCACGGTCGCCAACTACGAAGGTGTCTGGCTGGCGCGCAACCTCGCCTCCATTCCGCACGCGATCCGCGACTGCATGCCTGAGCTTGTCGAGGGCCTGGACGATTGGCGTCTCATGAACCTGCCCGTGAAGGACGTGCTCGACCTGGTGGACAGGGCCAGGGAGCGCGGCCGCTTCGACGAGGTACGCGACAGGTCCGTCCGGGGGACGGGGATGGCCGGGCGCGATCTCGGCGTTCTGCTGGTTCCCGAGTCGAAGCACTACTCGTGGGCCAAGGCGGCGGACATCTTCGGCATCGGCCGGGAGAACCTGATTCCAGTTCCGGTGCGCGACGACTACCGGATGGACGTTCGTGCGCTCGAAGGCATCATCGACTCGCTGGCCGCGCAAAAACGCCCCGTCCTCGCCGTGGTGGCGGTCGTCGGCAGCACCGAGGAGGGAGCGGTGGACGAGGTGCACGAAATCGTCCGGCTGCGCGAACGGTACGCCGAAAAAGGCGTTTTCTTCTACCTGCACGTGGACGCCGCATACGGCGGCTACGCGCGGGCGCTCTTTCTCGACGAGGAGAATCGGTTTATGGAGTACGACGAGATAAAGAAGACGCATGCGGACGTGGGGCACGGAGGCTGGCTGGTTCCGGAAGTGTACGAGGCGTTCAAGGCAATGAGCAGCGCCGACTCGATCACGGTCGATCCGCACAAACTGGGCTACATCCCGTACTCCGCGGGCGCGATCGTCGCCGCCGACCGGCGCGTTATCGACCTGATCTCCTACTTCGCCGCATACGTCTTCGAGAAGGGGGACGACAACCCGATGCTCCTCGGGAGCTATATCCTGGAGGGGTCCAAGCCGGGCGCGGCGGTGGCGGCGGTCTGGATGGCGCACCGGGTGGTGCCGCTGAACGCGAACGGTTACGGGAGGATTATCGAGAGCAGCATCGAGGGCGCCTTCCGCTTCCATCAATCAATTCTGGACAGCACGCCGCTGGAGGTCGGCGGTCGTCGTTTCGAGGCGCTTCCGCTGACCCGTCCCGATCTCAACATCGTCGTCTACGCCTTCCATGAGATCGGCAACGGCAGCCTGGAGGAGATGAATCGTCTGAACCAGGCGATCTACGAGCAGTGCTCCTACAAATCGGGACCGCTCTACATCAGCGACTTCATCACGTCGAAGACCTCGCTGACGGAAGAAGAGTACGGGGACGCGCCGCGCTCCTTCGTGGAACGCTTCGGCATCGAGGAGAGGGAGTGGAGGAGCTGCGGAAGCGTCTACGTTCTCCGCTCGTGCATCCTCACCCCCTACCTGGTGAACAACACCACCTACGAGATTTACTGGGGGAACTTTATGAAGTCGATGGAGCGGGCGATACGGCGGCTCTACGAGAGCTAAAAGCTGTTGATCTCGTTGAGCGCCCTGATCTCGTCCCGCACGAGCGTCCGAATGCGTTCGTCGAGCTCCCGTTTCAGCGGGACGAAGCGGCGCTCCAGGTGATCGGCCAGCGCGTCGGACAGGTCATTCTCCAGATCCGCGATGCGCTTTTCGTCGATCATGAAGGCAGCAAGGAGAGCCGGCAGCTTCATCCGTTCCGCCGTCTCCTTCATCCTCGCCTTGCCGTAGCGAAGCAGCATCCACCCTGCGGAGGCTCCCAGAATTGCGCCCGCCGCGAGGCCGATAGGTCCCGCCGTGATGAGCGCGGTGCTCGATCCTCCGCAGAGCATCGCCGCGCCCGCCGTCAGCAGTCCGCCGACGGCCGTTCCGACGACGTCGAGCATACCGTCCGCCGCGGGAGTCCGCACCCGGAGCATAGGCTCCGAGAGTTCGTCCGGGAGAACGAACGCGAGGTCTTTCCGCGGAAGGGCGACGCCGTGCGACGCGAACCATTCCGCGAGCAGGTCGCGTACCTCCTCCCGAAGCCCTTCAAGAAAGCGCGGAGCGAGCCGGGCGAGATGTTCGCGGGCGAGAGGCTCGGCGGCGGCGGTCCGCTCGTCGATGCGCTTCCGGAGGAGTGCCAGCGAGCCGCCCTGCTTCCGGAACTCCAGCAGAAGGGGGACGACCTCCTTGCGGAAGAAGATGTCGACGGCGAGCGAGGCCATCTTCTCCTCCAGCGCTGCAACGCGGTTCGCCGTCAGCGCGCCCAGGCGGTTCTCCAGGAAGTCGGGGAGTTCGTTCTGGAGCGATTGGCGCGCGCGGGCGAAGCGCTTTTTGAGCGCGGGAAGCAGCGAAATTCCCTGGGCGATCACGGCGTACGGCCGGTCGCTGCGCACCAGGGCGCGCTCCTCCCGCAGGGGGATTTCTTCGCGCAGGATCTCTCCGACGAACGGCCAGAGGCTGCTTCCGCCGGCCAGAATGACCAGCGAAATTCGCTCGCGTTCTATCTTCCCCTCTTCAAGGCCGGAGCGGAGGCACTCGCGGAACCAGCCGAAGAGGTCGAGTTTCTGCCCTTGGAGCGGCTCCCCTCCGTTGTGCGCGAGGAAGTTCCACGCCGTCGAACGGGCGCGCCCGCGCAGCTCGGGGAGAATCCCCTTGGAGAATTCGATGAAGGGGCGCGATGGGGTGTAGGAGGCGCCTCTGCGAAGAAACTCCTCCCAGGTCAGGTCGGTCAGCCTGCCGTACCCGGCGAGCACTTTCGATACCGGCTCGCCCCGGTCGCGCGCCATCGAGCGCGAAAAGAACTCCTTGACCTCCCGGCAGAGGTGGGACTGGACGAAGTAGGCCGATCCCTGCGCCTCCAGTTCGGCGTCTAGCCCCGGATTCTGGTCGCACAGCCACTGGAAGAAGAGATCGTCGAAGAGCCGTCCGCCGAGCAGCATATCCCCCCACGAACGGACGACGCGCCCCCCCTCGAGGAAGGCGAAGTCGCACGTCCCCCCCCCGAAGTCCGCGACGAGCACGCCGCCGAGCGCCTTGTCCACCGAAATGTCGCGCTGCTTCATGTGGTAGAGCAGCGCTCCCTTCGGTTCGTCGACGAGAAACGGCGCGCCGAAACCCGCTCTTTCGGCGGTTGCCTCCAGAGCGGCCCGGAATGCGTCGTTCGCTTCGCTGGGAATGCCGAAGAGGACGCGCCGCGTCGTCGGCTCCACATCAAGCCGCTGCTTCCGCGCGTCGGCGAGGAGCGCGGAGAGGAAGTCGCTTGCCGCTGCGCGAGCCTCCTCGGAACGTGCAAGATCCGCCTTGAAGTTGGTGACAAGGCGGAACGAGGCGCGCTCCCATGCGGTCGCCTCGCCGTACTCGTCGAGCGCGCTCTGGCCGATAAGCGGTTCCTTCTCCTTCCGGTAGAGGATGGCGGAAGGAACGCCGTCCCTTCCGTCGCCGAAATCCACGCTCGTCGGCGACGGATCGTCCCCGGGGCACTTTGAGAGATACGTCTTCGTGGTGCCGAAGTCAACGCCAAGAACCGGCTTCGTGATCATGAGCGCCGCACCTTTCTGACGAGCCCCTTCGCCAGCAGTTCGCCGTTCCGGAAGAGCGGCTCTCGCTCCACGCGCACCGCATCGCCAGGCTCCACCGCGCCGAAGGATGTGTATTTTCCCGCGGCCTCTTCATTCCATCGGAAGAGCACGGCCGGATTCTCATCGGAGTAGCCCAGGTTGCGCACCTCCGCGGCAAGCTCGGAGACGCCCGCAGTCAGGTCTTCGCAGCAGGCGCCTTCAAGGGAGAGGATTCTCGACGCGAGGAGCGGAATGGCCTCCTCTTCGTCCTTCTGCAGAGGAGCGGACGGCGACGCCGCGAGCAGGGCGACGCGCGCCGCCCCCTCGGTCCATGATGCAAAGGCACGGCGAACGGACTCCTCGTGACGTTTCCGGTCGAAACGGGTCTCGCGCGCTCCCAGGAGCAAGAGCGTTGCGAAAAGCAGCGGGAAAAGCGCGAGCCCCTTCAGCGACCCGCTCTTTTCGCGCAGAAGCGACCACCCCTTGAAGAAGATCGCGCCGCCGCTGAGGAAGCGGATGACCTCTCTTACGGTCGCGAGCCCCAGAATGGCGGCCAGCAGCAGGAGCAGCTTCCGGCTCCGGGGGAGAAGGAGCGCCGCAAGGGTTCCGAAGAGCGCGCCGAGCGGAGCCCCGATAAAGACCCCCGCGGCCCGGTTGCCGAGGAGAATCCAGGTAAGCGCGGGCAAGAACGCCATACCGGCGATCGTTCCGAAAGCGGATGCCGCCGCCGCCCGAAGTGGAGGAATCTCGGAGAGCAACTCGGGCTCCGGAAGGATGAGCGTGGGAAGGCGCTCTTCCATGCGCAGCAGAAGCAGCGAACGCCGCTCCGGAGGGAGCGGTTCGTCGGCGACGGAGTCAAGAAGCGCAGGGAGCAGCTCCTCCGACGCCGCAGCCTCGGCCCTCCGGACGGCGCTTTCAAGGGCTCTCTGCTCCGGAACGCCGTTCGGCGGCAAGTACGCGAAGTAGACGTTGACTCCCTTTTCGACGGCGCGACGACGGATCTCCTCTTCTTCTTTTGTTGTAATCACAGGCGTTTTTCTTCTCCTGCCCATCAGAACGCACCCTCTTTTTCTCTTGATTCCAATAGAGTAGCGCCTCGACCGTCGAAGAGCAAGCGTTTTTCGGCCGGGGGCGAGGAAATGATGTATCATGGTATGCACGCCTCTACGCGGCATCCGCGAAAGGCGCGACAGAGAGGAGTGTACTGAGAATGAGAACAGAAACGCTTCAGAGAGGAACGAGGTTCAGCGTTATCCTTCTCTTATGCGCGGCGGCGCTTCTTTCGGCCTTCGGACAGGCGGCCTCCGCGTCGGCTTTGACGGTGCGCGTTCTCGACGTCGGGCAGGGGGATTCGATTTTCGTCGTTTTTCCGGATGGCGGTACGATGCTCGTCGACGCCGGAACTGCCGAGGCCGGTCCGAGGGTCGTCGAGACGCTCCGTTCGCTCGACGCCGAAAAGATCGACATCCTTGTGGCGACGCACCCGCACTCGGACCACATCGGCGGTATGCTCGCCGTTCTGGACGCCTTCCCTGTCGGCAAGGTATGGGACAGCGGGTATGTTCACGGAACACGGACGCAGCAGCTTTTCTTACAGGCGGTACTTGACCGGAAAATCCGTTTCGGGCGGCCGAAGGCGGGATTTTCGGAGGAGTTTCAGGGCGTGCTCATTGAAGTGCTGGCGCCCGTGAAGCTGATCTATGGGACCGACGCCGACGTAAACAACAACTCAATCGTCCTCCGTCTCTCCTTCGGCGAGGTTTCCTTCCTGCTGGCGGCCGATATGGAGACGGAACAGCGGCGTACAGTCCGCCGCTTTCCCGAGACGACGGTACTTAAGGTCGCGCACCACGGCTCGCACAACGGCACGGACGCACGGTTTCTCGCGATGCTCCGCCCGAAGGCGGCCATCATCTCCTGCGGCGCGGAGAACCCGTACGGACACCCGCACCGGGAAGCCGTGGCGCTGCTGGAAGAGGCCGGCGTCGACCTGTTCACGACGATCGGGGGCGACGTTGTCGTCGAGACGGATGGAATCGAGTTTACCGTTCGGAAAGTCCTTGAATCGGAGAAGTCCGGTCAGGAGAAAGTGCGTTTCTATATAGGAAACCGTTCCAGCCGGGTGTTCCATACATCCGCGTGCGACGGTCTCCCTTCCGAGAGAAACCGTGTGTACTTCAAAAGCGCGGAAGAAGCTGTAAAAGCCGGATACCGACCGTGCGGGAGGTGCGTTCAGTGAGGGCGTTCATCGATTCGGTGCATGAGGGGGTAGCGCGCGTTCTGCTCGGCGACGACGAGTCGCTCGCCGTGGAGATACCTGTCTCCTGGCTGCCCGAGGGGGCGGCCGAGGGGAAGGCGCTCCGGGTGCTGTGGGAGCTTGACGAAGAAGAGACGTTCTGCGCGCGGAAAGCTGTGGAAGATCTCTACGACGAGCTTGGCGACATGCCGTGAGGAAATGCGCTGAACGGATGGGAGAGCTACAGAAAAAGGGAGAAGGCGCTCGTCCTTCTCCCTTCGTCACCGCAGATTAAAAATTGGATACTTTTGAAGTGGCGCCGTCGCTCCAGGTCACCGTGATTTCAAACTGCGACGCTCCCTGTTTCAACACCCCGTTGTCCTCCACGAAAAGCTGAAGGTTGTTGTGCGGGGGAACCTCGAAGGAGACCGATCCGTCCTTCTTGTTCAACAGCCCCTTCCCCGGAGCCAGTACGCCGATAACCCAGTTCCTGTTTTTCGGGACGGTGTCCCAGATGAACGAAGCGTCCACGGCCTCTACCGTGATCTGCTTGACGGCGCCGTTTCCCTCGATTCTGAATTCGAAGAGCCAGTCTTTCTTGCCGCTCTTACCTATCTTGTCCTTCGATCCGACGTAGTCGCTGCTGGACGCTTGGCGGGGATTCGAGAAAAAGATCTCCCGCTTCACTCTCTCACGCCGTCTGTCGGGGCGCACTCTCGGAGTGGGCGTCGGCGTCTCATCCTCCTTCGAGCCGGAGGAGACAATTTCTCTGGAGAGCTCTCTTCCGTCGTCATAGAACAGTGTGACTTTTGAGCGCACGTTCGGATCTTCGAGGGAACCGTTGTCCTCTACCCAGAGTTGGAGCGCCAGGGGGTTCGGAACGGCTATCCGGACGGAGCCGTCCGCGGTGTTCAGGAGTTTTCCGTCCGCTCCTGTGACGGCGACGAGCCAGCGGCCGTTTCCGGGGATCGTGTCCCACTCGCCCGCAGGTCCGGTCGAGTTGAAAACTTTTATCCCGCTGATCGTCCCGAGCGTCTCGATCTTGAGGTCGATCTTCCAGTCAGGGCTTCCGTTGCCCCTGCGCTGCTCGTTTCTCCCTACAAGATCTCTGTTCCCCGGACCGGCAAAAACGGCGGAACCCGAGAACTCGCCGGAAGATGGCTCCTCGCTCTTTCCCTTTGCAATCTCTTTGGCGACGACCGATCCGTCCGAGAAGACGAGGGCGACTTCAAAGCGCGACTTCCCGCGGGCGATCGCTCCCGTGTCCGTCAGCAGCAGGTCGAAAGTGTATTTGCCGTCGAGAGGAATTTCGATGTTTCCGTCCGCCGCGTTCAGTGTCTTGTTCCCCTGCGTTACTGCGATAAGAGGCGCGCGGTTGGCAGGCACGGTATCCCAGGCGCCCTTCTCCCCTTCGACGCTCCGGATGGTGATGCCGGTGAGCACGCCCTTGCCCTGGACGGAAATCCGGGCCGTCATGTCAGCCTTTCCGTCGCCGCGGAGCTGTTCGTCTCCGCGGGTAAGATCGCGCGTTCCCGTTCCCGTCCATTCAGCGGAGAGTATCTTGACCGAAGCCGCCGCGTCCGCCGGTTGCTCCGAAGCGGGAATTTCGATGACGGACTGACTCCGCGAGCCGTCGGCGAATCGAGCCACCAGGGCAAACTTTCCGCCGTGCGCAATAGATCCGTCGTCGTGCACGGAGATCGTGAATCCCGCCCCGAGGATCAACGGAACCAACGGCATGCTGCCGCCGCTGTGGACGATGATATTGCCGCTGCTGTCCTTCACCGTCATTCCGGGGACGTTGTTCCCGGCGACGGTATCCCACACGGAGTTCCCGTCCTCGTTTTGCAGTATGAACCCGGAAAGGGCGCCTATCCCTGAAACGGTCACCGAAAAGAAATAATCCTGTTTCCCGTCCGGCGTAGGGTCTTCGCCGGGGCCGAGCACATCCTCGCCGACACCCCTGAACGTGAAGTTCTGAATCTCTCCCATGGCGGCCCAGCAGGCGGACGAGACCAACAGAAGCGTCAATGCCGCGAGCATGATGTACAGAATATGTTTTTTCACCTGAACCATCTCCTTTGTAAGTATTTCCTCGTTATTGTTATGGGCGGCGCTCTTCCTCGATTTCCGCTATGACGCGCGCCGCAATCTCCGCGGCTTTCCCCGTGTACTCGGCGCAGCGATCGCGAAGCCCCTTCTCCCGAAAAACAGCCTGCCCCTCCGGCGTCCCAAGGTCGCACCCAAGCAGCAGGTGACAGTCGCGCGCGCCGAACTCCTCTTCGAACTCGGCAATGAGCTGCCTGACCGCCCTGTAGGCAGGCTCCACCGACTCGGCCGCCGCAGACCGGCCCAACGCGAGTCCAATCCCCATAATTGCGCCCGTTAACGCTCCGCACGTCCCGCAGGTACGCGCCATACCGCTGCAAAAGCCCGTCGCGATGTTCGGGATCAGCTCGGAGCGTGTCCCGCGGGATTCCGCCACTGCAAGCAGCGCGCTCTCGGCGCAGTAGAGGCCCGAGAGAAATGAGTCCGCGGCTGTCCTTCCGATTCCGGAAGCTGTTTTCTGTCCTCGTGTTGTTTCGTCCATCTTTTCCTCCTTGAAAAACGACATGATGACGAGTCGATATTGGTCGACAATAACATAAATTCCGTCGTCTCGCAAGAAGCGGAATCGCCAAGAGAATATTCGACTGCATCCCGTTTCTCCGCTTTTCTTGACACGTCCGGTAAAAACGCGCACAATGAACTTCAAGAACGCCTGTATTCGTTTCGGCAGTAGTGTGGTGGTTCTGTATGCTGCTTTCAGGGGGAATGAACTATGTTCGAAATGCACTTTACGGTCGAAACCTGGGGGCGGAGTGTTCTGCTCTCGGGACGTCTGGATGCCAGGTCGGCTCCGGATTTTGAGAAGGCCGCGCTCGCCGCAGCCGATGAACAGCCCGAAAAGCGTCTTCACATGCTCCTCGATTTTTCAGGACTCGAGTACATCAGCAGCGCGGGACTCCGTTCGATTCTCGTGCTTGCCAAGCGGCTCTCTCCTTCGGGAGGGAAGGTGGTGCTTTGCGGAATGTCCGGGGTCGTCGAGGAGGTCTTCGGCGTTTCCGGCTTTGACAGCTTTCTTCCGGTGACGAAGAGCCGCGAGGAGGCTCTTCGCCTTCTCGGCGAGTAGAGGAGGAAAAGACGATGGAAAACACCGTCAGAGAGCGGGTTTTCCCAGCCTCTCTCGACTTGTTGGGCGATATCCGTGCCTTCATTCTGGAGGAGGACGGGGCGGAGGAGCGTCTTCCGCCGAAGCGGGTGGCGCACCTGGATGTTGCGATCGAGGAGATCGTCGTGAATATCTGTTCCTACGCGTACGAAACCCCTCCGGGCGAGCTGACGATACGGGTCGAGGAGAAACCCGAGTTTTTCGCCGTGGATTTTCTGGATAACGGGGTCGCGTTCGACCCTCTCGCCATGGACGAGCCTGACGTTTCTCTTCCCCTTGAAAAGCGCGACGCGGGGGGGCTGGGCATCCTCCTGGTACGGAGAATGATGGACGAAGTGCACTACTCCCGGAAAGGGACGTTGAACAGCCTCCGTATCGTGGTGGACACGCCCCGGATGCCGTAGGGGGATTGGACATGTCGATGTTGCGCGCCCTTCGGCGGCTGATTCCGGCCGTTCTTCTCCCGGTGTTTGTTCTTCTCTGCGTTTGCCCCGCCCGAAGTCAGGAGACGGCCCCGGCCGCTTCCGGCATGACGAAGGCGACGCTCACGCTTCAGTGGTACCCGCAGACGCAGTTCGCCGGGTACTACATGGCGCGTGAGAAGGGCTTCTACGCAGCGCGCGGTATCGACCTCGAAATCCGGCGCGGCGGTTCGGACGTCGACACCATCGGAGAACTCCGCGAAGGGAAGACGGACTTCGCGACGCTTTTCCTGACGGTCGGGATACGCTACCGTTCCCAGAGCCTGCCGCTGGTGAACGTCGCCCAGATCGTCAACCGGGGCAACCTGCTCGTGATCGCCTACAAAGACCGCAAAATCCGCACGATCAAGGATCTGAACGGACGGAAGATGAGCCTGTGGGGCGACCATTTCTCCGGCGGATATAAAAAGGCTTTCAGCGACAACGGTATCTGGCCGGTGATCTTTCCTCAGTTCATCTCCGTGGAGGTCTTCCTGCGCGGAGGGGTGGACGCCTGTTCCGCGATGAGCTACAACGAATATCTGCGCATTCTGCACACAGGACGCCGCCCGGAGGATCTGACGGTGATCTCGCTCCGGGACGAAGGGTACGACTTCCCCGAGGACGGCGTCTACTGTACGGAGGAGACGTGGAGAAAAAATCCGCAACTGGCCCGCGATCTCCGCGAGGCCTCCCTCGAAGGGTGGCGCTACGCCGCCGAGCACCCTGAGGAGGCCGTTGAGCTGATTCTCGGAGAGGCCGATAAAGCCGGGTATATCGTGAACCGGCTTCTGCTGCGGCGGATGCTCGACACGATACTCCCCTCGATCTTCCCGGAGGACGGCTCCACATGGACGCCCGGCGTTCTGTCTCGCGCCGACTACGAGCGCACCTCCGAAATGATGAAAAGCGTCTTCGTCGATATGACGGAGACAGCCCCGTACGACGTCTTTTTCCCCGGGGGTGACGAGCGATGAAGGAGCGTTTTTTCCCTCTCTTTCCCGACGGACGCAGAGGCGTCTCCATAGCGGCGAAGCTGGCGCTGATGATTGTCGCGGGCGTCGGCGCCGTTTTTCTCGCCATCGTCTTCTACGGCTACTCCACATCGCGGGAAGCGCTGGAGGAGGAGTTCCAGGGGCGGATGGAGAACCTCGGCAGGGCCGCAGAGAGTCAGTTCCTCCAGATTCCCATGGTGGCGGAGGCCGTGACTCGCGATCTTGCTACCATGATCACCCTCTTCGAGCCGCCTCCGGAGAAGATGCCGGAGATGATGAAGGAGCTTCTTGCGTCCCATTCGCAGGTCACCGGGCTGTACGTCGGCTTTTCAAAGCAGGCGACGAATCCGCTCTTTCGCAATTTCTGTCCGTTGGTTTTTCGCCAGGGGAATTCCATTCAGTATAAGAACCTTGCCGGCGAAATGGACTGGACGGTGCAGGATTGGTACCAGCTTCCGCTACAGATGGGCAAGCCTTTGTGGACGGAGCCGTTCTTCGCCGACGAACGCGCCGAATCGATGATGATCAGTTACGGTATTCCCCTCTACGACGCGAACTGGCGTTATTTGGCCTCTATCGGCGCGTCGCTCGAACTCCACTGGCTGGCCGACATCATCTCCACGATGGAGGTCGGAGGTCACGGCTACGTCTTTCTTGTGACGTCCAACGGCGCGTTTGTCTCCCATCCGCGGCGGGAGCTGCTGATGCGCGAAACGCTCTTCACCGTGGCCGAGATGGAGAACCGCCCCGACCTCATCCCTCTCGGCCACAGAATGATACGGGGCGAGAAGGGGGTAGCGTCCCTGTACGATCCCCTCCGCGGCGACCTCCTGGTCTTTTTCCGTCCGGTGGGAAATATCGGCTGGTCGCTCGGCATCGTCTTTCCCGAAGAAGAGGTTCTGGACGACATTATCCATCTGCGCCGGGTGCAGACTTTCCTCGGTCTGGGGGGAGTATTCGCCATGCTGCTGATGGTTTTTTTCATCTCGAACAGAATCAGCGGGCCGATCCGAAAACTGAAAGACGCCACCATGCTCCTCGCCTCCGGCGATCTCCACGCGCCGCTCCCTCCCGTGAGGGGCCGCGACGAGGTCGCGCTGCTCACCGGCTCGTTCGCCTCCATGCGGGAGAATCTTCTGCTTCACCTTGAACGTCTGAAGACCGAGACCGCGGCGCGCGAACGCATCGCCAGCGAGCTGGATATCGCCCGGTCCATTCAGATGAGCCTTGTTCCGCGCACCTTCCCCCCGTTCCCGAAGGACGGCCGCATCGATCTCTTCGCCAAGCTCGAACCGGCGCGCGAAGTCGGCGGCGATTTTTACGACTTCTTCCACACGGATGAAGATCATCTGCTGCTCGTCGTCGGCGACGTCTCCGGCAAGGGGATACCCGCCGCGCTCTTCATGGCCGTGACGCGGAGCTTCGTCAAGGCGCTTGCCATCTCCTCCGGAAGCTGCGTTCCTCCCGGAGAGCTGATGGCCGCCGTCAACGACCGCATCGCCGAGGGGAACGACGCCTGCATGTTCGTCACGCTCTGCTTCGTCCTCGTGGATCTTCGGGACGGTTCGTTCAGCTACGCCTGCGGAGGGCATCCCTTCCCCAGACTGCTGGGCGGCGACGCCGCGCTGCCGCTCGCTCCGGTGAAAGGGCCGCTCGTCGGGGCGATGGAGGGGATGTTCTTTGAAGAGGGAGGCGGACGACTGAAGGAAGGGGAGGGCATCTTCCTCTTCACCGACGGCGTGACGGAGGCGTTCGATGTCGACGAGTCGCTGTTGAGCGAAGGGCTCATGGATCGCTGGCTCGGCGAGATGCGGACGCTCGGGAGCGAGGCGCTCGTCCGGGAGATGCGGAATCGGATTACTCGCTTCGCCGGAGGGGCGGAGCAGTCCGACGATATTACGCTGCTCTGCTTCCGCTACAAGGGAGGAAACAAAAAGGTGTAAGAGAGAGAACGGAAAGGATGGCGCGCACAACGGAGGGCGTCCGAAAAGGGCCCCTCCGTTGTGTCGGTGTATTATTTAAAAAAGGGGAACATCGCCCGTTTTTCGCTGATCCATCGGATGGCAAGAGAATCCGACCATGTTTTGGCGGGATTGATGACAAGATCCAGCGTCACCGCGAGAAGAACGATGGTAATGCAGATAAAGACGGTATAGAACACGATGCGAAGCTGTTTTGCGAAGAGGGATGTCTGCTGCGCTTTCTGGATCTTCTTTTTCTGTTCGACCATGCGCGATCATCTCCTTTGTCTCTCTGTTGCGTTCTTTGAATTATACACGTTTTCTTTCCGTTTGATCGGGACTTTTGCCCCGTACAGTGGAAGATGAGAGAACGGAGCGGAACGCGACCTCGGATGTTCCGCGAGGAGGAAGAGATATCCGGGAGCATCGCGTGGCGCCGTGTGCCGGAGAGCGTTGGAGCCGCCCCCTGCGCGGCGGGTGCGAAAAAGAAAAACCCCGGAGCGGCATCTCCGGGGCGTTGTCCTTCGCGGGCTAAATGTCCAGGTTCCTGACCTCGTGCGCGTGGGCGGTGATGAAGTCCCTGCGTGGCTCGACCTTGTCTCCCATCAGGATGCTGAAATACTCGTCCACCTCGACCTCGTCGTCGATCTCGACCTTCCTGAGAATGCGGTTCTTCGGGTCCATCGTGGTCTCCCAGAGCTGTTCGGGGTTCATCTCTCCCAAGCCTTTGTAGCGCTGCACCACGATCTTGGCGGATTCGCCCGCCTCGTCCAGAAGCGCCCGCATCTCCTTCTCGTTGTAGCAGTAGGTGACGTTTTTCCCCCGCTGCACCCTGTAGAGCGGCGGCTGCGCCATGTACAGGTACCCCTTTTCGATCAGCGCGGGCATGTACCTGTAGAAGAAGGTCAGCAGCAGGGTGCCGATGTGCGCGCCGTCGACGTCGGCGTCGGTCATGATGATGACCTTGTGGTAGCGCAGCTTCGACGTGTCGAAGTCGTCCCCCACGCCGGCGCCCAGCGTCTGGATCATCGTGCGGATCTCCGCGTTCGCCAGCGCCTTGTCCAGGCGCGCCTTCTCGACGTTGAGGATTTTTCCGCGCAACGGAAGGATCGCCTGGAAGCTCCTGTCGCGTCCCTGCTTTGCGCTGCCGCCGGCGCTGTTTCCCTCAACGATGTACACTTCGGTGTTTTCGGGGTTTCTGCCGGAGCAGTCCGCCAGCTTACCGGGGAGCGTCAGTCCCGTCATCGCGGTCTTGCGGACCAGTTCGCGGGCGCGTTTTGCCGCCTCGCGGGCCTGCCGCGCCTTGATGGCCTTCTCGACGACGGTTTTGATGATCTGCGGATGATCGTCGAACCAGGCGACCAGCCCCTCGTAGACGATGGAGTCGGCGATTCCCTTCACGTCGCTGTTGCCCAGCTTCGTCTTCGTCTGCCCCTCGAACTGCGGGTTCCCAAGCTTCACGGAGATGACGGAGGTCAGTCCCTCCTTGAGGTCGTCGCCGGAGAGGTTTTCTTCCTTCTCCTTCAGCAGCTTGGCCCGGCGAGCGGCTTCGTTCACTGCGCGGGTGAGCGCCGTCCGGAGACCGGAGACGTGCGTCCCTCCCTCGATCGTGTGGATCAGGTTGGCGAAGCCGAAGACGCGCTCCTGGTAGCCGTCGTTGTACTGAAGGCCGATGTCCACGGAGACGCCGTCCTTCTCGCCCGAGATGACGATGGGATCGGGGAAGAGCACGGTCTTGCCGCGGTTGAGGTATTCGATGAAGGAGCGCATTCCCCCTTCGTAGCGGTACTCTTTGACCCGTCCGCCCTCTCTCTTGTCGTCGAGCGTGATGGAGAGTCCCGGGTTCAAAAAGGCCATCTCCCGGAATCGAGCGCCGAGCACGTCGAAGGAGTACTTCACCTCTTCAAAGATCGTCGCGTCGGCCAGGAAGTGCACCTTGGTCCCGGTGTGTTCGGTTGGAATACCCTCGGAGAGATCCGTCGCGGGAATGCCCTTCTCGAAGCGCTGGCTTCGCGACTCTCCGTTGCGGCATATCGTTATTTCAAGCCAGTCGGAGAGGGCGTTCACTACCGAGACGCCAACCCCGTGGAGGCCGCCGCTGACCTTGTATGCGCCGCCGTCGAACTTGCCGCCCGCATGGAGCGTGGTGAGCACCACTTCCGAAGCCGGACGGCCGTTTGAAGGATGAGGGTCCGTGGGAATGCCTCGGCCGTTGTCCTCCACCGAGATGCTTTCGTTCTCGTGGATGGTCACTGCGATCCGGGTACAGAAGCCGCCGATCGCCTCGTCCACCGAGTTGTCCACCACTTCGTAGACCAGGTGATGGAGCCCCCGGACGGATGTGTCCCCGATGTACATTCCCGGCCGCTTGCGAACCGCCTGAAGACCTTCAAGGACCTGGATATCCTTGGCGGTGTACTGAAGAGCCGAAGGGCTCGTTATCATGTTCTCTTTCCTCCGTTTCGTTGCGCGCGAAGAGGCTCGGCGTTCGCTCTTGCCTCTTTGCAGAAAGCGTTGTATCTTTTCCTCAGTGTTTCGGGTTTGAATCCGGTGGCGAGGAGTGAGCCGTCGCGCAAATAGACCGCCGTTTCGTTCTCATGACGAACCAGGGCGACTATGCGGCGTATGGAGACAAGACCGTCTCCTTCGAGGGGGATGAACATGTTGTTTCACTCCATTTCGCAAGTCTTTAACTGAACTATTATACCAGAAAGCCGCGGAGAGTGCGCGGAAATGCGCTCCGAATCCGTTGGAGTCGGAGAATTTGAAAGAAGCAAGAGGGGTGGTCGCAATGGAAATAAAAAGAATGCGCACATTGGCGCGCAGAGGCGCCGCGAGAGTTTTGAGCGAAATACGCGACGAGTGGAAGGCGTTCCTCGCCGTCACGATAGGCGTCTCCATTCAGGCGGTCGCGGTGGTGCTCTTCGTTTTGCCCAACCGCTTCCCCGATCTTGGCGTTTCGGGTATCGCGGTGCTGTCGAACTACGTCTTCGGAATCTCCCCCTCCTGGGTGATACTGATACTGAACGCCCTGCTGATGATCTGGGCGTGGAGGGAGCTTTCGCCGCGCTTCGTGATGTGGACTATGTGGGCGGTGCTCCTCTTCTCGCTGCTGCTGAAGCTCTTTGAATTCGTCCCCGTTCCCGTGATCGGCGACAAATTCCTTGCCGCCATGGTCTCCGGCGTGCTGCGCGGTCTCGGCGCTGGGCTCGTCTTCCGCGTGGGCGGCTCCACCGGAGGCCTCGACATCCCCGGCGTCGCCCTGCGGAAGCGCTACGGTATCGAGATGGGGCAGTTCAGCATCTACATCAACATGGGGCTTCTCGGGCTCTCCTTCTTCGTCGTGGGCCTGGACGCGGCCATTTACGGCGCGGTGGGGTTGTACGTCTTCGGGATCGTCGTCGACAACACGACGCGCTCGTTCGACCGCAGAAAGCAGGTCTTTATCATCACGAACATCCCCGAGGAAGTTTCGGCGTACATCAACCTCTCGCTGCACCGGGGGACGACCCGTTTCGAGGGTGTGGGCGGGTACTCCAAGCAGAAGCGCCCCGTCTTGATGACTTTGCTCGAACCGCGCCAGGTCATTCCGCTGAAGCGGTTTCTCGCCGAAAACGACCCCAAGGCCTTTATGTCCGTCTCCGACGCTTCGGAGGTCGTAGGGAAGGGGTTCAAGAGCTGGAAGAGCCTGTAGCAGGCGAGCAAAGATGCATAAAACACCGGAGGCCTGGACGCATCGTCCGGGCCTCCGGTGTGTGAAATTCGCCTATACTCCCTGCGCCAGCCACTCCTTGGCTCCGGGGATTGTCGACCAAGGAGCGCCGAACTCAAGCGCGTAGACCACGGCCTCGCTCTCGTCTTTGAATCCGTACGAGTCGGGCGTTTTCTTCGGCAGCTTCTTTTTCCCGAGGAGGAACGCCGGGACGTGCGGATTGTTCCGGATCGCCTCGGCGCGCAGCTTTTGCGCCGCCTTCGAATCGCCGTTCTTCACAAATTCCAGGAGGGCCTTCGGGTAGAGCATGAACGCGCTCTCCTCATCGTACTGCTTCAGGAGCGCGTCCGCGTCCTGGTGCTCTCCGAGGAGCAGCAGCGCTTCGATGAGCATGTAGCGCACTCCCTGGTTGTCGTTCGGGTTCAGTTCGAGCATCGCCTTGTAGTGTTCCGAGGCCTCGCGTACGCTGCCGCTTTTGTGCAGCACCGAGGCAAGACCGAAGCGGGCGCGCATGTAGGGGCGGGTTTCCAGAAGGCCCCAGAAATGCCCTTTGTCGTCGGTAAAGGCTTCCGCGCCCAGCTCCCTTTCCCCGGCTTCCAGCCCCCTGCGGTAGTGTTCGATCGCTTCTTCCGGCTTCCCGGAATCAAGAGCGTCGTTGCCCAGAATGACATACGCGTCGGCGATATCTGGGCAGAGCGCGAGCGCCTTTTTCACCAGCGTTGCCCGCTTCTTCACCGACGTCTCCCCCCACGCCTTGTCGAGGATTTCCATCGCCTGCCCGTACTCATTCCCGCGGCCGCCGGAACCGCCGGAGGGAGACGCGGGCGATGTCTCATGTTCGGCGTACAGCTCCTCCAGCTTCTTGTCGATGAATTCGCCGAGGATCTTTTCGGCCTTCACCGTCGCCTTGAAGGCGGATTCGGCGACCTTGAAGATGTCCTCGTCGAACGCTCCCGCCGCCGCGGCCTTCTTCAGCGGGGTCAGGGGGCCGAGCGTACGGCGAAGATCGGGCGCCTTCTCCGCGATGAACTTGATATACTCGTCGACATTCGTCCAGGATTGCTTCGAGGCGCCCAATAGCTGGACGGCCAGAAAGAGCAGGTATTCCGTCGCTATGAGCGAGTGAGGTATCGAGGGCATGGCCAGTGGCGGATCAGCGTTCAACAGCATCTCCGCCGCGCGTATTTCGTTGTCGACCAGGTCGAGGAATCCGTCGGCCATATCGTCCCATTCAAGCGGGCTTATCTCGTGTACATCAAACGTCATCTCGATCCATCCCTTCCTTCCGTCTTCGACTCCCGAGGGAGGATGTGCGGTTCGGCGCGCGCCCCGAATGCCGGATCGTCCCGGAGAAAGTCCGGACGCACGCGGCGAACGAAGCGGTTTATCGTTCACACATCCACTCAATACTAAGCGTCTCTTTCTCTCTCGTCAATTTCTTTTTTGCAGTTTTTTATTCTCCTGTAGAGATTTCGATCCGGTACGGGCAATCGAGACGGAAAAAACAGCGCGGGCAACGGTCCGCGGCCGCAGGAAACGGCCCCGTTGCGCAGGCGGAGGCAGCCGACAGGATGGAGTCGCCCATCTCGTTCCACGATGCCGGAGTCTTGATCCGTTCTCCTTCGCGCCCCTCGCGAAGATGGAGCAGCCTGATGTCCTGCTTCCGCCCGGGGAAGGCCAGCGAAGCGGCGTAGCCATAGAAGAGAAGCTGCTCCCGGTAGAGAATCTCCCAGGCCGCGGCGCCGTCGATCTCTCCCGCAGTGATCTTGTAGTCCCTTATATAGACCGTATCTCCCTCGACCCAGAGGACGTCCACGGAGCCGACAAGGCGAATACTTCCGGCGCCTCCCTCTATCTGTACGCGGAACGGAAGCTCGCGCCGGAGCGAGAGCGTTTGGTGCAGGCAGGCCAGTTTCCGGCCCTCCGGAAGCTCCGCGAAGCGCTCCAGCCACCCTTTCAGAGCGTTTCTTCCCCGTTCGTCCCTCCATGCGGGACGAAGCCCCTGCGGCAGACGCGGATGCTGTTCGTCGATCAGGGCGGGAAGGGAGGCGGCGCGGAAGTCCCACCGCGAAAGGAGCCAGTGAGCCAGCGAGCCGAGGTCGGCTCCCCCGGCCTCCTCGGAGGAGGGAAGCTCCCAGGTCATCTCGATCCCCTGACGGAACTTCATCCGCCACGCGGCGGGGCAGTAGCGGAAGAGCGAGTACGACGTGGCGCTCATCCGCTCCACAAACCGGGGTGCAGCAACCGGGGGATGGACGGAGACGCTCTGCTTCCGTTCCTCCTCCCGGGGCGTCCGCCGGAGAGGCCTCTGTTCCGGTTCGTCCTCCGGGATTTCCGGGTGCAGTAGTGAGAGCCACGATCCGGAAACGGGGGAGGGGGCGTCCTCCTTCATGCCGCAGGTGGAGCAGAGGACGAGACAGTCCATGGCTCTCGTCGCCGCGACGTAAAAGAGGCGTTCCCACTCCTCCCTGACTTCGACGTCCTCCAAAAAACGGGCGATCTTTCCTGTCTCGGAGGCGCTCTTCTCGCTCCATGCCTCGGGGTGGCGCGAAGCGCCCGCGCCCAGCAGCGCGGAGGGAACGAGCGCGCCCCGTCCGCCGCCGCCTCCCGGCGTGTTGTTCAGGTCCATCACCACCGTGATCGGGAATTCCAGCCCCTTCGCGCTGTGGACGGTGAGCACGCGGACCACGTCTTCCTCCTCGCCGAGGGGCGTGCTCTCCTCGCCGGCCCCCTTGCGCCCCGCCATGCGGGCAACGTAGGCGGCGCACCCGGCCGGGTCGTTGCCGAAGACGTTCTCGTACTCGCGGACAAGATCGAGCCCCTTCCAGAGGTTGGCCAGCGCGCTCTTCCGGTTCCACAGCGGGTACGCTCCCAGGAACGACTGGTCTTTCAGCAGCAGCACCAGCGCCGCGAAGAGGCCGGAGTAGCGCGCGACGCTCCGCAGCTCCTCGATCCTGGCCGCCGTCTCCGGAAAGACCTCCGCAAGCGAGGGGGCCTCCGGCCCGAGGAAGCGGGCGAACTGCTCCATGTTCAGCCCGGAGAAGGGGGAGGCCAGAAAACCGAGCGCGGCCGCCCTGTCGTCGGGGAACGCGAGCATCCGGATGGCAGTCGTCAGATCGCCGATCTCTCCCCTGTCGAAGTAGCGCTTTCCCTTCTCGAAGGCGACGGGGATGCCGAAAAGAGGGTGCAGCGTCTCCTCGAGCGCGGCGAAGGAGGAGCGCGACGGCACGAGAATGGTCATGTCGCGCCACTCAGCAGGGAGCATCTGTTTGTTCTTTTTGTTCCAGACGGGCTGGCCGTGCAGCTCCAACAGCTTCTCTCCGAGAGCAAGCGCCACCCGTTTTCGAGTCTCCGCGACCGGTTCGTTTTCCCGCTGACGGCGAAAGACCGGAAGGAGCGGAGGGAGGGACGTCTCCTCGCGCAGCTCCCGCATCTCGGGATTCTCCGGGAAGAGCAGCTCCTCGTAGGGGGTGGGAAGCGTGGAGGCGATGCCGTTCCGCCAGATGCCGCCGAAGAGTCCGTTGATCTCCTTCAACAGCGCGGGGCGGGTGCGGAAGCTCGTTTGCAGCGGGATGTAGCGCGTCTCCTCGGACGGCGAGGCGATACGTTCTCCGAACAGCGTCGGGTCGGCGTGGCGGAAGCGGTAGATCGACTGCTTCGGGTCGCCGACAAGAAAGCGCCTGCACCCCTCGGCGGCGACGGAGTCGATCAGACGGTCCTGCAGCGGGTTCGTATCCTGATACTCGTCCACGAGGATCTCGCGGAACGAGCGCACGGAGCGCGCCGAATTTTCGGACGCGGCGATATCAGCCGCCAGACGGATCATGTCGTCGTACGACAACAGCCCTCGTCTGCGGCGGAACTCCCTGTAGGTCTCCCAGACCATGGCCGAGGTCCGCAGCAGCACGGAGCGCAGCCTGACGTCGAACTCCGGCGGTTCCTGCGACAGGAAGCGCAGTCCCGTCCAGAGCGTGCCGAAGCGCTCCCGGTGCTCCGCAAAGGAGCAGCCGAGCGCCTCCTGCGCCAACTTCCCGCTCCCGCTCGTCGTCGCTCCCCTGAGATTGCCGAGGATGCCGTCGAAGAGCCGCGTCGCGAAGGCGAGCAGTCCCTCCGGCTCTTCCGGC
Organism: Synergistaceae bacterium; assembly: GCA_018436785.1. Classification (GTDB taxonomy): domain Bacteria; phylum Synergistota; class Synergistia; order Synergistales; family Aminobacteriaceae; genus JAAYLU01. The sequence goes on along the minus strand of JAHDKR010000113.1, from coordinate 13,107 downwards.
GGCAGAGCGTCCTCGGGCCACTCCTTCCGCAAGGCGTCGAGCCGTTCGTTGAACGCGCTCTTCCCCGGCAGAGCAGACGGAAGCTGTGCAAAGACCCTCTCCCAATCCCCGGCGACCTCGCGGCAGAGGGGAAGGCAGATATCGCGAATGCGATTCTTCACCGCGTCGAAGTAGTGCGGGTCGTCCGCGCGTTGCAACAGCTCTCGGGGAGACTCTCCCCGGCTCTCCAGCAGGTCGGCCAGCGAGAGCGCGAACGACACCGCCGCCTCGGGGGAGTACTCGGTCACCGCGTCTGCGAGGTACTCCCCGGCAGCTGTATCCAGAAAGTCGCCCGAGCTCGTCCCTTGCGGAAGATTCCTCGTGAACCAGCCGAAATCCAGCGTGTCCAGCGCCTTTTCCGCCCGCGCCGTGAAGAGCTCCGCCTCCGGGGGCGATACCGGGCGCGCGCCGAGCCCCGAGGGGAGGAAGAGCGCCTCCTCGCGGATGATGTTCAGCGCGAAGGCGTGGATGGTGGAGATCTGCGTCTCCTGCAGCTCCGCGGCGACCGAGGCCAGCTCGTTTCCGCCTGGGTCGAGCACGGGGCGCAGTTTCGTAAAGAGCTCGCCGATGCGCTCCCGCATCTCGTTCGCCGCCTTGTCGGTAAAGGTGAGCGTCATGATGTCCCGGGGGCGCACATCCTCGCGGAGCAGCGCCCTGATAAAGCGCCACGAAAGCGTATGCGTCTTTCCCGTCCCCGCGCCCGCGCCGACGAGGGTCAGCGCCGCGTCCGAGAAGACGGCCTCCTCCTGGGCCGGAAGGAGAGCCCCTTCCGACGCGATATGCGCCTTCAGACGCGCCAGCAGATCACCGCCCGCCATTCTCTTCACCCTCCTCCTCGGATTCCGCGCTATGGAAGTCGCGCCTCCGGCAGAGCGACGAATAGGCGCAGAAACGGCAGCTTTTCGACTCGTACAGCGGGGGGAACAGCCCTGTGGCAAACGACTCCGCCACCCGTTCGAGCGCCTCCTCCGCGTCCGACTCGAGCGGCGCGAGCGGCGTGGTGAACGACGCGAAGACGGACGGCGCGCCCTCCACGGAGGCCCCCTTCTCCTTTCCGTCCGCAAGGCAGAGGAACGCCGACGCGACAGTCCGGATGCCGCTCGCGGCGAGGGCGATCCCGTAGGCTGCGAGCTGGAGGCTTTCTTTATAGTTCGACGACGGTCCGCTCTTGTAGTCGAAGATGGCCGCCGTGCCGCCCTTCAGGAAGTCGACCCGGTCGCAGCGCCCCTTGAAGCGGACGCCCCCCCTCTCGAACTCCGGAAGCGTGTACTCCCGCTTCTGCTCCAGCCTCCCGGAGGCCAGCCCGCCGTCCTCCATCGTCTGCTGCACGCGCGCCAGGCGAACTGCGCGCCGCAGCAGCTCCTTCCGGTCGCGCTTGAGGTTCTCGCTCGCCAGGAGGCGGGCGTACTTCTCGTCCATCGCCTCGTCGAAAAGTCCATTGACCAGGAAGTCCAGCTGCTCCCCGGTCGAAAGGCGCCGCTCCCACACCTTCTGCCACAGCAGATGGAGCGCGCTTCCGGCGAGATCGAACCGGTGCAGCTCCTCGGGGGGCGTGTCCAGCGACGCCGTGCGGGCGCAGTAGTAACGGAAGGGGCATGAAACGTACGTGTCCAGGTCGCTCAGTGAAAACACCTTCTCCTTCGGAGGGAGGAGGGGAATCTCTTTCAGGCTGCCCCGGGCCGCGCCTGTCGTCGCCCACGAGCGCCAGCGCGTCTCCACGCCCTCCGCCACAGGGTACTCCTCCGGGGCGAGAATCTCGCCGAGCGAGCGTTTCAGCGGCTCCGCTCCCGAAGAGCGCAGCCACGGATGCGACGAAGAGCAGGCGTCGTCGACGAAGGGGGATTCGGGGAGCGGACGGCCGCCGTCGTCGGCCAGAGGGCGCAGCAGAACGCAGAGGCTCTCGCCGCAGGCCGCAAGGCGGCGGAAGAGCGCCTCGCGCTGGCTCCGCTTCTCCGGCACCAGCGGCAGGTGGCTTCGCCCGAGCTCAAGGCTTTCGTGCAGGAACTCTTTCCGTTCGTCGCTCAGAAGAGGGGATTCGTGCACCTGACCCGGCCACCGCTTCGCCGTCATCCCGGGAAGAATCCACACAGGGGCGCGGACGAGCGAGGGGGGCGTGCCGGGGTGAATGGCGACGGTCGGAGAGACCGGCGAAGGCATCCAGATCGACGCCGTCTCCGCCCACTGCCCGAGGAAGGCCACAGCCTCCTCGAAAGAGAGACGCGCGCTTCCCGCGTCGCCAAGGTCTCTGCGCAGTTCGCGCAGGGAACGCTCCTTTTCGTTCGCCTCCTGCACGGCGAGCGACACCTCGCGGATATGCCCGTCGAGGCGGGGGAAGCGCGCCGCCCGTTCGACGAGCAGCTTCAGCTCCGCGCGGGAGGGCGCAAGGTGCGCGAAGGCCGACAGGAGCTCCTCAGGGCGCCCGCCGCGCTGCACGACGTCGGCGAAGGCCGTCGCCCGGCGGAACGCGTCCCTCCCGGCCTCGGGGGGGAATTCCTCCAGGAAGCCCGTCCACCCTTTTTTGCCCGAAGGCAGCGCATTCCCGAATGCCCGTCGCGGGAAGCTGAACGGAGCGAAGAGCAGCGACGAAAGAAAGTCCGCCGTCTCCACGGGGGGCCACCCGTCCGCGGCCAGGTCGAGCGCCCGCAGCGCGCTCTTCCAGAGCGCCGTTTCGGAGACCGTCGCTCCCTCGCGCAGCGAGTAGGGAATACCGTACCGGGTGAAGCTCTCGACGAGGGAGTTCAGCTCCTCGCTCTCTGCGCAGAGGGCGATGTTGTCCCACCCCGGAAAGGAGAGGCCGGTCGTCGCGGAGAGATACCCCTCGCCCGCAGGCCAGAGGAAAAGCTCGCGCGCGAGCGTATCCGTCGAGAGACGGAGGTCGCCCGCCGCCATGGAGACGCAGAGAGGCGGCGCAGCTTCGCTTTCCCCGGAGCAACGGAGATGCTCGGCCTCGGGGAACTGTTGCACCGCAGTGTAAAAGTCTCCTTCGCCGCACTCGGGAACCCACAGCTCCAAGTCCGCTCCCGCAGCGCAGAGCGAGTGCAAAAACGCCATCTGCCCCGAAGCGAAGCTCAGGAATCCGGCGGCACGGAGCTTCAGCCCGCTCGCCCATGTGCTCCCCTCCTGCGGAAACGCCTCCAGCAGCGCCGCTCCCAGCGAGGGGATCTGTGCGCTGTCGGCGAGGCCGCGTTCTTCGAGGAGTGCGATGTAGTCGCCGTAGAGCGCGCAAAGAAGCGCGCTTCCAGCGACGCTCGCACGCTCGCTCCGGGAGGCTGTGCGCTCGTCGCTCAGACGTCGGCACCGCGCTCCCGGAGCGCAGCCGCCGCAGCCCAGCGCCTTCGCCAGTTCCTCCCTCGGCACGCCTTCCCTGAGCAACTCGCGGATGGACTGTCCCGCGAGCTCCAAAAAACGCGGCGAGGCCGTCCCGGCGGGCAGCGTGTCGGCACAGCGGTCCCGAAGCCGACGGACGATGTGCCGGACGAGCAGCCAGTGGTCGGGAGGGTCGATCTGCACGCGGGGTTTCACGCCAAGGGCCTCGGCGAGCGCCCGGTAGAGGTCGTCCCATATCCACACCTTCGGCTTCCGCTCCGGGAAGGAGATCGAGTCCGGAAGGAAGAGCATCTCCAGCAGCAGCGGACGGTCCCTGTTCGACGGCGTCAGAAAGATCGTGTCGCCGCGCGCGGCCTCTTCGCGCAGCGGTTCTGCAAGGCTTCGGGGGGTGCGGTAGGTGTGGAGTCTCAGGGGGAACGCCTCCTCGTGCGATCATTTCACGGCTCGCGACAAGTGTAGCACTCAACACGCAGTCCGTGATACAATTCCCGGAGAGAATCTGTTTCATTTTATAAGAGGAGGAGATCTTCGTTCATGAAAAAATGTATCGTATTGCTGGGAATTGCGGCGTTGCTGACGGTGTTCGCTCTGCCGGCGGTTTCGCAGGAGCTTCACCTTGCGCTGGAGCAGAGCGCGCTCGAAAAGTTGTCGGCGAAAGAAGGAGCGCTCTACATCGAATGGGGCGTCTACCGCAACACCTGAGGGGAGAAGCCATCCGCTCTCGTGGAGAGCGGCGATCCCCTCGACTCCGATGAATTCCTTCCGCTGAAGGACGAATCCGGCAAGGTGACCATTCTTGTGCCCAAGAGCATGAAGTTCACCGACGACAAAGTGCTTGTGGAGCACTTCACCTATCGCGGAAAGGATGTTTTCATCTGCAGGACGGCTCTCCTGCCCGACCGGTAAACGAAGGAGGTCCTCAAATGAAAAGTCTCGGCGACATGCTGCTGAATACCGGGCCGTTCAGTGAAATAGTCCTCGGGAACACCGCGCTGGCCCGCGCAATGATCGAGTCCGGGACGGAGGTTATCGCCTCCTATCCCGGCTCCCCCACGCCGGAGATCGGGGCCGCGCTCATGAGCGTTCCCAAAGAGCGCCGTCCCTACTACTTCGAGTTCTCCACCAACGAGAAGGTGGCCACCGAGGTCGCGTGCGGCGCGTCGCTCAACGGGCGCCCCTCGTGCGTCTTTTTCAAAAGCGTCGGTCTCAACGTCGCGGCCGACTCCTTCGTCCAGCTCTCGCTACTGGAGCTGAACGGCGGCCTGGTCGCCATCCTCGGCGACGACCCCGGCGCGAACTCCTCGCAGAACGAGCAGGACAACCGCCACATCGCCCGCCTCGCCTACATCCCCGTGCTCGAACCCGCCTCGCCTGCGGAGGCCTACACGTTCTACCTTGAGGCGATGAAGCTCTCTAGAAAGCGGAAGATGCCCGTCATCCTCCGGATGACCACGCACGTCTGCCACGGCAAGGAGAAGGTCTCCTTCGCAGGGTGGACGCCCCGTCCGATCGGGAGCGTTCCCGCGTTCGACTCCTCCGCAGGGCCGTCCATTCCGCTCACCACGCGCGCACTCGACATGAAACGGCGCGCGATCGCCCGTCTGGCCGAAGTGGCGCAGGAGACCGACGGCTCGCCGCTCCACGAACTGCGCGAGGGGAACGATCCGTCGAAGGGCGTCATCACGGCGGGGCTTCCCTTCCGCTCGCTGGTCGACGTGCTGGAGGACGCGGCGGAAAAGCCGGATATCCTCAAGCTCGGCGTGGTGCACCCTCTCCCGAAGGGACTCGTGGCCGACTTCCTGCGCTCCCACGCCTCCGTGAAGGTACTTGAGGAGCTGGACGACGTGCTCGAGCGCGAGATCAAGGCGCTGGCCTTCGACCTCGGCATACGCACCGTGATCGTCGGCAAGACCGACCCCGAGGACTGGATAGGGGAGTACACTCCCGACAAGGTGGCGGAGGTGCTTGCGAAGACCTGGCCCTCCCTCGTCCCGCGCAAAAGAGCGGAGCGCGCGGCTACCCTTGCCCCCCGTCCGCCGCAGATGTGCCCCGGATGCGGTCACCGCTCGGCCTTCCACGCCATCAAACAGACCCTCGCGAAGGAGGACATCACCGTCGCGGACATCGGCTGCCACACTCTCGGTTTCCTTCCTCCCTACAAGATGGGCGAGGTGCTTCTCTCTATGGGGCACTCCACCGGCACGGCGGCGGGACTCTCGCTCTTCAACACCACGCGCAAGGTTGTCGCCTTTCTCGGCGACTCCACCTTCTTCCACGCCGGACTTCCCGGCATCGTCAACGCGGTCTTCAACAACCACAACCTCACGCTCATTCTGATGGAGAACGGCACCACCGCCATGACGGGGCACCAGGACCACGCGGGCTCGGGCGGCAACGCCAACGGCCCCGCCGACGCCATCCCCGTCCGTGCAGTGCTCGAAGGGCTAGGGGTGAAGAGCATCCGCGAGGCGGACACCTACAGCCAGGCGAAGCTGACGGCCATGGTGAAGGAGGCCGTCGCGGAGGAGGGGTTCTCTGTCGTCATCGCCCGCCACCCGTGCATGCTGAAGTACACGCGCGAGCAGCAGCGAACACCGGGATACGTCCGTAAATCGGTGAACATCGACCAGGAGAAGTGCGACAAACTGCACGTCTGCGTCGAGTCCTTCGGCTGCCCCTCGTTCCAGCGCGATGAAGAGGGGCGCGTCGTCGTGAGCGAAGAGCTGTGCATCGGCGACGGCTCCTGCATCCAGACCTGTCCGGCGAAGGCGATCGGCGTGAAGAAAGTTCAGGAAGGAGGCGGGAAGGCATGAGCCGCTTCGATATCTACATGTCGGGCGTCGGCGGCCAGGGGATCGGTCTGCTGAGCGAGGCGATCATCAGGGCCGCGGACTACGCGGGGCTCGCGGTCTGCGGCGTGGACACGCACGGCCTCGCCCAGCGGGGCGGCATGGTCGAGTCGTTCGTCCGCATCGGGACGCTGACGACGCCGCTGGTCCGCAAGGGGAGCGCCAAGCTCGTGCTCGCCCTCGAACGCACCGAGGCGCTGCGGGCCGTGGAGCTGTTCGCCGCGCCCGGAGGAACGCTGCTCTACTACGACACATGCTGGCAGCCGCTCTCCGTCCGCCTCGGCACGGAGAAGGAGACCTCCGCGGAGGACGTGGCCGCGGCCTGCGCTCGTCTCGACGTACGCGTGATCCCCGTACGGACGGAGCTGCCGGACGTGCGGATGCAGAACGTCGCGCTGCTCGCCGTCGCGGCCAAAGAGAAGCTGATTCCCGGCGTCGGCGTCGAACACTACGAGAAGGCGCTTGCCGACCTGCTTCCCGAGCGGGCGCTCCAGGGCAACCTGAAGGTGCTCAAAGGGTAGCGAAGCCGGCTGTACGCAAAGGCCGTTCCTGCGGGGGCGGCCTTTGCTTTTCTCCGACCCATAGAGTAACATTTCCCTGGACGATTCGAGAAAAGGAGTGGATTCGATGTTTTCATGCGTCATCTTCGACTTCGACATGACCCTTGTGGACAGCAGCTACGCCATACGGGACACGATGAACATGGTCGCCGAGCGGGAGGGCCTCCCCAAAGTCACGCGGGAGGACGTGCTCTCCGTCATCGGCCTGCCGATACGCGACTCCTGGATGAAGGTCTGGGGCAGATTCGACGAGCGCTGGCTCGCCGATTTCCGCGAGATGTTCGTTCAGCAGGAGTTCGCGGGAATCTTTCCCTTCTCCGGGACGAAGCAGGTGCTCGAAACGCTCGCGGCTCGCGGCGTCTCCCTCGGTATCGCCTCCAACCGTCAGCGACCCGGAGGCCCCTTGAAGGCCGTCGGGCTGGAGAGCTACTTCAGCTCCGTGGTGGGAATGGACGACGTGGAGAAGGGCAAGCCCGCCCCCGATATGCTCCTCAAGGGGATGGCCGACCTCGGCGGCACGCCCGCGACCACTCTCTACGTCGGCGACACCGCCGACGACATGACCGCCGCTAAAGACGCCGGAATCCGTTCGGTCGGACTGACCACCGGCAACTTCACGCCCGAAGTCCTTCACGCCGCCGGCGCGTGGAAGGTCTACGACGCCGTGGAAGAGATTCTCCCCCTCTTCGGAACGGAGGGCGGCCGCAGTGAGTAACGCAAAAAACCGCCTCGCAAAGGAAAAATCCCCCTACCTGCTCCAGCACGCGGAGAACCCCGTCGATTGGTACCCCTGGGGAGAGGAAGCCTTCGCGAAAGCCAGAACGGAGGACAAGCCGCTCTTCGTCTCCATCGGCTACGCCACCTGCCACTGGTGTCACGTCATGGAGCGCGAGTCGTTCGACGACGGCGAGGTTGCCAGCCTTCTCAACGACGCCTGCGTCCCGGTGAAGGTCGACCGCGAGGAGCGCCCCGACGTCGACGGCGCCTTCATGGCCGTTTGCCAGATGATGAACGGCAACGGCGGCTGGCCGCTCAACACCTTCATTACCCCGCAGGGGCTTCCCTTCTTCGCGTCGACTTACCTTCCCAAGCGGGGAGGCGGCAAATACCCCGGCCTTGTGGATGTCGTCCCGAGGGTGAAGTGGCTGTGGAAGACCCAGCGCGAACAGGTGGAGCAGTCCGCGAAGAGCATCCGCGACTCCCTGCTGAAGGAAGAGGCTCCGTCTTCGGGCTCCCTTCCGGGAGCAGCCCAGTTCAAAGCCGCCTACGACGGCCTCCGCGCCGGGTACGACCGGGAGTGGGGAGGTTTCTCCAAAGAGCCGAAGTTCCCCATGCCGTCGCATCTCCTCTTCCTCCTTCGTTATTGGAAACGTTTCGGCGAGGAGAACGCATGGTCCATGGCCGAAAGCTCCATCGAGCGCATCTGGGAGGGCGGTATTCACGACCACCTCGGCGGCGGCATCGCCCGCTACGCCACCGACCGGCGATGGCTGTTGCCGCACTTCGAAAAGATGCTCTACGACCAGGCGCTTCTGCTGCACGTCCTTGCGGAGTATCAGAACGAGCGGGGCAATCCGTTGTTCGGCCGGTTTGCCGACGATCTCGCAGGATTCGTCCTCCGTGAGATGACCTCTCCGGAGGGGGGATTTTACTCAGCTTTCGACGCCGACAGCGAAGGTGAGGAGGGAAAGTTCTACCTCTGGACCGAAGACCAGGTGCGGGCCGTCCTGACCCCCGAGGAAGCCGGCGTCTTCATCTGCGCCTACGGCGTGCGGAAGGGGGGCAACGTCAAGAACGAGCGCACCGGACGCATCCTCGGCGATAACGTCCTGCACATTCCGGAACCGCGCGCGAAAACGGCCGCGCGCTTTGCCCTTTCACCCGACGAGCTCGACACCCTGCTCGCCTCGTGCCGGACGCGGCTTTTCGCCGAACGGAAGCGTCGCATCCCGCCGCTGCTCGACGACAAGATCCTCGTCGACTGGAACGGCCTCATGATCGCCGCCCTCGCGCGCGCCTCCACCGTCTTCAAACGGCCGGAATGGCTGACGGCGGCGGAGAAGGCCGCACGGTTCATCGAGACAAAGCTCCGCGACAAAACGGGAAAGCTGCTGCACCGCTACCGCGACAAGGAGGCCGCAATACCGGCGTTTCTGGACGACTACGCATTTTACGCCTGGGGGCTGACGGAACTCGCCGCAGCCACAGGGAAGAACGCGTACACGGACGCCGCGCTCAAGCTGGCGGACGCGATGAAAGAAAATTTCCTGGACAAACGGAACGGAGGGTTTTTCTCGTCGGCGGGGGACGATCCGATGCTCTTCCTGCGCCGAAAGGAAGCCTACGACGGCGCCGTGCCGTCGGGAAACTCCGTGGCCATGGACGCGTTGATCCGGCTGTCTATGATTTCCGGACGCAGGGACTTTGCCTCCACAACCAAGAGGACTGCGGAAGCCTTTTCGGAGCGGGTCGCCGCGTTTCCGCTTTCGCATACGCGGCTGCTTGCCGCAGTCATGACGCTGTAGGGTCGTCGCCCGTTTCGCAGAATTCGCGGAGGCGGAGCATCTCCCTGCGGTAGATGGCGAACGTGAGCAGCGACGCCGCAAAATCCGATAGCGGAAAGGCGAGCCAGACGCCGAAGAGCCCGAAGAGGCGGGAGAAGAGCAGCACCAGCGGGATCAGGAGGATCACCTGCCGCAGCAGGGAGAGAACAAACGACGGCCCGGCCTTTCCCAGCGCCTGGAAGAGCCCCGACGCCATGATCTGAAATCCCGTGACCAGCATTCCCGGCGCGAGTATTCGCGCAGCGTCGATGCCGGCGCGCCGAACCTCAGGGGAGGACGTGAAGAAGTCCACGCTCTCCCCGGGGAAGAAGAAGAGGGCTGCCGCGCCCGCTGTGCACAGAACCGTGGCGGAAGCGATGGTGCGGCGCATCGCGGAGAGCACCCTGCAGAACTGCTTCGCCCCGTAGTTGAACCCCACGATCGGGAGCAGCCCCTGGACGATGCCGTAGACAGGCATGACGGCGAAGAGCAGCAGCCGGTTCACGATGCCGTAGGCGGCCACCGCGGCGCCCCCTCCCAGCGCGGCAAGCGATCCGTTCACCACGATGAGGGAGAGGCTTGAGGCCGCTTGGCGAAAGAACGCCGCAGCTCCCACGGAGAGCGTCTCTTTCAGGAGGATGGCGCGCGGGGGGAGATTCTTCATCCGCAGCCTCACTGCGCTTTTTCGGGCGAGATAGTACCACGCCAGCCATAATGCCGTCGCCGTCTGCGCCGCGACCGTGGCCAGGGCCGCGCCGCGCACCCCCCACTCGAAGCCGAAGATGAACAGCGGGTCGAGCAGCGTGTTGATCCCCGCCGAAATAAGCATCGTCATCATTGCGAACGACGCGTTCCCCTCGGCCCGGACGAAGTTGTTCGCCACGATGGAGAACGCGAAAAATGGCGCGCCCCTGAACAGAGCCCGCGCATACTCGGAGGCGAGCGGAAGCACCCCCTCCCCCGCGCCCAGGAAGTAGAGGACGAACGGCGCGGACGGAATCGCGACGGCGGCGAAGAGAATCCCCAAAATCCACGTACAGGTGAAGACTGTTCCGAGCGTCCGTTCCGCACGCTTCCTTCGTTCCGCGCCGAGGCTCCGCGAAAGAAGCGACGCCCCGCCGACGCCGAGAGTCTGGGCGGCCGCCATCAGCAGCATCTGAAGCGGAAAGGCCATGGAAACAGCGGCGATTCCTTCGTGCCCCACGCCCCAGCCGACGAAGAAAGCGTCCACCACGCTGTACGAAGCCTGTACGGCCATGCCGAGCGCGGCGGGAAAGGAAAGCCGGAACAACAGCGAACCTACAGGTTCGTTGCGCAGATTATCCTGGTGATTCCGCACCCGCATTCCCCTTTCTCAATTTGAATTCGATACCAAGTATAGCAGAAGTACCGAGGAGGGGCTTGTGGTCCGAGCCTTCATGGGATATAGTAAGCACGGAAAACAATCCGTTCCGTTCGGAGGAGGGAGCGTCCATGCAGGAAGTTAAGAAAGTGATCACCGAGGTGGGAACCAACGAATGGCAGGTCGTGGTGTTCTTTCTTGGGGACCAGACCTTTGCAATCAACGTGGACAAGACCAGGGAGATTCTTCGTTGGCCCGGATGCCGCACCATCCCCGAATCCCATCCGTCCATGATCGGCATCACTTCGGTCCGCGGAGAGGTGCTTCCCCTTCTTGATCTGCGCATCCATCTCGGCATTGAAGCCAAGACCCCGCTCGACTCGAGCAAGGTCATCATCGCTGAATTTAACGAGATCAAACTTGGATTCGTGGTGGACGCCGTCGAGCGGATCTACCGGATCAACTCCGAAGAGCTCGACTCCACACTGACGGGAACCTTCCTGGGAGAGTATGTCCTCTACGTCATCAAGCGCGACGAACGGAACGTGCTGCTTCTTGACTACGAGGCCATCGTCCAGATGGTCAACCCGACGCTCTCGCAGCGCTACACCATCGACGTCGAAAAGACCGCCGAGCTGACGACCCCTCTCGGCGATCTCGACCAGTACCGCATTCTCGTCGCGGAGGATTCGCCGCTCATCCGAAAGCAGATCGCCGACGTGCTCGGGCAGGGAGGCTTCCATAATCTCGTGCTCACAAGCGACGGCAAAGAAGCCTGGGATAAGATGAACACCCTCGGCGAGCACTACGACCTGCTTATCACCGACGTCGAGATGCCCCGCCTCGACGGGCTTGCGCTTGTCCGCCGCGTCAAGGAACACAACGATCTGAAGAAGATTCCGATCGTCGTCTTCTCGTCCATTATGGCGCAGGACATCAAGGTCAAGGCCGCGAGCGTCGGCGCCGAAGCGCAGATCACGAAGCCCGAAATTCCGGATATGGTGGAGCACGTGTGCCGCCTTCTGCTTGCGAACAAGGAGAAGAAGGGATCGTCGAAATGACCCTGCTTCCCTATTGGGATTCCAACGTCGACATGGAGATCGCTTCGTGGTTTCCTCTCAGGATGGACTACGAGCCGGTCTCCGTCAACGCGCACCACAGCAGGCTTTTGAGCGACATCGCAGCCTTCTCTCTTCGAATGAACAGCGAATTTTTCTGCCTTACCAGCCTTCAGAGCGGCTATGTCGGCACGCTGCTCCGGGACAGCATGATCGACCCCGGACGGCTGAACCGCATCGAGCTGGGTTTCACCATGCTTTTCGGCTACTCCACGTCGATGGAGAGTTTGCTCTCCTCCCTGCTTGACGACGAGAGCGACGTGGAAGCGGGCGTCTCCTTCTGTTGCCTGTGGGACAGGGACATCATGCTCGAGAGCTTCAAAGCCATCGTCCTTGTGAGCAGCAACCCTCTGTTCGACGAAGACGAATTTCTCTCACGCCTTGCGGCGCTCCTCGAAAAGAACAGCGTGCCGTCGCAGGCGAATCTGCCTTTTTTCGCCGAGAAGTTCGGCTACCGGCGGTTTTTCATCCCCTACGAGACGGATAACCTCGTCCACCTGGAGATCAGCCGCCTTCTGTACGAGATGGAGTTCGAGGAAACCCGCAAATGGGTCGGCCCCTCTCCGGAGGTGGCATTTCCTCCTTTTTTTGGTATCAATCTGACTGTATAGTGGTATAATATATGTCCGTCGGAAAAGAGAAGAAGAACACACGCGACGAGCCGGTGTCCCGAGAGGAACATTAGGCCCGTCATTGTCGCTTTGAAGAGGGGACTGGTTGTTCGATGGAGAACGATATGCTCAACGAGAAGGAAATTCTGGAGGATAAGGAAATCCTTGAGGAGAAAGACGTCTCCAAAAAGGACGAGCTTTCGCGGGAGGATATGGCCGAATACCTCGGAAGAGTGCGGGAACTCATCGCCGAGGGGCACGGTAAGGGGTTTGTAACCCAGAAGGACATTGAGCGGCATATCCCTCTCGAGAACTGGAGCTCCGAGATTCTCGACAACGTCGTCTCCAACCTCATGGAGCTCGGAATCGAAGTAATGGACGACGACGCCAAGGAACCGGCTCCCGCACAGGCCAGCGCCGCGGCAGCAGATGATGACGCAGTTGCGCCGCCCTCCTACGACCTCGAACTCGGTAAGCTGGACGACATCCCTCTTACCGACCCGGTTCGCATGTACCTCCGCGAGATCGGCAAGGTGCCGCTGCTCGACGCTGCCGAGGAGGTCGAACTGGCCAAGCGCGTGGAGGCCGGAGAAGATTTAGCGAAGAAGAAGATCGTCGACGCCAACCTGCGCCTTGTGGTGAGCATCGCCAAGAAGTACATCGGGCGCGGAATGCTCTTCCTCGACCTCATCCAGGAGGGGAACCTCGGCCTGATCCG
>JAHDKR010000066.1 GCA_018436785.1 Synergistaceae bacterium | reverse complement strand
CGCGCGGATCGCCGGAAACATACCCCTCCGCCGGAACAGCGGACTCGGCGATATCCCGAAAATCCTCCGGAAGGAAGGCGAAGTTACTCATGGCGAAGGCTCCCTGGTGCGATAAGCTTGATTAACATGGCTAGGCTGATTGGAGAAACGCCGCTCTAGAAGCATTTCTTCTACCATCTGCTTGATATAGCGCTCACGTAGGCTCATATAAGAGCGATTCAACAACTTACCAAGCTGCTGAGGGGTTAGAAATCTGTCTCTGCACAGTTCCAGTATCGTCTCTTTTATCAGTTGCTTATCGGCCTTACCCGTATTTCGTACTTTTGCCGCGATATCCAAAAGATTAAGATCCTCGCACGGATTGAAAATTTCGTCATTCAAATGTGTGGGGTTCACATTCAAATGTGTGGGGTTCGCGTTCAAATGTGTGGGGTTCACATTCAAATGTGTGGGGTTCGTATTCGAATGTGCAGAGCTTTCACTGGCGCCCCTATCAACCGGAGGAACGCCTGTCACACGATAGGTTGTCCCGCGTCCCTTGCCGTCTGCATCGAGCATTTTTCCAGCAACTAATCCTCTCAGCAACAATGTGATATCCCGAGGGTGCATCTCCGTTATCTGCCGCAAACGCCCGTTCGATACATACCCCTCGATCATCGCGGTAGCCAAGGCCAGCCGCTCGTTCACACCCAGCCGTTCGAACGCACCTCTGAATCGCTCCCGCAACTCTGTAAGCACGGACTCGGGAAGCAGGCTCACGGTCCGCAAGCGCATCGTTGTGAACTCCGGATGTACGTTCTCCACCAGTTCCGGCGGACGATAGTGCTGCGACTTCCAGTTCTCCAGCATCCTCGGAATGCCTGACCCGGCCTGCTCGCCCATCCCTATCAGACTGAACATCCTCTGCATGGTGCGATTGCGGCAGTCGCTCTGTCCGCCCTCCAGGGCCTCGGCCACGGGGACGCGCATCCTTCCGGGATTGCGGAACTCGAAATACTCCGGCGCTTTTATCACAAGCAGCGCCGTGCTGAGCGAGTAATCGGCGTGGATGATCGTGTTGATCAGAGCCTCCCGCAACGCCTTATGCACCGGAGTCTCGTCCTGTCTTTCTTCCCGGACCAACCGGAATGGAACCTTGAGATCGCGGAAGAGCCGCAAAATCACCATCCTGTAGAAATCGTAGAGGTTGCCGGACCACGTACCGTCGGGAACAAGACGGTCGTCCCATTCCGTCTTCGTACCGGCGACCGGAATCTCACGGTAGTCCAGAAAGTAGTACGGGACGGCCTCCAGGATAGTCTCCTGCCTTCCGAACATAAGCAGCCCGGCCAGAGTAAGCCCTTCTTCGCCGCTGTTCCTGTCCTTGCCAAAGCAGCCGAGCTTGCGCAGAAAATCGGGCGTTTTCGCACCGAGGAACGGATGGGCGGGTTTTGCAGCCGAAAGACGGTTCCGGTAGTCATCCACGCTCTCCATATTCAGATCGTCAAGGCCGAAGCCGTGCAGCACCTTGGCGTCCCGCGCATCCTCGACCTGTTCAGCGATCATCCGCCGGACCTCGTCCTCGCGGCAGCGATAGTCTCCGGAGTGCAGGCGTTTGAACGTGCCGGTCAGCGGGTTGCCGTTGATGAAAACGGGGCGCTCTTTCCGCGACGCGCACGGGACCTCGATTTCGATCACCCAGCGACCGTTTCCGGTCGGATACCGCTTTACCGATGCGTCGGTAAGCAGGTTGCGGCTCACCTTCTGCGGATTGTTGAGAAGATTCCACAGGGGCTGCACGACGCGGTCGGGCTCCTCCACTCCGACCACTTCGAAGACGCCGTCCTCTTTTTCCGACACTCCGAGCAGAATCACCCCGCCGTCCGTGTTGGCGAAAGCGGAGTACGTCTCCCAGAAGTCCGAAGGCAACGCCCCTTTACCGTCGCGTCCGGCAGCCAGTTTGGCCTCGGTATCGATATCCTCTCGCAGCTCGTCGATGTTGAAAGGAATGTCCGTCATGGTCTGTCACAGCTCCCCGTTGAAGGCGCGCGACTGGAGCGAAGAGAAAAGCGCGTCCAGCTCGTCCAGGTGCGCGCGCAAACGAGCCTTCTGGCGTTCGGCCGCCTCGACGATGGAGGCGAAACGGCGTTGGAGGGAGAGGGGGGGAAGGGGAACTGGTAAAGTTTTCAACTTCACACCCGTTAAGTGAGCTATTGTCGCCGAGTTAGTGAAATCCTTAAAACCCCCGTTTTTCGCCATAAACCACATGAAAAATTGAACATATTCTGCTACTGCTTTTTCGGGATCCAGACGAACACGATGCAAAGCTTTTTGAAAAAAAACATCCTCCTGTTCACCTTTCCAAATCGCAGTTCTGCCAACTTCCCCGCCTTCACATACAAGGAGATCGCCCTTTTGAAGATTAAACTCTTCACGATCGGAATTACAAAAATCCATTGTTCTCAAATTTTCCAAGTCAAAGTGGAACCATTGAACATTAAAATTGGCAAGGTAGGTATATTGGCATGATCCTTTCTCCCTACCCTTATCAAGCATTTTTCCTAATCTTGATGCTCCGATTTCCTCAAACCGCACAGTTTCCCAGCCTTTGGGATTCCTAACGGGATCGCCGAACATATCGAGGAAGGTGGATTGCAGCAGGGCGTCGAGTTGGGCGATGGACTCGCGGCGCTTGACCCGCAAGGCGTCCGCCGCATCCAGAATCGCCGCGATCCGCTTCTGCTCCTCAATCGGCGGGAGGGGGATTTGTAGAGAACCGATATCAGACTTTGAAACCTGTAAGAAAGTTGCCCCGCGTCCTTTTGCTTTTAACTCAGGAGCAGTATGACCTAGCCAATGCCAAAGATAACCCTGAAAAAGTTTCCCGTTTTTTGCCCTTAAACCGGCCACACCACGTCCAAGACAATAAGAGGTATCAGACCAATTTCGATCGCCTATCGTCGCTCGAATACAGAGTATGATATCGCCGTCATGTGAGAGTTTTGTGGGAGCGTCAGTAAACTTTCCAGGATTCGGGAACAAAGCGCCAAAATCACCAGCACCAGCAATTAAAGGGTAACCGTTGCTATGTGTATTATAACTACTCCCATCAGGGGCTTGTCCCATCACTATTTCACAAACAGATGAAAGGAGAGGCGTTTTTTCCGTAAACATTCAGAACTCCCTCCAATTCGACAATCAACTCAGTATCGGCTCATAATCGGCTCATAATCAGCTCATAAGCGGCTCAGTATTGGCTCAAATCGGCTCATTACTGGCTCATTACTGGCTCATTACTGGCTCAATACCGGCTCATAATCGGCTCATTACTGGCCCATATCGGCCCATTCCCGGCCCAAAAACAGCAAGTTTGGGCCGGTGAGACGTGAATCTTTCAGCAAACCTCGAAAAATCCTCAATCGCCTCACTTCTACTCAATGAGGCGATTATGAGACATACCCCCTCATCCCAGCAACCCCTCCAGCTCGAGGCGTCCCTCGGCGATCTCGGCCTCCAGCGCGGCGAGGCGTTCGAGGATTACCTTTGGCGGGTCGTACTCAACCGCCTCATAGGTCATTTCCTTGTAGCGGTTGATGGAGAGGTCATAGCCGTTGGCCTCGATCTCGGACTTGGGGACCATGAAGCTCTTCTCGGTGCGCTTCCGCTCCGTTTCGGCTTGGCGGTTTCGCCAGCGGGCGATGATGTCGGGAATGTCGCTCTCCTGCAACGGGGCGCGCTTGTCATCCAGCGAGTAGCCGTCGCTTAGCATGTCGTAGAACCAGACGTTCTCCGTGCCGCCGGAGTTGGTCTTCGTGAAGAGGAGGATGGCAGTGCTCACCCCCGCGTACGGCTTGAAAACGCCCGAGGGCATGGAGATCACGCCGTCGAGCCGCTGCTCCTCCACCAACATCTTCCGCAATCCCTTGTGCGCGTTGCTGGAGCCGAAGAGAACGCCGTCCGGCACGATGACCGCGGCGCGCCCTCCGCTCTGGAGCAGACGCAGGAAGAGCGCGAGGAAGAGCAGTTCGGTCTTTTTCGTCTTGACGATGCGCTGCAGGTCCTTCGCGGTGGATTCGTAGTCCAGGCTGCCCGCGAAGGGGGGATTGGCGAGAACGAGAGTGTACTTTTCGGCGTCGTCCTCGTCCGACTGGGCCAGCGAGTCGCGGTAGCGTATATCGGGGTTCTCCACTCCGTGAAGCAGCATGTTCATGCTGCCGATGCGGAGCATGGTGGCGTCGAAGTCGTAGCCGTGAAAGGTGCTCTCGTTGAAGCGCCGCCGCGATTCGGCATCCTTGTATATTTCGTCGCTGTGATGGTGCAGCAGGTACTCCGAGGCGGCGATGAGGAAGCCCGCCGTGCCGCAGGCGGGGTCACAAATGACGTCGCGGGGCGTGGGCGCGGTCATGTCCACCATCATTTTGATGATGTGGCGCGGGGTGCGGAACTGACCGTTCTGCCCGGCGGTAGCGATCTTGCCGAGCATGTATT
This sequence comes from Synergistaceae bacterium, assembly GCA_018436785.1. Lineage (GTDB taxonomy): Bacteria > Synergistota > Synergistia > Synergistales > Aminobacteriaceae > JAAYLU01. Next base: position 25,005 of record JAHDKR010000066.1, on the reverse strand, counting down.
CGTAGAGGTCGCCCTTGGTGTCGGCGTCTGCCATATCAATGGCGTCGAGCTGGTCGACGACGTTGGCCAGCACGCGGGGCGCGGGCATCATGAAGATGGCGTCTTTCATGTGATGGCTGTAGGTGCTGCCGTTACCGTCCGATCCGTTGCGCCCCAGCCCCTTGATGAAGGGAAATACCTCGTCGCGCACGACGGCGAACATCTGCTCGGGCGCGGTCTCTTTGAAGCGCGACCAGCGGAGATGCTCCTGTCCGGGAGAGAATATAGGGCCTTCGAGGGGCATGCCGAAGTGGGCGGCCTTGCGCTCCTTGAGCGTGTGCAGCTCGTCAAGGCGCTTGATGAACAGGAGGTAGGTCAACTGTTCGATGACGGAAAGGGGGTTGGATATCCCTCCCGACCACATAGTATCCCAAATTCGGTCGATTCGAGATTTGATTTCTCCGGTGATCATAGGGCGCCTCCTGTGCGACGGCATGCCGGTTGGACCGCGCCGGGCGGCGTTCCATTGGGCATGCGCGCGCAATCTGTGAACGATGTCACACTACTATAGCACGTTTTTTCAGGCTTTTTTGTTTTGGGAATTCACCGAGAGGTGTTCTCTTTCACTCGATTCGCACCACTTCCGCAGCGCGTCCTCAAGCATGAAGGGGACGATGACTGGACCTTCGGAGACGGGGAGGGCGATCCAGTGTTCGCAACCGCCGCCAAAGGCGAACTCGACGGCCTTGAGGTGTTCGCGCTCCCTGCCTGTGGATGAGCGCTCTAGGTCACCCAACAGCTCTTCGAAGTGTTCCAGGGCGGCGCAGGGGTCTTCGATGCGAAACGGGCCCACGCTCTTCCATGCGTCCACGGCGCCGACTTCGGCGAACAGGAAGCCGCTTCCGACCGGGATCCCCGGCCTCTCAGCGACGCGCCGGAAGAAGTCGCGGCCGTTTGCGGACAAAGCGAGCGCACGGTTGAAGTCGAGGACGAAGCGTACAAGCTTCTCCGGCGTCCCGCGCTTCCTTGCCCCGAAAAAGGCGTCGCAGAAGAAGGCTTCGCAGGCTATCTCCTCTTTTTTGCCGAGATATTTTTTCACTTCTTCCTCGGAAATAAAGCGTCCCGGCTGAAAGACTTCCGCACGCTCCCATTCGCCCCCGGCGGCCATCTTCCCGAGCGAGGGCGGCGCGTTGAAAAGAGGACTCCCTATGATGCCGAATGCGGGAGCATCAAACGCAGCTTCATCGGCAATGAATGTCACGGCAGCTCTCCAAACCGGGCGGGCTCTTTTTGCACGGCTGCGAACATTTCCTCGAAGGGAACGGGCTTGCCGAAAAGATACCCTTGGTATTGAAGGCACCCCAGCGTTTGAAGCGCCTTCATCTGCTCCTCGTTTTCGACGAACTCCGCGACGACCGAAAAGGACATCGCCGCGCCCAGGGAGACTATGGAGGCGATGATATCGGCGCACTTCTTGTCGCCCGTCACTCCGCGGACGATCGAGCCGTCGATCTTGATGGTGTCGAACGAGTACTCCCGCATGTATTTCAGAGAGGTATGTCCCATCCCGAAGTCATCCATCGCCAGCCTGACTCCGTGCTGCACGAGCGTCTTCAACTGCTCGATCACCCGTGCGCTGTTGGCGAGCGCGGACTCTTCGGTGATCTCTATTTTGAGGGCGGCGGGATCGACCGCGTGCTTTTCGATAAGCGCAAGGAGCGTCTGTGCAAAGTGCTCGTCCTCCAGCTGAATCGGGGAGACGTTGATGGAGAAGACAATGTCCGTTCTCCCCGTTGAGCGCACCCGGGCGAGGTCGGAACATGCCCGGTTGAGTATCCAGTAGCCCAGCTTCTCGATAAGCCCGGTGGATTCAGCCAGCCGAACGGTCAGTTGCGGCGCAACGGGACCGTAGTTTTCGTGCGTCCACCGCAGCAGGGCTTCCACGCCGAAGACGCGCCCGTCGTGATCCACCTGGGGCTGATAGTGCAGGCGCAGCTTTTCGGTCTGGAGGTCGTTCTCAAGGTCCAGCGCCAGGAAACGGAGAAAATCCGCCGTTTCCGTCTGCCCGTGCATCGTAAAGCGCAACGGATCGTTCTCAAGCATATCGTAGGCTTTGTCCAGCGCATTCGAGATTTTTTTATCGGTCGCTGATCGCGCCAGACGTATGAACGGCAGATAGCAGAGCGTTCCCAGGACGATGTTGAAGAGTTGCAGCGCAACGCCGCGAAACGACCCCGTTGCGATGTACCCGCTGACGAAGACGGGCGTCGTCCACTCCACATGATTGACGGTGTGCGGAACCAGCCCGAGCGAGACCGCGAAAAACGACGTCGCCGTCAGCAGAACCGGGAGGAGCGTGAAAGGGATGAAGTAGACGGGATTGAAGACGATCGGAATTCCGAAAATGATCAGCTCGTTGACGTTGAGCAGAAGGGGCAGCGAGGAGAGCTTGATCAGGCGGCGCTCCGAGCGGCTTTTGCTGAAGAGCAGAATTCCCGCCACAAGGCAGAGCGTCGCGCCGCTTCCTCCCATCAGGACGAATGTGTCCAGAAATGTCTTGGTCACAATCTCCGTGGGAAGCTGCCCTGAGGCGACGAGCTCCTGATTTACCTGAAGCGCCGGAACGAAAAGATCCTGCGCGACCGCTTCGAGCACGTTGTTGCCGTGGATGCCGAAACACCACATCAAGTGGACAAAAAAGACAAAGAGGAGCGCGCTTCCCAGAACCGGACCCTTTTCGAGCAGCGCAGCGTACATGTCTCCGGCCCATCCCCCGGTCAGGTTTGCCGGCGCCAGAAACTCTTTGTACAGAACGGCGGAAAGGGCGAAAAGGGCGATCGTCGTCATGGCAGGGAAGATGGACGACAGCGACGAGTTGTAAAACGCGTAGGCATCCGCAGAGTAAACTCCGATTCTGAAGAGTTGTATTCTCCTCAACCGGACGAAGAGCATTGACGCGAGCAGGGCTGAAACGACTCCCCCTGCGACCGTTGTGTTGCCGAAGGCAGTGATCAACGATTCGCCCGAGTACGCGCAGCGAAAAATGATAAACGAGCTCAATGCGGTTATGGAAACTATGAGCGGGCTGAGTTTCTCTTTGAGAGACTCGTTCTTTTTCAAGGCGTAGGCATGAGCAATAGCGAAGGTCAGCAGCAGAGAGAGGATGTCCAGAGTTCCGTTCTGCACGAAGCCGAGCAGGCGTTCCAAGGCGCCGCCGAAAGCCTGTTTCAAAAAGCTTTGATACGGAGCGATGGGGAGACTGCGGAGAGCGAGGGCGAGAGAACCGGCCATCACCAGGGGAATGACGCTCATCATCCCGCGCCGGATAGCGGAGACAGGAGCAAAAAGCTCAAGTTCCACCAAGAAGAACTTTATGGAGTCGCGAACCTCCCGTAGATATTTCATTGCCCCGGCTCCTTTTCTCCCCGGCTTATAGAGCTGCCCGCAATCTTGCGCTTATGTACGGCGCCAAGTGTCTTTTTTGAGAAAGCTACTGGAAAATTTTCGAGTATATACCGCATTATACAAAGCCTCTTGCTAAAGAGCAACCTATTTTTAATAGAATAAAAAACTTACTAGAAACAAGACCAGTTGCACTTGAGTAAAACAACGCACGGGAATGACCAGACAACACAGGAGAGTGAAGAACGGGAAGCTCCCGTCCTCCACCCTCCTGCGAAAAGGAAGCAGTGCTAGGACAATTTGAGAGAACATCGCCGCGCGCCGAGCCCACGGTATGGGTTCCCGCCGTCAACGGCGACAGGTTACGCCTTTTTCTTCTTCGCCGGAGCTTTTGCGGCCTTTTCGACCTTCGCGGGTTTTTCAGCCTTCACCGGTTTTTCCGCCTTTGCCGGTTTTTCCTCTTTCGCAGCCTTTTCAGCTTTTACCGGCGCCACGGCTTTTTCCTCTTTTACGGCATTCTCGACTTTCATGACGTCGGAAGAGGAGTTTTTCCTGATGCTCTCGATTCCTTTGATCGCGCTCGCTTTTGCTTTGTATCCTTCGGAGACGCCGATGATCTGGCCGTTCCTGGCTTTCAGACGGAAACGGAACTCTCCGGCTTTATCGGTGTACACTTCAAACTTGGGATTGGTCTCTTTCTTGAAGCCTTCGACAGTCTGGTCCTCGACAGCCGCTACGGGGGAGTTTGTGCGAACGCTTTCGACACCCTGAAGGCAACTGGCTTCCCGGTTGTACCCCTCGGAGGTCAGGATGATTTCACCGTTGTCCGCTTTCAGATTGAAATAGAACTTGGACTTTGACTCGCGAACAGCATACTTACCCATACGATCCCCTCCCAATGATTTGCTAATTTTGTTTATTGTAGAACGTATAAATAGCCGGGTCAACCATAGTTTTCAGCTAATATGCGAAAAAACGCCGATTCGCGCTTCTTCTGTCGGCGGTTTTCACAATCGAGAACGGAACAGAGCTGCAAAGGGCGAGAAAAACCACCCTGGAAAGCGCCCCCCCACCATTCCGCCGTGCGAGGGTGTCATGATAGAATAATCGCGATATAGCAAGGGGGACCCTGCCCCTATCATTGGAAAGGCTGGTGGAACAATGACAAAGAGAATCTGTGTTCTTGGTGTGTGCGCGGCGGCGATTTTCGGTCTTGTGCTCTGGACGGCTGGGAACGCATCTGCAAATGAGCGAAACTCGTTCATGGACGCGGTGTTCTCCGCTATTGAGAGCGCGGAAAATCTGAACTTGAGCGATGGCAACATGAAGATAGCAAGTTACGAGGGGCCCGTCTCGAACAAGGACGAGAAGTTCATGGGGCTGCTGCGGGCGAAGCTTCGTCTGGCCCACATCTTTCGAAAGCTGGAGTACCCGGAGGAAAACCTGTCGGTGCTCAAGGGGTACGAGGTCGTGCGCCTGATGATCGCCGCCGCGTCCAGCGGATCGCTGAACACGCAAGGCGCTCCTTTCGATCTGGGAGATTATATTGTTTTCCAGCTCATTCTTCCGCTACAGCTTGAGCCTCTCATCAGGGAACTGCCCGTATACTACGATTCAATGAAGTCAAAGGAGGACTGGCAGGAAAAATTCGACCTGATCCTCGAGACGGGGGACGAGTACGGGCCTTCTTTGAATCGAGGGAAGACCTTCCATCTCGCGGGGTTCCCGAAGGTGAACACGAAGAAGGAGTACACGATGGCGATCGACGTGGAGTTCAAAGACGAGTCGCTCTACTACTCGGAGGCGGACTCCTCTATCGAGGGGTGGCTGTACTCCTTCTGGCTGCGCCGCTACCAGGAGGGCTCGCTGGAGACGGTGAAGGTCATCCTGGACTGGCTGAACACGAAGCTCGACGAGGTTGAAAAAGCGGTGGGCTAACAACGGTTCCCGCTGTGGAAACTATTCGACAGCACTGCACGCACCCCGTCTTCCCGTCGAAGGCGGGGTGCGGTCGTTCAGGGGGAAGGCGCAAGAATACTGTCGTCTTCCTCGCCGTCAGCGTGTCTGTAGGCGAGCACGATGTAGCTGGTCCCGCCCGTCTTTTCGGCCTCGGCTGGGTTGTACTCGAAGGAGGAAGCGTGCGCGAGGAGTACGGGATTCGCGCCCAGCGACTTCTGGAGCGTCATCTGCACGAAGAAGGCTCCCCGCGAGTCGATATGCGAGGGCTGCCGTAGGGAGACTACGCGCTCCGGGTCGGCCGAAAGGAGGACGGCGAGGCTCTCCTCGTCGCGCTTCGCCGTCTCCTCGCGGTCGAGGTAGTGGGAGAAGTCGGTGCTCTGGACGATCAGGGTATCGCCGTCCAGAAGCGGCGTGAGAAGTTCGGCAAGCAGCCTCCACTCTTCCGGCGTCGACCGTTTGCCGATGGCGACCGGCAGCACGAAAGCGCCGGGGAAGTGGCGCGCGATGAACGGAAGGAGCGCTTGGACGCCGTGTTCGTGTGAGAAGAGGCTGGATTCGGAGACAAGTTCGCTCCGTAGCAGCGCGGCCGTCCACTCTTTATCGAGCGGGACGGTTCCCAAAGACGTGAGAAAGTCACGTCCCGGGACGGAGAAGGACGTCTTTCCCCGGCTGAAGTGGTCGGGGGAGAGGATGACGATGCGCCGGTACCCTCCCTCGCGCACGTGCGCAAACCCCTTCGCGATCAGGTCGGCCGCGAGGAGATGGTGCGGGAGGACGAGTCCGGAGACGCGGCCGGAAGCGGGCACTGTTGATTTCGCGGCCTCGATGGCGTCTGCGAAGAGGCCGCCGGGGTACGCCGCGGGGAACGGGCGTTCGCGCAGTTTTTGAAGGTGCGGCGGCTCCTCCGAAAAGAGAGGAGACGCCGCAAAAAACAGGCAGATACAGAGGACGGCGAGTTTACGGACGCAGGCCGTCATACCAGAAGTTCTTCGCCGGTAGCGGCAGCCCCTTGGGGTCGCCGTCGTAGTACTTGTCGTAGACGCGCTTCTTCCAGACGCTGTCGGTGATGCGCCGTCCGTGCGGGGCGGTGAACTCGCGGTGGTCGAACGCCATGCCGATCGTGATTCGAGGCGTATTTTCGTTGCCGACGAGCACCAGCATGATCGAAGGCTCGGCGGTCGCCTGGTAGAGGATGGCCGGGTCGCCGATAGCGATCGGGTCGAGGTTCATGGTCTGGATATCGACGATGAGTCCGGACTGGAAGAGCTCGTCCGGAGGCACCGCGCCGTAGCCGTCCGCCGGGGCGGCCATGTAGTCGAGCGAAAACAGACGGATGAACTCATACTCTTCTTCGGTGAGCGCCTTGCCCTGAAGCTGCTTCGCTGCGATCTTGCCGCATCGCTGCACCGTCTGCCGGAACTGGGTGAGCGCGCCGTACTCCTCCATATCCATCGGGAAGAGGACGTTTTTCTCAAAACCGTTTTGGATATAGTCGACGACGCGGAGCAGCTCGTTCCAGAAGGGAAGGTTCGGCTCGACGAAACCCTTGGGAAGCGGCTTTGGAGGAAGTTCGTCGCCTCCGTCGCCCATTTCGGCGTAGTTCGGCTTCTCGTAGAGTATGGTGTCGTGCCGCAACTCGGTGTACGAGCCGAGCTGCGTCTCAAGCTGTTTGGCGGCGAAGAGCGGGCTCTGCATGTACAGCGGGTACCCCTTTCCGAACTCGGAGGCGAGCGTTCCCAGCAGGTGCATCCAGGCCGTTCCTATGGAGCTGAACCATGCGGACTCAGGCTCTGCCGAAAGTTTTTCGCGCAGGGATGAGATCGCGCCCGGCATCGCCGCGACGACGGCGCGCAGGTGGTCTTCGGGGATGTCGACCCGTTTTTCGGGGGCGGGCGCGCCTTCCGCCGTGGCCGCGGGAAGCGCGGCGAGATTCAGCGGGATCTGCTTCGGGAGGAGGTCCAATGCGTACCGGTTCCCGGTGACGGCGGCCACCCACAGACTGGAGAAGAGTACCGGCAGATCCTCGCGCACGTTCACCTTGTAGGTCAGCTCGTCGGTGATGAGCCAGGGAATGGTGAAGCGTTGCGGGAAGACGCAGAATGTCTCGGTACTCGCCGGTGAGAAGAGCTTGTTGAAGTGGGGTATGGAAGGAGCAAGCTCTTCGCTCGCCTCCCTGATTCGGTCGACGGCGGCCGCGTCGCCGCAGGTGTCCGGCGTGAAGGCGGAGACGCCCGCCTTCTTCAGCAGCAGCTGCCGCCACTCCGGGTAGCTCGCGCCGTCTGGGTAGCCGACGAAGAAGCAGGAGACTTCCATCACGCGTTTCCACGCGTCGAGGGGAGCTGTCAGCGCGCCGAGAGCCGGGCGCTGGGGCTTGCCTCGGGCAACCGGCCGTTTATACGACATGGCGAGGGCGAAGTTGAGCGCGTCGACGGCGCCCTCTTCGTCGGCGAGTTTCCAGCCGAGCTGTCCCAGCCAGATCATTGTCCGGAAGTAGGCGCGGCTGCGCGAGTTCTTCTCGTAGTGCCCTCTGGGGGTGAACTGGGTGTAGTCCACGCTCTGGCTCGCATAGGCCGGACTGAGGCCAAGAAGCCCTTTCAGCGCTTCCTCTGCGGCGTAGATCCGTTGCAGTTCCTCGGTAACGGCGTCGGCCGTCTTCTTCGAGAAGGATTTGCCGTACTTTTTGAAGAGCGCGAGCGCGTTTTTCAGACTGTCGGTCTGCTGCGCGGGTTCGGCGTCCGGATCGGTCCAGACCGGTTCAACGCTCTCGTCGCAGTTGAGGGCAAGAATGAGGGGGACGACGAGCTGCGCCTGAAGTCGCTCCCAGTGCGGTTTATTACTCTTGGACGCCAGCGAACGGAGCGAGACGGCGTTGGCGTACAGCTCCTCGAGCATGTACTGCACCGCGCCCAGAAGCTCGCCTCCCTCCATCGCTTCAAGGCGCTTTGAGAAGAAGGTGTGAAGCGCATGAAGAAAGACGTCCGGGCCGACGAAGCGGGTGTTCCACGGCTCGCGGTATGCGGGGTCGTAGCTTCCCCCGATGCCTTCGAAGTTGCACAGCATTTCGTCGTAACGCCCCATCGACGAAAAAGTATGAAGACTGGGTTTCTGCAGCAGCAGAAAGCGGTTCTTCTGCAGCGCGCTCTTTTGCGCGGCCGTGAGCTTGCCGACGACTTCCTCCACCTCTTTGAGGTTCGGCGCCTTGTCGAGCGGGAACGCCGTCTCTTTTAAGTTAGGAACAACGTCGAGCTTCATCGGGGGCGGAACGCTGGAAAAGTCCTTCAGCGCCGCCTCCTTCAGCGGAATCTTCGGCGGCGCGGCCTCGCCTGCCGAGAAACCGGCCGGCGCGAAAACGCACAGAAGCACAACCAAACCTGCGCACAGCGCCGTCCGCTTCGCGCATCGGTGGAACACGCTCTGTTTCATGCCACATTCCTCCTTTTCGGCTCGTTGGAACACGATTTTCCGCAGCGTGCGGAGCATTCCGGAGCGCCTTCCGCCGGAACTTCACGGAAGTGGTCCTCCCGTAGACGAAGCGCCACACCGCAACCTTTCTCGTAAGCAACCAGCTCTTACACTTTCGTCGTCTCCATCCGCCGCCAGTTCTGCAGCGACTCGATATTGGGGTTGAAGTTGGCGTTATCGCTCAGGATATAGTCGGTTCCGTCGGTCCATACCTCCCTATAGCCGTTCGGCAGCTCGACCGTCCGTCCTGCGTAGGGGTCGGAGTACAGCTCCGTGCCCCGTATCGAGCGGCTGTAGTCGTCGAACACGCGGTCCATCGCGCGGCTTCTCTCTTCGTAGCCGCGCGCAATGATGTCGCTTGTCTCGTTCAGCGTCTGCCGTACCCGCTGCATGGCCGCGAACGCTTGCTGCTGCATCCGGATCTGGTCGCGCGAAGTCGTCGCCGCAAGGCGGATGTAGTTCGTGTGCCACTGCGGGTTCTCGGCCCGCGACTGGTGAATGACGCGGAAGAGAGAGGCTGCGCCGTCCATCCTCCCGGAGGGCGCGCGGAACCCGAAGACGTTTGCCGACCAAGAGACGACCGAAACGCTGGCGAACATCGACGGAATGTGCGTGGTCATGTACGAAAGGCTCGCGGTGAGGTCCTCTCTGACGACTTCTCCGTCGATCATGTACTCCACGACGGCCTTCGCGGCGTCCGCGCGGGTTTCAAAGGGCGTCTGAAAGGGAGAGATGCTCCCGAAGAGGGTCATCTGTGCATTGAGGATGTCGAGCGTGTGGCGGGAGAGCTCCGGGAGAGGCTGTTCCGAGAGGATGCGCGGGTCGGCGACCCGCGAGCGGACGTTGGGGAGAAAGAGCCTGCGAAGAAAGTCCGCCGCGCCGAAGGGCTGCATGCTCTGCACTCCTGTCTGCGAGTAGGCGTACCCCAGCGTCGGGTCCTCCGTCCAGAAAAACTCCGCCTGGGGGAACTGCTCGGCGACAAGCGCGCCGTCGGGACTGGTCACGGTAAACGAAGCGGCGGCCTTCGGCGGTATCTTGGAAAAATCCCAGTTCACCGCGCCGGAAAAACGCCACTCCTTCGGGACGAGAAGTCCCAGAAGCTCGCAGCCGAAGCCTCCCGAGTCCATCAGCGACTCCCTGCGGAAGCGAAGCCCTCGTTCCGTGTCAAAAAAATCATGGTGCGGGTCGGAGAAAGTCATGGGGAAAACCTCCGTTCCACTTGGAATTCTTCCGGCGTCCCCCAGGAAAATCGGGAAAACATCGGCGTACCACTGCGAATTGTACCACTTCTCCGCTCGCCTCGGGGGGCGCGTTTCGCGGCGACTCAGTGGAGCGAGAGGAAGCGCTCCATCTCGTACTCTAATTGTCCGAACTCGCGTCGCAGCGTCTCCATAGGCGCCGCCGCGCCCTCGATATCCCCAACCATGCAGAGCTGCTCCACCTCCAGCGCCGCGGACTGGAGCCCGTCGCCGCCGACGCTTCCCGCAGCCCCTTTGATGGCGTGCGCCAGACTTCGCGCAGCAACGGCGTCTTCATCGGCAACCGCGTTCTCAAGAGCGCGGACTTTTCCGGGGATATCGCCCAGAAAATCCAAAAGCACCTCGCGCATCAGGTCGTCGTCGCCCATGAGACGTTCTTTGAGGACGGAGGAGTCCCAGGCCGAAGGCGAAAAGGGCGCCTGCGGAGAAACAGGTTGCGCGCCTCCTTCGAGCCGCGCGCCTTCCGTGACGGACACATACTCGTGAGCGCCGCTTTCTCCGGCGGGCAACCACCGTTCGAGCACGTCCAGCACAACCTCCGGAGAAACGGGTTTTGCGATATAGTCGTCCATTCCGGCGTCCAGACACTTCTCCCTGTCTCCGACCATCGTGTGCGCCGTCATGGCGATGACGGGAACGCGCCGTGCGCCGCCCTCCCTCGCGCGAATTCTGCGTGACGCTTCGTAGCCGTCCATCCGGGGCATCTGACAGTCCATCAGCACGAGGTCGTAACGCACGTTCTCCAATGCGGCGAGCGCCTCTTCGCCGTCCGCGACGACGTCCGTCCACAGGCCGAATTTTTTCAGGATACCCACGGCGACCTGCTGATTGGTGAGGTTATCCTCGGCAAGGAGGATGCGGATTCCCCTTCGTTCAAACCGGGGACGCGACATCCGGGAGTTCTTCGCGTTCTTGAAGGCGGCGGCCTCCGAAGAGGGAGCGAGCGCATTGTCATCAGCGCCTTCCATGCTCCGATCGAAAAGCGCGGTGAACCAAAACTCCGACCCCTTTCCTTCCGTGCTCGTTGCACCGACGGAACCTCCCATCAGTTCGGCAAGCTGCTTGCTGATGGCGAGCCCCAGCCCGGCGCCGCCGTACTTCCGTGCCGTCGAGGCGTCCGCCTGGCTGAACTTGTCGAAGAGGGCTCCGAGCTTCTCCTCAGGGATGCCGATTCCGGTGTCCTTCACCGAAAAACGGAGCAGCACGCCTTCGTCGCGTTCTTCGGCACGCGACACGCAGACGTCGACGCTTCCTTCGTGGGTGAATTTGACCGCGTTCCCGACAAGATTGACGAGGATCTGGCGCAGACGTCCGGGGTCGCCCCGAAGTACCGCAGGGACGTCCTGCTCCGCATCGCTGCGAAGCGTCACCCCTTTCTGTTCCGCATGCACCTTCAACCCGGCCAGAAGATCGTCCAGGAGAGCGGAGAGGTTGAAATCAAGGTTCTCCAGATCGAGCTTTCCGGCTTCGATCTTGGAGAAATCAAGAATGTCGTTGAGAATGCCGAGGAGCGACTCCGCGCTCGAACGGACGGTTTCGGCGAACCGGCGCTGCTCTTCGCTCAACTGTGTGTCCAGCAGAAGCGCCGTCATGCCGAGCACCCCGTTCATCGGCGTGCGGATGTCGTGGCTCATGTTGGCGAGGAATTCGCTCTTCGCGCGGGTCGCGTCCTCGGCGCGGGTTTTGGCCTCCAGCATCTCTTTTTCGATCCTGTTGCTCTCCAGAGCGTCGGCCAATGTATTCGCAAGGATCTTGAGCACTTCGACCGTCTCGTCGTCGAGCTGCTTCGTTGCGCGGACCGCGTCGAAACCGAAATATCCGAGGAAACGGCCGCCTTTGATCAGCGGCAGACAGAGCACAGAACGCACCTGCCGGCGTTCGAGCTCGCGCTTCTCCGCGCTCCACTCCTCCGACAGCTCCGAGACGTCCGGGATGAAGAGCATCTCCTGTGCGCAGATTGTTTTCTCGATCAGCGGGACGTCGGCGACGGGGTAGTTCTGCACGTCGTCCTTCACCGCAGGTATTCCGGGAGCGCACCACTCGTGCGTGTTGGACATGAGCGTACAGTCCTCCGAAAGCTGGAAGAGGAAGGTTCTGTCCACCTTGAGAAACTCGCCGCAACGTTCGAGCATGGCGTCGATCTTCTCGTCGATGTTGGCGAGCGTGGCATTGATGAAAGAGGCGGAAATCTCCGCGAGCAGCCCTTGGAGTCCAAGAGTGCTTTGAAGTCGATCCTCAAGAGCTTTCCGCGAAGAGATGTCGATGATGAGTCCTTCAAGAAACTCGACCGTTCCCGTCTCGTCAAAGAGGGGAACGCCCTGTTCGAAGACCCACTTCTCCTCCCCCTCCGCCGTCAGGATTCTGTACTCCAGCGCCGCCGGAACGCGCTCCGCCATCGCTCGTTCCCAGACGGCGCGGGCGTACTCCCTGTACTCCGGCAGCATCAGCTTGTTGAACGAGATTTTTTTGTTGAACAGCAGATCGTCGCTGGCGTACCCGGTCAAACGGAGACACCCTTCGGAGACGAACTCCATTGTCCACTCTTCGTCGTAGCGGCAACGATAGGCAATCCCCGGCAGGTTGGCTATCAGCACTGATTTGCTTCGTTCGCTCTCTTCAAGCGCGGCGCGGCTTTTCCGGAGGCGCGCGTTCCAGTAGAAGGAGAAAGCGACGAAAAGCCCCAGGGCCGCGGCAATTCTGATGACGAACCAGTAATCCATCTGCCGGACGACCGTGATGTTCACATGTCGGTTGACGATCGCCTCCAGCTCGCTCGGCGTGATCGCGGCAATTCCTTTGTTCAGGATGTCGCGCAACCGCGGCTCGCTCTTCAGGACGCCCATTCGGAGACGGTTGACATACTCCTCGGGAGCCTGCCCGACAACCTTCAGATTGAAGTAGCCTTCCTTGCGGATGGTCCAGGCGGCGATAGTCAGCGAACGGAGCGTCATGTCCGCCCGTCGCTCGACGACCGCGCGAAAAACATCCTCTTCGCGTTCGACCGTGATCACGTCCAGGTTGGGAAAGTCGCGGCGGAGACGCTCCTCCATCGAGGTTCCCTCCGGCAGGACGATCGTCCTGTCCGTGAGTTGCGAAGCGTCGTAGATATAGGGGTGTTCTTCGCGGGCGATAAAGACGTTCGGGTCCACCAGCAGCGGTTCGGTGAAGAGAAGCCATTCCTCCCTTGCGGGAGTCTTGTTCAGGAAGGGAAGAATCAGAACGTCGCCCGACTTGGAGAGCGCCACGGCCTCGCTCCAGTCCTTCGGGAAAACGTAGGAGAATTCAATGCCGAGGCGTCCGGCGATAAGCTCCAGCAGATCCGCCGCTATTCCCGTGAAGTTTCCCTGTTCGTCGACGTGCTCGAACGGCATCCAGTCCGGATCGGGACAGACTGTGACGGGACCGAGCGCCGCCAGATAGTCCCGCTCTTCCCCGGAGAGTTCGACAGCCTCCCCTGACGAGCGGAAGTCCTCCATGAGCGACGCATCCGAGGGAAAAGCGAAGAGACAGGCTGCGCACACGGCGATGCACAGGAAAAGAAGCGCAGCGGCAGAGAACGCCGGAAGAGAACGCCCAAGTTGCTTGATGATGCGCTCCCGTCGCATTACGTTCTCGTCCTCCTGCTGTGATTGCGCGGCGCTCGTTCTTCTTCCAGCTCGGTTTTCAGCCGCTTCCACTCCTTTTTTAACGCGGGAAGGAAGCTTCGCGCACCCTCCGCGTCTTCTTCTCTCGCCCGCTCCTCTATCTTGAAAGCAACGGAGGCGAGAGCCTCGGCCCCGGTGCATGCGCTCATCCCCTTGATACTGTGCGCATGCCGCTCCATCAAGGGGAGGTTGTCAGAGGAGAGCACATCCCCAAGCTTCCGGAGTTCGCGGGGAAGCTCCGACAGGAAATCCTGAAGCACTTCCATTACAAGCTCCTCGTCTCCCATCAGGCGCTCCAGGAGCAGCCCCCTGTTCCAGGCTTGCTGCTCCGGTGCAGCGGGCGCGCCGGCCGCCGGAACGCGAAGAGCTGTCTTCTTTTGCTTCGGCGCGTTTGTCTTCTTCGGCTTCGCGACCGGAGGCCCGCCCTCTTTCTCCGGAGACGTTCGTTCTTTTTCACGTTCAGGAAGCCATTTTTTAAGCGTATCGACCAGAAGCGCCGGAAGTATCGGCTTCGCGATATAGTCGTTCATCCCGGCCTGAAGACACTTCTCCCGGTCGCCGACCATTGCATACGCCGTCATGGCGACAATCGGCACATCGCGGCGCGGTCCCTCCATGCTCCGGATTCTGCGCGCCGTCTCGAAGCCGTCCATCTTCGGCATCTGGCAGTCCATCAGCACGAGGTCGTAGCCGCCTTTTCGCAGCAAACGCAGCGCGTCGAGGCCGTCGGCAACGACATCGACCGTCACTCCGAATTTCTTGAGCATGCCGATCGCCACGCGCTGGTTGGTAACGTTGTCCTCTGCCAGAAGAATATGCGCGCCCTTTCCGTCGAAAGGCGGAAGCGCCTCGCGCACGGTATGGCGAGTGGCGATGGAACGCGTGTTCCTTCTCTGTTCCGACAGGACAAGCGAAAAGATATCGTAAAGGTCGTTCTGGAGCGCCGGGCCGCTCAGGTAACCGGAGAATCCCGCATCCGCAAAGCGTTTCGCGTCGCCGCGGACGCCTATGGAAGCCAGCATGACGGTGCGCGTGGCCGAGAGCAGTTCATCGCCCCTGATAAGGCGTCCCAGCGCTTCGCCCTCCATATCGCCCGTCTGCGTATCCATGACGGCAAGGAGAAAGGGATCCTTTGCCCGCGCCGCTTCGCGCAGAAGCGAGATGGCGGACGCGCCGTCCGAAACTTCCGAGGGGCGCATTCCCCAAGAGAGCAGGCGGGTCGTCAGAAGCTTGAAACTCCTGGGTTTTTCATCCACGACGAGCACGCGCACGCCGCGGACATCCACCGAGGAGATATCCGGAACCGACTGTTCATACTGTTTTCCCAGCGCGGCGGTGAAACAAAATTCCGAGCCCTTCCCCTCGACGCTCGTCGCCCAGATCCGTCCGCCCATCATCTCCGCAAGCTGTTTCGAAATGGCAAGCCCGAGACCTGTCCCCCCGAATGTCCGTGCCGTGGACGATTCCACCTGCATGAACTTGTCGAAAATGCCGGGGAGCCGCTCCTCAGGAATGCCGATCCCCGTATCGCGCACCGAGAAGCGAAGGAGCGCGAAGTTCTCGCTTTCCTCTTCAAGGAAAACTCCGAGCTCGACTTCGCCCGCCTGAGTGAACTTCAAGGCGTTCCCCACAAGGTTGTTCAATATCTGGCGAAGCCGCCCGGGATCTCCGCGAAGCAGCGAGGGAACGTCGGGAGCAATGCTGCACAGAAGCGCGACGTTCTTTTCTCTGGCGCGAAGCGACATCGTCGCGGAAAAGTCTTGAAGCAGACTTGGAAGATCGAAATCCAGAGTCTCCAGCTCAAGTTTCCCCGCTTCGATTTTGGAGAAGTCAAGGATATCGTTCAGGATGCTCAACAACGAGACCGCGCTGTCGCGGACCATCCCGGCATAGTAGCGCTGTTCGCCGTTCAGGCGCGTGTCCAGCAAGAGCCCGGTCATGCCGATGACGCCGTTCATGGGGTTCCGGATCTCATGGCTCATATTGGCAAGAAACTCGCTCTTCGCGATGCTCGCCGCCATTGCCTTCGAAGCGGCCTCCCGCGCCAGCGCAGCTTCGAGCTTCAAGCGGTGGTTCTCCTCCAGGAGCGTCTCTTCTCCGCAGCTCCCCGCGGCGCGGCCCGCACTTCCCGGGCAGTTCCCGTCAACCTGTTTTCTCTTCGTCATGTCGTCGCTCCCGTGACGTGTAAGTTTCGCTCTCCGAGCGATCCGGCCCGCTCTCCCCGGATTTGATATACCAGCGCTTCCGCTGTTCATACCACGCGCTTCGTGCACTCGGTTCGATTATATCATCCGTTCTTTTCAGGCTCTATGGGAGGTCATCGGGAATACGAAGCCGCCCGCCCGCTTAAAGAACTTTATCGGGCGGGCGGCTTCCTGGTACGGCAACGCAGGGGCATGCTACTTATCTTCGAACTTGAACGATACTTTGAGCTTGGTCCGGTATGCCATAATCTTGCCGTCCTCGAGGTGCATATCCATGGCGGTAACTTCCGCGATACGCAGGTCCCTCAACGACTTCGACGCCAGCTCCACTGCCGCCGCGGCGGCTTTCTCCCACGACTCGCTGCTCGTCCCCACAAGCTCGATCACCTTGTACACGCTCTCCATGTCATCTCCTCCTTCCAGATCGGCTCCGAAGAGCCCGCCAGTTTCCGCCGGCAAAGCATCGCCGCCGGAAAAAAGAATAGTTTAATTATACCATTACCACTCTTCATTTCACTCTGAATAAATACTTTTCGGGACGCTTGCTTCTGCACGGGTTGCGCCGTTTTCTGCATCCCGGCGAACGTCCTTTTCCATACCGTATAATGAGAGAAAAAGCAGGGAGGGGCTTCGTTTATGGAGAGCGTCGGTTGCGTGCATGTCTACACTGGAACGGGAAAGGGAAAGACCACGGCGGCGCTCGGCCTGATTCTTCGCGCCGCCGGGGCGGGGCTTTCCGTGCTCCTCGTCCAGTTCCTCAAACGGGCGGAATACAGCGAACACGAGGCGCTGAAGCTCCTTGGGGACCGCGTGACCGTCCGCACCTTCGGAGGCGAGCGACGCATCGGTTCTCCCGCTACGGACGAGGACCGGAGGCTCGCGAGAGAGGGGCTGGCCTTTCTCGGGACGGCGCTCGCGTCGGGGGCGTACGATCTCGTCGTCGCCGACGAAATCGTCGTGGCGGCGCATCTCGGGCTGCTGCTCGAGGAGGAGATTCTCGCCCTGTTCAACGTCCGCCCCCCCTCGGTCGAACTGGTGCTCACGGGGCGCTACGCCTGGGAGGAGCTCATGGAGCGCGCCGACCTTGTCACCGAGATGCAAGAGATCCGCCACTACTTCGCGAAGGGCGTTCCCGCCCGGAGAGGAATC
This sequence comes from Synergistaceae bacterium, assembly GCA_018436785.1. GTDB lineage: Bacteria > Synergistota > Synergistia > Synergistales > Aminobacteriaceae > JAAYLU01. The sequence continues at coordinate 7,947 of JAHDKR010000066.1, read as the reverse complement.
GAAAAATGACACATCCGCGTATCGTGATCGCAGGAACCAATAGCGGTTCCGGAAAGACGACCTTCACGGCCGGACTCGTCGCCGCGCTCCGTTCGCGCGGGATGACCGTCCAACCGTTCAAGACGGGGCCGGACTATATCGACCCCGGTTTCCACACCCTGGCCGCGGGGCGGCCCTGCCGGAATCTGGACACGATGCTGCTCTCGCGGGACGGCACGCTGGAGCTGTTCGACCGCAACTCCTCCGGCGCGGACATCTCGCTGGTCGAAGGCGTGATGGGACTCTTCGACGGCGCGGGCGCGCGCGACGAACGGGGAAGCACCGCACACCTGGCGAAGATGCTCAAAGCCCCTGTGGTGCTGGTGGTCAACGGCCGCTCCATGGCGCGGAGCGCCGCCGCGCTCGTCCTCGGTTTCTCGAAGTTCGACAGGCGCGTCGCAGTCGCCGGAGTGCTTCTGAACGCGCTTGGAAGCGCCAACCACTACCGGATTCTCAAGGAGGCCATCGAGGGCGATACGGGCATCCCGGTCTTCGGCTACCTGCCGCGCACTGCCGATATCGCCGTGCCGGAGCGTCACCTCGGGCTTGTTCCCTCAGTCGAACAGGAGCAGGGCGCGGAGATGATCGAAAGTATCCGCACCCTCGTCGAGGAGCATGTCGACGTCGGGGCGCTCCTCGAACTCGCCCGGCGCGCCCCGCTCCTTTCGTCGTACTCCCCCGCGATCTTCGCCCCCCCGGCGACGCCGAGAGGCGCAAGGATCGCGGTCGCGCGCGACGAGGCCTTTCACTTCTACTATCAGGACAACCTGGACATCCTTGAGCATCTGGGAGCGACGCTGCTTCCATTCAGCCCGCTGCGCGACCCGAAGCTGCCCGAAGGAACGCAGGGGGTGTACATCGGCGGCGGCTTTCCGGAGGAGTTCGCGGAGAAGCTTTCCGCCAACGGGTCGCTCCGCGCGGAGCTGCGCACGGCGGCGGACCACGGGATGCCCCTCTTCGCGGAGTGCGGCGGTCTGATGTACCTTGTCGAACGGCTTGAAGACAAATCGGGGGCGACGCACGGAATGGCGGGGGTCTTTCCGGGAGTCACCCGGATGGGCAAGCGCCTGCAGGCGCTCGGGTACTGCGGAGGGACGCTCGAACGCGGCGCACTTGTCGGAAGGAAGGGCGCGTCGCTTCGCGGGCATCTCTTCCACTGGTCCATCTACGACAGCGAGGGGAACGACGACCTCTTCTCACTCCGGCTGGAGAAAAACGGAAACGTCTACCGCGACGGGCTGTCGAGGAAGAACGCCTTCGCGAGCTACCTCCATCTGCACTTCGGAACGAACCTCGCCCCGGCGCGGCGCTTTCTGGAGCGCGCGGCGAAGTTCACCGGGAGCGTCTGAGGCGCGGAGCCTTCGCGGCGGGCACGCACTCTCCCGGAAAACCTAGCGCCTGTTTGTGGGGAAAACACGCATGGTCCGGCTCATCTCGTAGCGGCGAACGCACTCCGTTGTATTGCGTCACCGCCCGACGAGGCAGATCTGGGCCAGCCCGCCCGCGATCCGCAGCATATCTCTGATCGCCTTCTCGAACGGGACCATCGCCGTCCTCGTCGCCATAATCGGGTCAAGCCCGGGAGCGTCCGGGTTGTAGTAGTGGTTCAGGAAGGAGTGGCCATCCCTTCGCCACGACTCGATATTCTGCAGCTTGACAGCGAGGAGCACAACAAGCGGATACTGCGTATCGGGGTGATTAATGCAGTTGTCGACTCCCGTTCCGTAGTCGACCCTATGATCGGCAAGCGTTTCGCTCTCGGGGGCGTCGCCGACCACAAGTGTGGACATGCTGCCGAAGGCCGTCGCACATGCCTCCGGGTCGTTCTGCTCAAAAGCCGATACAGCCGCCCGCAGCTTCTCTCCGGAAACTTGCAGAAGCTCCGCGGACTGCAGGAAGAAACTGTCTGACACGGCGATGTCGTTCAGCAGGTCGACCGCATAGACATCCGAAGGCGCGTCGAAAATCGACGTCGAGAAGAACTCCGCCCCCCACTCCGCTGCGTTGAAAATGCTCTTCAGAAGAGAAAACATCTCCGTCGTCACCGAGCCGAACGTACCTGTCAAAAGCTGTGCAACCAGCGCGGGTAACTTGCTCGAAAAATAGGCATTGGAAGCGAGTTCGGTGAACAGATCGAACTGCACATCGTCAAAATCGCCGAAGATAGAAAGGGAGGACATGCCGTACCGCAGGATTTTCACTCCGGCAACCCCGAGGTTCGGGCGCGCCGCGGCGAACACCTTCACAGCGCTCTTGCCGCAGGCAAAGACACCGTACGGATCCTCTCCCGACAGGCCGCTGCGAAGCTCCCGAATCAGAGCGTCCGCCATCACCGCCTGCCGGACCGTCTTCTCGTGTCCGGCCCAGCTCTGCGGCAGCACCCAGACAGAGCCATCCTCCCGGACGGAACCTGAATCGAGCGTCTGGACGCGGAAGCGCGCCGGAGCCGTGATGAGCGACGCGTCGTACGAAACTCCCCAGCCGCTCTCCGGGAGGAAGAGCGGGTCGCGAAGCCCCCGCCCCGCTTGGGAGTGCGTCCCTACCAGCACATCGTTCCGGTAGACGCGGAGCTCCCGCGATCCTTCAAGCTGCGTGAAGTAGAAGGACGAAGCGCCTGCGGGCAGGATGAAGATCCTGTCGCTCGCCTCGATCATGCCGATGGAGCGGGCGTCTCCCCCGAAGAGAATTCCGCGCTCGTAGGCGCCCGTAATCGGGGTGAACTCTGCGTACGTCTTGCCGTCCCCCTCGTCCGTCGCAAGCCAGCGGTTCGCCGGGAAGGTCCAGCTCTTCCCGTTCTTCAGATTCTTGACCTGAACGCCGTCCACGAACCACCCGGCTCCATCACCGCCGTTGTCATGACGAAGCGTCATCCGCTCCGCCTCGTCGAGCGAACCGAATCCATAGATCTCCGGAATGGTGAAGACATCCGTCCCTCCTCGTTCGAACGGGTCGGTGGAGGTACACTGAAGGCTCGAACTCGGGAGCAGATGAATCTCCCCCGATCCCGTCGGCGTGCCCTGTTCGTCGGCAGGACCGTAGAGGGCAAGGAAGACCCCGGCATCGGAGTCGCTCTTCACACGATCGCCGGTCCTCACCGTCACCTCGTACGACGCTGTCGGGGGCACGGCAAAGACGCTCTGAGCGGCGAACTCATCCCCCCGCACCGTAAAGGGCTTTGAGGTGTGTACTCTTTTTGTGACAGTGGATGTCGCCCCCTTGTTGTCGGTCAGACTCAGCGTCACCGTCTGTACGCCTCCCGCCGGGAAGCGGTGGGCAATGACGGAATCGTTCCGGGCATCGGGGGGACTCCCCGCCTCCAGCGTCCAGGAGTACCGGGTGATGATCCCGTCCGGATCGTACGACGGCGAGGCGTCCAGAATGGTCTCGGGCGACCACTTCGGATCCTGCGGCCGGATGCGGAAATCGGCCACCGGAGACTTGTTGGGTCCGAGCGTGATCCGCGCCACGGGCGAAGGGATATTCCACGGATGCGTCTCCTTCGGATGCGTATTGTCGGCGAACTGCACGTCCACCACCGCCTCGGCCTCGTGCACGCGCACGCGCAGCCTGACGGGCTTCCCCGGCAGTCCCGCCGCGACGCCGGTGAAGAGGTCGAACGTGCTCCTCTTGCTATAGGTCAGCGATGAGGTAATATCGTTCCCCTCCTTGTCGAACACCCGAAGCCCGCGCAGATGGTACTCGAGAGGCGCTCTCCTGTTCAGCTCCGGATCGAAGAGCTCCAGGCGGAAGCCGTACGCCTTCGGCACGAAAAAGGAGTGCGCTATCTCTCCGGAGACGGGCTCGCCGCGTCCGGCGGTTACGGAAAGGCTCCCGCGCCCCTCGACGGAGTACCCCCGGACCGAGGACTCGCTCTCCATCCCTTCATACAGCATGTCCACCTCGGCGGCGCCGCTGCGCGTCTCCCCGGCGTGCATGCTCCGCGGAAGGCCGGAAACGCCGGAGAGCTTCAGGTTTGTCCCCGAAAAGGACCAGGCAAGATCCTTCAGGTCGTACGGCGCGGGGTTGGTCGCTTCCCAGTCGGCGAAGAGTTTGATATACCCGTTCCGGTCCGTCTGTAGCCGCTTCGTTACGGCCAGCTGCAGCGGATTGCGAAGGCGACGCAGCGTCACTTCGAAGACTCTCGACACAGGGCCGAGACGAGCCTCCACAGGAACCACGACGAATTCGGCGCCTCCTGTCGGAGGCGTTTCCCAGACGTATCGCCCGCCTTCGGGATCCGCGCTGCGCACCGTTCCGCCTCCGAACGTCACGTCGAGCTGGTTTCCGAAGCTGCGTCCGTACTCGTGAAGGAAGCGCACCGCGACCTCGGTTTGCTCGAAGGTGGACATCGGAGCACCCGCGTGCGGGTCGAGCGGCGCCATCGCGATGTCGAGCCACCCCTGACCGGAGGCATCGAAGCAGATCAGGTTGGCGCCTCGCAGCGGAGACGATATCGACGGGCGCGACGAGGAGAAGGAGTAGACCTTTCCGTCGCGGAAAAAACTGTCCGCGAAGTGCATGGTCATCCCCGGAGGGAAGGGGTACATGCCGGTGCAGACGCCGGTGAGGGTATCCACCTTGATGAAGGTGTAGGGGAAAAAGTCGGAAGGGAAGAGCATTTCGCTCTGCGAGACGAAGAAGCCGTACCTTGTTCTGCACTCTTCAAGCACGAACTCCCCCTCCGGCACGCCGAGCGGGGAGTACCTCCGGATACCTGCGGGCCTCCCCCAATCTCCGAGGACGATTCCCCCGTCGGGCGCGAACCAGCCGGAAAAGTGCCTGCTGTTTTTCACGAGCACCGTAACCGCGCCGGACGGGGTCGTCAAAAGATATGTGTAGGAGTCCCCCGAATACCCCTGCTCCGCCAGCCGTCCGCCGCGAAGGGAGAGCAGATACTTCCCGTCCATCTGGTCCAGTATTTGGAGACATGAAGGAGAATAGAGCTTGCAGACGGAGATCCCTTCCTCGACCAAATCGAACTCCCCGAAGAAGTCCCCCTGATCGGAGAGGAAGACCAGACGCGGCGCCCCGCCTGTCCATTGCACAAGCGGAAGAGGAAACGAAAGCGGACGGAAGGACCTTTGGAAGGCAGCATCGTCGTGGAAATCAAGTAAATGCGAGGGAGTATCGTCGAGAGAGAAAAGCAGCGTTCCGTTCTTCGAAAGCACGTCGTACCCGGCGTAGTTCCTGCGGCGATCGGCCTTGGGGAAAAAAAGCCTGTCGCCGACAGCGAACACGGTCTGATTCGTGATCGTCTCCCGCTGGAAGAGAACGTTCCCCGACGGCAGCTCAAGCACATGGCCGCTGTGCGCGAGGACAACGCCGTCGTTGGTCAGCCTCCTCTTGAAGCGGTAGGGAAGGACCCGGACGACGCCCGTTCGCGCGTTCAAAAGTCTCATCTCCGACGCTCCGGAGGGGGTAAAGAGGATGTTCTCTCCGAAGAGCTCGAATGTGGGGGCCGTGAAACCTGCTTCCCGGTAAAGCTCCTGATCAAGGGCCAGGTCGTGCACGAGGAAGCGGTCGTCGCTCGTCCGGACGGCGAGGATGTCGCCCGAGCGCCGAACAAAGACGGAAGCGTTGTCGGAAGGAGAGAGAGAAAGCGTGCGCAGCAGATTGCGGGACATGAAGGAAGAATCGTTCCCGAAAAGGACTCCGGGAATGAGGAGAAATGCCAGCATGACGGACAGGGAAGCAAAGCGCCTCCACGGCAACACGGTCTCACCCCCTAGCAGGCAGCTTCAAGAGACCCGTTTGTACGGATGATACCGCAGAGGCGCTTTTTAGTCAAATAGTTTTGAGTAGTGCAAATTATAGATTACGCTTCATTCCCGCAGACACTGAATCGCCCCCGGGCGTAGAAACCGGAGATACTCCCGTTATGAGACACGGAAACGAATTTCTTCAACAGTCCCCCGGAAGCGCTTCCGTGCGCCCTCTCGACAGACCGATCAGCACGACAATCCCCGAGAGCGCGAGTCCCGGAAAGAGCGGGTCCAAACCGCCGCCGACGAACGCGCCCCCAGCGACGCCGAGAAGACCGCCGATCCCCGCGGCGAAGCTCCACGCATGCGAAAGCCTCCCCGGCCGGAGCACCGCGGCAAGCATCAGGCAGAAGATACCGGAGGCCTTGACCCCCATCCCGAGGTAGGCCCACTGGAGAATCATCGAATTCCGCGAGGCGCAGGCGACCGTTCCCGCCGCCGCAACCACGGCGAGCACGATGACGCGGCTGGCGAGCAGGATTCTCACATCGTCGAAGTGCGCCGCGACCTTCATCTTGAGGAAGATGTCTCTCGTGAGGTTCGTCGCGACGCCGAGCGAGACGCCGACGGCCGTTCCGAGGACGGTGATCATGATCCCCGACCAGAGCAGACCGCCGAGAACGGGGTGGAAGGAGGTCTGAATGAAGAACGGAAGCGCCTGCGAGGCCTCGACGGCCACACCGGAAGCGCGCATGGAGAGCCCTATCCACGTGCCGAGAAAGCCCATCGGCGGAATGATGAAGGCTGCCCAGAGGCATCCTTTTTTCGCCGTCGCGTTGGACGATGCGGTGTAGACAGCCTGAATGTAGATCTGCCCGCAGAGCACGCCGCACAACAGCGAGGCGAACGAGCCGAGATCCTTCCCCGCTCCCCTTGAGAGGATGTTGAAGAAGGGTTCGGACGGAAGCGCCGCGATAATCGCCCCCGGAGTCCAGCCCTGAACGAGCACCACGCCCGCGCACAGGAGCATCACCATATAGAGGAAGATGATCTTCGCCTCGCCGAGCCTGCTGAAACTCTTGATGCCCCCGCCGAAGACGAACGCAAGGATCAGCGCGCCGGTGAGCAGCGCCGCGACGCCGGTCGAGACGGGGAAGACGGAACGCATCAACGCCACGCCGGAGAGAAACTGCGCGATAACCGAGAGGAACGAGCCCGAAGCCGTGGAAACGGCCACCAGGAGCGCCGTCCGTTTGCCGAAGTGCCGCCCGAGGTACTGCGGCAGCGTGATCAGCTCCACCGAGCGGAGCGGCGTCACGAACCAGAGCCCCATCAGGAGGCACGCGGCCCCGCTGCCGAGGGTGAACCAGAGCGCCGAAAGCCCCCACTGGTACGCCATCTGCACCGTACCGACCGTAGCGGCCCCGCCGACGAGCGAGCCGAGGATGACGCCCGAGACGCCGCGCACACCCGCTTTTCTGTTGGCGACGGCGTAATCGGAGGATGAGGAGACGCCCCTGGAGGAGAACAGACCGGAAATGAAGAAGACAACGAGCACAAGACCTGCGGAGAGCATGAACACGAAGAACACCTTCTCGATTGTTTTTGGAGGAAACCGCTCAAGCGGATGATCGAGGCGGATACCCCCCTTGAGATAGTACCATAGAAACGGAGAAAACGCGGAGAACATGCAGTAGGCCGCCAACCTTCGTCTCCGAGCGGAACTTATGGACGAGATCGTCTCGTTCGTCCTCAAACAGAAGTGGAACCGCGAGGAAGCCGCGCGTCGTTGCAGCGTTACGTGCCCGCGAATGGACGAATTACTGGAGGGAACGCTCTCCGAATTCTCTCTCGACGCCTTGATCAACTTGCGACATCGCTCGGGCTGCCGCTCCGAATAAAGGTCGGCGTATAAACCGCCCCTGGAGGAGAACAGACCGAGAAGGAAGAAGACAGCGAGGACTCGTTCTTTACAACATGCTTGTCATCTTCAAAGTCCGAAAAGCTCCGCATGGCTTCCGAGACGCACCAAGGTAAGAGCATCTTCCGATAGATAATAGAGCAACAGCAGATCCGGGGCGATGTGACACTCCCTATGTCCTCGCCAGTTTCCTCCAAGCGGGTGATCGCGATACGACGGGTCGAGAGGGCTCCCCATCGTCAACGCGGCGACGACTCCCCAAAGACGCTCCTTGAGAATATGGCG
>JAHDKR010000099.1 GCA_018436785.1 Synergistaceae bacterium | reverse complement strand
GCCAGCTCGTTGTCGCGGAACATCAACGGCCATGAAACGGCGTTCGCGTACGTCGGGGCTCGCACTTTCCACCAGTTCACGTTCTCCTCGCCGGCTTTCAGATGGACCACATGCGTATTGTCTCCTCTCGGCGCTTCAAGAACGGCCCACCCTGTGCCTTCCGCTTTCTTCAATGACGCGAGCACCTTGTTCAAGTTCTTCTCGTGGACGATCTCTCCCTCGGGAAGACCGTCCATCACCCGCTCGACGATATTCAGCGACTGCTGAACCTCCAGCACGCGTACAAGGAAACGGTCGAACACGTCGCCGTACGCCTTGCCGTAGTAGTCCTGCGGAACAATGGCCTTCACGTTGAAATCTGCGTACGCCTCGTAGGGAGACATCTCGCGGATATCGCAGCGGATGCCGCTCGCGCGGGCGGTCGGCCCCACCGCGTTGTACCGGACAGCCTCGTCCGGCGTGAGGACGCCGACGTTGCGCATGCGCGCCTTGGCGATAGGATCCGCTGTGACGACATCATAGAACGCGCCGAATTCCGCCTTGTAGTATTTCACCATTTCCCTGACGGCCTTGGCTACCTCGGGCGTAATGTCCCACCGCACGCCGCCGACCGTGGCGACGCCGTAGTTCACCCTGTTTCCGGAGAGCGCCTCAAGCACGTCCATGACTTTCTCGCGGAGCACCATACCAAGGTGGAAGGCGGAGTCGAAGCCTATGGAATAGCAGGCGACGCCGGCCCACAGAATGTGGGAGTGCAGCCGTTCGAGCTCCAGAACGAGCGTCCGGATGTACTGCGCGCGCACAGGCACAGGGTATTCCGCCGCATCCTCAACAGCGCGGAGAAACGCGATCACGTGCGCGAAGGAGCAGATGCCGCAAATCCTTTCCGACAGATAGATCACCTGGATGGGATTCCGGTCGCGCGCCATGAACTCGATACCGCGATGAATCGCTCCCGGCCGGATAGTGGCGCCGACAATTTTTTCGCCTTCGAGGTCCAGCCACGCAGTGATGGGCTCCTTCAAGCCAACATGAACGGGACCTATAGGAATCGTATATTTCTTCTCCATCAGTCGTTCCTCCTAAGAAAGTTCCCGTACATTTTCGGGCTTCGGTCCCGTCTCGTCCCTGCGCCACGGCTTGACGGCCTCGTCCCAGTCCTCCGGGAGGAAGACGAGCGCCGTGTTCGGAAGCCCGTCGAACGTGATACCGAGCATTTCACGCATTTCGCGCTCGCTGTACTCGACGCCCGGAATACGGGAAAAAAGCGACGGAATGACAAGGTCGTTCTTCGGAAGCGCCACGCTCACGGCCACGCCGAAGCGTTTGCCGCGACCGGCGCACTGGAAGATCCCGAAATGATAGTTCAGCGTGACCACATCGCCGTCGTCGTTTCCGGACATGACGTGGAACATCGGAAAATCGAACTCCGCAAGCACGTCGATCATTTCGAGAAAGCGCCCCTTCTCCACCGACAGCCAGATGTCGCGATACTGCGCCTCTTCTTTAAGCCCTGCGGTATGGGCGCGCACATTGACGACAGCGCCCTCGCCGAAGAGTTCGCGAATACGGGCAAGAAGTTCTTCCGGCTCCCGCCCCGTTTCCGCGTTGAGTCCTTTCACCGGAAAAGTCATGAGTCCGCCTCACCCGCTTTCTTCTGTTGCTTCAATGATTCCAGCTTCAGCACCGCCTTGGCGACGCCTTCGATGATCGCCTCGGGGCGCGGAGGGCATCCGTGGACATAGACGTCCACGGGGATGATATTGTCCACAGGGCCGTCGAGGTTGTACGACTTGTAGAAGACGTCTCCCGACGCGCCGCAGTTCCCCACCACGACGACCGCCTTCGGATCGGGTATCTGGTTGTAGATGCGCAGCAGCCTGTCCTTCATATATTTCGTCACAGGGCCGGTCACAATGAGCACATCGGCGTGGCGCGGGGTTCCCACAAGCTTCATGCCGAAACGTTCGATGTCGTAGCGCGGGCTGATAGTGGCCACGATTTCAATATCGCATCCGTTGCACGACCCGGAGTTGCAGGTCGTCACCCAGAGCGATTTGGGCAGAATATCCAGATATTTCTCAAGCAGCGTAGTGTTCATGGCGCCCTCCCCCTACAGAAGAATGAACACGGCCATAAAGGCGACGGTCAAAACGTAAAACCCGACAATATCCGTCCCTATTCCCGTGTGCATTCCTGTCAGCACCTTGTAGAAAGGCTCCATGGCTTTTCTGAAACCCCAATACGCGGAAGAGGCGGGAACGGATATCTCCGCCCCGTCTTCAGGAACGGGATTCCCGGACCAGTAGATCTCGTCCTGATCCGTCCCCTCCTTAAAGTCCTCGCGCCCCTGGGCACGGAGCCAGAGCGTCAGACCGGCGGCGATGGCGAAGAAGACGATCCACGCGGTGACGTCCCAGTAGCCGAATCCAGTGTAGACAGTGCCGAACATCAGAGCCCACCTCCCATAACAGCGCCTATATACCCGGCCTGATCAACGAGAGCCTTCGCCGCGGGCTCGACGAGATTCGACAAGGTCCACGACGGGAAGAGCGTAGCGCCAAGAACCGCGAGCGTCAGCACTCCCATGCCGAACAGCATTCCCGACGGAACCTCCCTGACGCCTGTGAAGACGCTCTTTTCGGGACCGAGGAAGGCCGTCTGAAAGACTTTTACAAAGGAAGCCAGCGTCAGCACCGACGTGAGCAGCGCTACAACTGTCAGCGCCGGATGAACGGCGAAGACTGACTCATAGATAAGCAGCTTCGATACAAATCCGTTGAACGGAGGAAGACCGGAGATCGCCGCCGCCGCGATCACAAACATGGCGGTGGTAAATGGCATGCGGCGCGCGAGACCGCCCATTTCATTCAAGTCGCGCTTCCCTGTCGCGTAGTAGATGGCGCCGGCGGCAAGGAAGAGCAGCCCCTTGTACATCGTGTAGTTGAAGATGTGGAAGATGCCGCCCTTCATCGCGGTGAAGCCGTACTCGGCCATGCCGTGGGCGTCGGTGAGAACAAGCAGACCCACGCCGAGTCCGAGCAGCATATACCCCACCTGAGAAACCGAATGGTAGCCTATCAGGCGCTTGATCTCGTGCTGCACCACGGCCATGGTCACCCCGAAGAACATGGAAGCGAGTCCCATCGAGATGATCATCCACGGGATGAAGGATCCACCGAGATTGACGCCATAGAGGGAGAAACACACCCTCATCAGGCCGTAAAGCGAGGCCTGGCTCACCGCGACCAAGAGGCAGGAGACGCCCGAGGGCGCTTCCGCATAGGCGTCGGGAAGCCACATGTGCATGGGGAAGGAACCGCACTTCATCGCAAGCGTTCCGATGATGAAAACCAACGCGATCTTCTCCATGACGCCGAATTGGAGCAAACTGCCTATCGCTGCTATGTTGAGCGCGTTGTACTTGCCGTACAGAGCGCCTGCGGCGATCAGGAAGATCATCGACCCCACCTGCGAGACAAGCGTATATTTAAGACTTGCCTCGATCGCCTCCGGCCTGTCACGCCAGAATGCGACCAAACCGAACGAAGCGATGGATGCGATTTCGATGAAGATGAAGAAGTTGAAAAAGTCGCCCGTAATCATCATTCCGAGCATACCGAGCGTAAGAAGGAAATAGAGCGAGACAAACCGCCCCAAGCCGGTGAACTTCTCCATGTAGTTCGTTGAGAAGAGGGCGCCGGCGAACGAGGCGATCGAACCGCAGACGACCATGAAGGCGCTGAACGCGTCCACCTCCATGATGATGCGGATCGGAAGCGCCATACCGGAGGGAAGCGTCAGGTTGAAGCTCTCCCCTCCCATTACATAGACCGCGATTCCCCCCGCGAGCACGCTTTTCCAGAGAAGAAGCGCGACAAGCAGCGTCACGAAAGAAAGACCGACCAACAGCACATTGCGCATCGTCTTTCCCAAAAGACAGACCAAAGGCGCGGCGAAAGCGCCGAAGAGAGGAATCATCAACAACAGCGCGGGAAGGTGATCGTTCCAGTTCATCCTCTCAACCTCCTGATTTCGTCCACGTCAAGCGTGCCGTAATGACGGTAGACCAGCATGATGAGCGAGAGAAGAAAGGCCGTCGTCGCAAGCGAAATCACGATCGCGGTGAGCGTCATCGCCTGGGGCGTCGGAAGCACCATGACCGTCCGCTCGCCTGCGAGAAAATGAATAGGCGCCGTTCCTCCGGCACGATACCCCAAAGCGACTAGGAACAGGTTGACAGCGGAACTGATGATACCGATTGCGATGGCGATTTTGATGAGATTCTTTTCTATAAAGATCGCCGTCAGTCCGCCCAGGAAAAGAAGGCCTACCACAAAAAAAGGAGCGTTACCTATCATGACCGATCTCCTCCTCCATCGGGGCGGTCTCGAACATGCGGATCCCCCTGTACATCGTGAGAATAACCATCGAAAGAGCGCCGCTCACTTCGAGTCCCACCGCGATGGACATGAGCGCCGTCGTGCCTGCCGGCGGAACGACGCCTCCGGCTGCAAGGGGCTTCACAAGATAGTTGTAGAAGAACGTGACGGGGAATCCCATGAAGGCCAGAAAGAAGAAAGCAAGCAACCCGACCTCTTCGAAAAGGTCGAATATCTTCTCGTTCGCCCAGCCCAGCAGCTTCCGCCCGCCGTAGGCCACCAACAAAAAGGCGGTGAACGTCGCGATAATCGCCCCTCCCTGGAAGCCTCCGCCGGGAGTCATGTACCCGTGCACCAGAACGTTGACGCCAAAAACGACCATAAACCATGCAAACAGGTCGCAGCCTGTCCGGACTACAACCGAAAGGGGATTCACCGTTTCCTTCCTCCTTCCCTGAAAAGAACCGAAATTGCGCAGAGCGCGGTGAATAAAACAGCGGCTTCGCCGATAGTATCGAATCCTCTGTAATCGAAGACTATCGCCGTGACGATGTTCTCGGTCGATCTATTCGGCAGAGCGTCCGCAAGGAAAAAATCGTCCATCGGAGTTTTCCCCGGGAAGCCGAAAGGATGCGCATTGTCCACGGCGCCGACGACCATTGCTCCGAGCAAAAGCGCAGCGACAACGAAAATCATCTTTTTCACTGTTTCCGCCCCCCTTCACTCTTTGAACGGCGACACGCCCTGAGCGCGATTATATAGATCGTCGTACTCAGAGCCGCTCCGATGGCCGCCTCGGCGATCGCGACGTCGGGCGCTTGCAGAATGTAGAATTCCAGCGCCATCATCAGACTGAAGACCGCCAAGGAAATCACCGAAGAGATGAGATCCTTGAACCAGAGGGCGAAGAACGCGGCAATCAGCATAACCGCCAGAACCGAGATGTGCAGCGCGTTCGTCATTGGGACGCACCTCCTCTGGAACAGCTCTCCTCAAGCCTGTCGACAACGGCCTTTGCAGGCGCCAATCCGCTCCGGTGAGAGGCCCGCGCGATGGCGTGCGCTCCCGTTGCGTTCGTGACAAGCAGCACCATCATCGCCACAAGCGTATGTATGATGAGCACCCAAAACCGGTTCTCCCCGCTTTCGAGGAGCCTGCCGACCGCATAGAGCACCACCGCGACCGCTATGAAAATCGTACCGAACGTCGTGCACTTCGTCGCGCCGTGAAGCCTAGTGTACACGTCGGGGAATCTGTAGAGGGAAACCGCGCCGAGAGAGTTGAAAAAAACGCTCACCAACAGAGCGGCAATCACCAAAATAAAAAAGGCCATCCGGGTTACACCTCCCCTTCGATGTAGCGGGCGATGAACATGGTCCCCACGAAGGAGAGCGCGGCGTACACTATGGCCACATCAACCATGACGACCGAATCGTACCCGACGGCGAGAAGCAGCATGATGCCCACTACGAAAGTGTTGAACGTGTCCAGAGCAACCGCCCTGTCCGAGACCGTCGGACCGGAGATAAGACGCCCGAGGACGGCGACGGCGAGAATGCCCATAACCGCCGCAACAAACCACACAAAATGGACCGTCATTCAGCCAACCTCCTTGCCCAGTGGGCGAAATTGCCGTACAGCTGTTCTTCCGAGGGATTCTCGTCCTCGACGTACAACCAGTGAATATAGAAGGCTCCTGCATCATCTATATCCACTGTGAGCGTTCCCGGCGTCAGCGTGATGGAATCGGCCAGCAACGTCCTTGCGACGTCGCTCTTCAACGCCGGCGTCACCTTGACTATGCCGGGACGAATCTTTCCCGTGATGACTCGTTTCGCGACATCGATATTCGCTTTTGCCAGCCCCAATGCGAACGGTCCGAAAAGATACGCCACAAAGCCGAACCACCGCCTCGGATCAAGCCCGCGCTTACTGAGCCTCTTCTCCGGATGCCATGTCTTGTACGCGAACGTGACCACCGTCGCCATAAGAAGACCTATCACGACCTCGATCATCGGAATACCGCTCCCGGACCAGACAAGGAGAAGATACATCAAAAACGAGGCGAAAAAAATAAACACATACTCCACCTCCCGTCACATAGAATTTTGAACACCCGAATGCACCCCCGCGGAACAAAGAAATGCATCGAATACATTATACTACCTCTTCGGTCCTTGTAAATGAAAGTTAATACTCTCACAAAATAGAAACAGCGGGAAATGGAGCAGAGGAAAATCTCACACTCGAAAAGTGCGGTACAACAACCGCGGAAGCCCCCTGTTTCACGCACACGCCGACTGAAGCCGCGCAGACAAGGCTCTCAATGTATCTTTTTTTTCGCGGAAGATGCTATACTCTTCCGGTATTCGTAGTATGGGACTCAATAATTTACCGTTTCGGGAGTGAATTTGATGCGCCTTTCTCCATCTCTGAAAACAGTTATAGCGGACATCTCGCTCGTCTTCGTCGCACTCTTCTGGGGCATCGGCTTCGTTGCGATGAAGGACGCGCTCGACACTTTTCCCACGTTCTGGCTGCTCACGCTGCGCTTCGGCTCGGCGGCGCTGCTGATGGGGATCCTTTTTCGCCGCCGCCTCGCGGCTATTACTAAGGAAGACATCCGGGCAGGAGCGATCATCGGGGTATTCCTCTTCCTCGGCTTCGCGACGCAGACGCTCGGGCTGAACTACACCACGCCCGGCAAACAGGCGTTCCTGACGGCGACCTACGTGGTCATCGTCCCCTTTCTCTCGTGGGGGCTGCGGAGAATTTTTCCGGGAGCGCTCTCTTTCTTCGCCTCCTTCATCTGCCTCGTCGGCATGGGGATGCTGACGCTCCAGGAAGGTGTGCTCTCCATCGGCAAGGGGGATACGCTCACTCTTGTCTGCGCTTTCTTTTTCGCCTGCCAGCTCATCGCGATCGAATACTTCGCCGCGAAGAAGGATCCCATGATCCTCACGCTCCTGCAGATCCTGATGGTCTGCCTTCTGAGCCTTCCCGCCGCGCTCGTCTTCGAGACATGGCCGGGCTTCCAGGGCGGAAGCGGACTCTGGAGCATCGCGTACACCGTCGTGTTCTGCACCATCTTCGCCTTCGCTGTACAGAACACGGCCCAGAAGTTCACGCCGTCAACGCACACGGCCATCCTTCTGAGCCTTGAATCGGTCTTCGGAGCGCTTTCGGGCATCTATTTTCTGGGAGAGGTCTTCACCCCCCGCATGGCTGCGGGGTGCGCGCTCATCTTCGTCGCGGTGCTGCTTACGGAGGCGGGACCGTCGCTGGTGCGTTCAGTCTCGCTCCGCGTCGCGGCGGCGCGCGAGAAAGCCTGAACTACCTCCGTCCGTCCGGTTTTCCGGAGCGCGTCCTCCCCTTCGGGCGGGGCGCGCTTTTTTTCTGCGGCTCGCGGTGCTGGGGCTGCACCAGGCAGGACGGCCCGGTACCGATCAGGTCCTTCCTTCCGGCGGCCTCAAGCGCCTGTATGACCGCCTCGCGGTTCTTCGGTTCCGCGTACTGCAGCAGCACGCGCTGCATCTTCCGCTCGTTCCTCTCCTTCGCAGAGGGGACGGCCTCCCCCGTGAACGGGTTGAATCCCGTGTAGTACATGCAGGTCGACAGGCTCCCCGGCGTGGGAATGAAGTCCTGCACCTGCTCGGGCTGGAAGTGAATGTCGCGCAGATACTCCGCCAGCTCCACAGCGTCCTCAAGCGTCGCTCCGGGGTGGGAGGCGATGAAGTACGGCACGAGGTACTGCTTCTTCCCCAGCTTCTCGTTCATCTCGGCATAGGCCAGACGGAACTTCTCGTACACCTCGCATCCGGGCTTCCCCATCAGGGCCAGCACGCGGGACGAAACGTGCTCGGGCGCCACCTTCAACTGCCCGCTCACGTGGTGCGCGCACAGCTCCTCAAGGAAATTGCCCTTCTTGTCCGCCATGAGATAATCGAAGCGAATGCCGGAGCGGATGAAGACCTTCTTCACCTTCGGAAGCGCGCGCAGCTTCCGGAGCAGGTCGATGTAGTCCGAGTGGTCGGCGCGGAGTTTCGGGCAGGGGGTCGGAGAAAGGCACTGTCTGTTTCTGCACGCCCCCCTGACGAGCTGCTGGTCGCATGCGGGTATGCGGAAGTTCGCCGTCGGGCCGCCGACGTCGTGGATGTACCCCTTGAAGTCGGGCAGCTCGGTCAGAATGCGCACCTCCCGAAGCAGAGAGTCGTGGCTGCGGCTCTGGATGATCCGCCCCTGGTGGTAGTGGATGGCGCAGAAGGAACAGCTTCCGAAGCAGCCGCGATGGCTGGTCAGGCTGAAGCGTACCTC
>JAHDKR010000149.1 GCA_018436785.1 Synergistaceae bacterium | reverse complement strand
GATCATCCACTCGGTCGCCGAGGAGATGGGCTTCAAGGTCACCTTCATGCCGAAGCCGCTCTACAAGATGCCCGGCAGCGGCATGCACGTCCACCAGTTCCTCGAAAAGGCCGGGAAGAGCCTCTTCCCCGGCGACGAGCTCCACGGCCTGTCGAAGGCGGGGCTTGCCTACACCTCCGGCCTGCTGGAGCACAGCCTCACGGGGAGTCTGCTCGCCTTCACGAACCCCAGTACGAACAGCTTCCGGCGGCTCGTCCCCGGCTACGAAGCCCCCATCAGCGCGACCTTCGCGAAGGGGTCGCGGAGCGCGGCGGTGCGCATCCCCGGCTACCTGAAGAAGGACGAAGTCCGCGTGGAGTACCGCACCGGCGACGCCTCGGCGAACATTCACTACATGCTCTCGGCGATGGTGCTCGCCGGAGTCGACGGCATTCTCCGGAACGCCGACCCGGTGGCGAACGGCTTCAGCAGCGCGGAGGCGAAGCAGGAGAAGGTCTTCCCGCTGAGCCTGAACGCGGTGCTCGACGGCCTGAAAAAGGACAACGAATGGCTGAAGCCCGCCTTCCCCGAAAAGCTGATGGAGCTGTGGACGAAGCGGAAGCTTGAGGAGGCCGAGTACGTCTACAACGCCCCGACGCCGCAGGAGTACGAGCTGTACTTCTAAGGCGGGGCGCGGTTCGAAGACGCGAGCGGGAGGGGCTTCGGCCGGAGCGGGGACGCTTCGCCGGAGCCTCTCCCGTTTTGTGTTCTTCGCTTCCGCGGCGGTACGGAAATTTCGTGCGGGGGTGTCCGGCGTGATGGCAACGTCGCAGGATGCAACGATTTCTTCCGGTTTTTGAATTTCTTCGATTTCTTTCATATAAGTTTTTAATGAGGGCAACTGTCCGGAGTTGACAGCGCATACCTTTGTGTTACGATGCAATACAAAGGAGGTGGCTGAAATGGCGACTTTGGAAAAGACACTCACGGTACGGCTCACTCCCGAAGAGCGTATGGCGGTCGAGGAGTACGCGAAAGAGAAAAATATGACCATCGCCCAGCTCGCCCGGGAGTCTCTTCTCGAGAAAATCGAGGATGCCTACGATCTCGAAGTATATACGGCATGGTTGAAGAGCAAGCGAGAGACGGTGCGCTTCGAGGATTTAGTGAAGGAGTGCGGGTTTTCCGAGGAGGATTTATGAGCGTATGGTCGGTAGAAATAGATGCCGGGACTGCGAAGAAGATACAAAAACTCGATCGAGAGACGCAACGTCTTCTATTGAGCTACATCGACCGACATCTTCGGAACAGCCCCGATCCGCGCGCTTCCGGAAAAGCTCTCACGGGTCCGCTGCGCGGGCTGTGGCGCTACAGGATCGGAGACTACCGTCTGCTGGCCGAGATACGGGATGACGAACTCATCATCGTCGCCGTGGATATAGGTCATCGTTCGGCGATCTATTCCCGAAGGAGATAGGCTGCGTACTCCTGCGGGCGATGGAGGACGCTCTCCATTTCGGAGATCGAGAATCCGAGAACCGGCATCCCGACCAAGGCATCTCAACCAAGGCATCTCACGCTTCGAGGTTCTTCAGTTTTTTTCGCCAACGGTTCTTTGATCTCCGTATGCCGAGGAACAGCTTCCATCGCACCGGTTTTCGGGTTGATCCACGGAGCATACGAAGCGCCCTCGCGTTTCAAAGAACACCCCGCCATGCGGAGCAAGCGCTCCAAATCCTTCCGCTTCATCCGACCGATACTGTTTCGCGTATGACATCGTCCGGAAGGCCGCGCAGAACGTCCTCTCCGTGATCCTCCAAAATCAGATATATGGCTTCCCGCAGGCTCACTTTCGCCTCTTCGGGCGTCTCTCCCTGTCCGTTGGCGCCGGGAAGCTCCGGGCACATCGCCCAGTAGCCTCCCTCGGGCGCCGCTTCGATAATCGCGGTGAATTCGGCTTTCATACTCTTCCCTCCTCCTGCGATGCGCGGAACGCCGCACGCGGTTTCGCATCGAAGTATAGCACCTTGAGAGTCTCGAATCGAAAGAGTTGGAACTTTCTCGCATCCTGCCGTGTTGAGCCCCGTCCCGCCGATGCTATACTATGGACGAATGGCTTTGGAGTTGTCGGGAAAACGCTTCTGCAGCGATGAGGAGAACACGATGTATACTAAATTGGAAAAACTGATATTGAAAGGTTATAAAACCGTCCGGGAGCTTTCGAATTTCGAGCTTCGCGATCTGTCGGTTCTCATCGGGCCGAACGGAGCCGGCAAATCGAACTTCATCTCCTTTTTCCGGATGCTTGCCCGTATGTGCAGAACTCCGGGCGAGCTTCAGTTCCACGTGGGCGAATCGGGCGGAGCGAGCATGCTTTTGCACGACGGGCCGTCAAAAACAAGGGAGATGGAAGCGCGGCTTCTTTTCTCCGGCGAATCGGCCGACGCCGAGTATGTGTTTCGCCTCGCGTTCGCCGCCGACGATACATTCGTTTTCGCGGAAGAAGGCGCTGTTCTCTTTGATGCGGACGGAGCGGAAGTCTTGGAGTGGCGGGATTCTCTCTCCGGCCGAAGGGAGCCGCAGCTTCTCGCGCGCTCGGATGGGGACGCTTCCGCTCGCGGCATTGCGGACTTTCTGCGCGGCATACGCGTCTATCAGTTTCACGATACGTCTTCCACCTCAAGAATGCGCGCCAAGTGGGATGTCGAGGACGGAGGAGAACTCAAGGAGGACGGCGCCAACCTCGCCCCCTTCCTCTACCGTCTGCGACGGGACGAGCCCCGCTACTACCGCCGGATTACCGAAACGATCCGACTCGTCCTCCCCTTTTTCGCGGATTTCGTGCTGGAGCCGGAGGGAGAACGCCTTCTTTTGAAGTGGAGCGAGTCGGGGTGCGACAAGGTGTTCAGCGCGTCGCAGGCGGCCGACGGCATGCTGCGCGCAGTGGCGCTCGTGACTTTGCTTCTGCGCCCCGAGCGAGAGCTTCCCCGGATCGTGATTCTGGACGAACCCGAACTCGGCCTTCATCCGTACGCGATCACCATTGTCGGAGGGCTGATACGGGCGATTTCAAAGAAGTCGCAGGTGATCGTCGCGACGCAGTCCGCCTCCCTCGTCGACTGTTTCGAACCCGACGATATTGTCGTGGTGGAACGAAAGGGAAGGGAGTCACTCTTCGGAAGATTGGACGAAGATTCGCTCGGAGAGTGGCTGGAGAATTACTCGATTTCCGAGCTGTGGGAGAAGAACGTGATCGGAGGGCGCCCGTCGTGAGCGTCCGCCTCTGCTTCGTCGTCGAAGGGCAGACTGAGGAAACCTTCGTTCAGCGTCTTCTTGTACCGCATCTGAGCGCTTTTTCAGTCTGGGCAAGAGCGCGCTGCGTCCTTACCGGGAGGAAAAGAGGGCTTCAATACCGAGGAGGTCTGCAAAACTATGCGAAGGTACAACGCGACATATCCGTGTGGATGAAAGAGGATCGTCACCCCGACGTTTTTTTCACCACGATGTTCGACCTGTATGCTCTTCCGAACGATTTCCCGGGATACGCGGACGCTGTACGCGAGCGGGACCCCTATAGGCGGGTCGGAATGCTGGAGGCGGCTCTGAGCGCGGATATCGGCGACCGGCGTTTCATACCCTATATTCAATTGCACGAGTTCGAAGCGTTGCTTCTGGCGGAACCGCACTCTCTCGACCTGGCGTTTCCGGAGCGTCTTGAGGCGATTCGCGCGCTCTCGGAGACGGTCGAATTATTCGCCTCCCCCGAACTGATCGACGACGGGAGCGAGACGGCCCCGTCAAAGCGAATTATTCGTCATATTCCCGAATACGAAGGGATGAAAACGTTCGCCGGGCCTCTTGTGGCCGGAAAAATCGGCATCGAAACGCTTCGCTCGAAGTGCGCGCATTTCGGAGAGTGGCTGGGAATGTTGGAACAGCTCGGATGTTTTTCATGAATACGAGGTGATTTTCTTGAAAATACTGAACGTCGAATCGCGCTTCGTTCCCTTCTCCGCCCTCGCGCCCTTTTTGCTGATCGCGTTCGGGCTGGCGTGGGGAATCTTCGTCCTCTTCGCGCTCTTTCCGGAACGGATCGTCGCGCTCTTCGGCGAGCTGAGCGGCAACCATCCTCTCTTCATCCTCGCGATCTACGCCCCGGCGATAGCGGCGTTTTTCGTCGTCCTCCGGTATGCCGGGCCCGGAGGGTTTCGGCGGTATCTCGGACGCCTGCTGCTCGTGCGCTGTCCGGCGTGGGGGTGGCTCTTTCTTCTTTTCGGCATCCCGCTGACCTACTTCACCGCCTCGGCGCTGCGGGGGGAGCTGTCCATGTGGTCGTTTCCGTTCGACTCGCTCGGCTCGCTGCTTCCGGCGCTGCTGCTGACGCTGATCAAGGGGCCCGTGGAGGAGTTAGGCTGGCGGGGGCTGGCGCTCCCGTTGCTGCAGCGAAAATTTTCTCCTCTATGGGCGGGGCTGATTCTCGGCGTGATATGGGGAGTCTGGCATCTGCCCGCGTTTCTGCTGAGCGGCCTGCCGCAGAGCGCGTGGGAGTTCGCGCCGTTCTTCATCGGTTCCGTGGCGGTCAGCGTGATCCTCACCTCCATTTTCAACGCCTCCGGAGGGAGTATTCTGCTCGCGGCTCTCTTCCACTTCCAGCTCAACAACCCGATATGGCCCGACGCCCAGCCCTACGACATGTACCTCTTCGCGCTCTGCGCACTGGCGGTCGTCTGGTTCGACCGGAAGACGATGCTCTCGCGAGAAGGCGGCGTCGCGGAGGTCGTGCCGGGGGAGGAAATATGAGTAGATTTCTCTTTGCTCGCGAGTCCCTTCTTGAAAACATCGAAGATGCCCGCGATCTTGCCGCATATGCGGTGTGGCTGAAGAGCGCGCGGGAAACGGTGCGCTTCGAAGAGCTTGTAAGCGAGTGCGGTTTTTCCGAGGAGGATTTATGAGCATTCTTAGTCGTCATTCGAGGAACATGAAATGAACCGCTTTTTACGCACTATCGGACTGATCCTGCTCTTCCTGCTCCTCTTCGCCGCCGCGGCCTTTGGAGGCGAAGAGCGGGCGAAGTACGTCTTTCTCTTCATCGGCGACGGCATGGGGGAGGCGCAGGTCGAGGCCGCTGAGCTGTACAGCGTCGCGTCCGAAAACGGGCCGCTCGCGCTGCGCGGACTTGCCGTGCGCGGGAAGATCTCCACGCGGTCGGCGAACGCCGCCGTGACGGACTCCGCCGCCGCCGGGACGGCGCTGGCCACCGGATTCAAGACGAACAACGGCGTCCTCGGCATGGATCCTTCGGGGATGAAAAAACTGCCCACCGTCGCGGAAGTCGCCCGCGACCGGGGGATGAAGGTCGGCGTGGTCACGTCGGTCTTTCTGAACGACGCCACTCCGGCGGCCTTCTACGCCGCGCGTCCCTCCCGGACCGACTTTTACGAGATCGGCGTCCAGATGGTCGAGAGCGGCTTCGACTACTTCGCGGGGGGCGGCGTCAACCGGCGCGCGGGGCGAAAGGGCGACCTGAAGGACGTGTACGACCTCGCCCGCGAGAAGGGGTACCGCGTGCTCCGCACCCGCGCGGAGCTTGCCGCGGCGAGGCCGGGGACGAAGATCATCGCGGCCGCGTCGGTCGGCGGGGCGCTGCCGTACGAGACGGACCGCCCTGCGGGGAGCCCTTCCCTTGCGGAGTTCACGAAGCGGGGTATCGAGCTGCTCGACAACCCGAACGGCTTTTTCATGATGGTCGAGGGGGGGAGGATCGACTGGGCATGTCATCGCAACGACGCGGCGGCGGCCGTTCGCGACGTGCTGGCCTTCGACGAGGCGGTGAAGGAGGCGCTCATCTTCGCCCGCGCCCGCCCGAACGATACGCTGATCGTTGTCCTCGCCGACCACGAAACGGGCGGCATGCGCGTCGACGCGGAGCGCGCGGCGGCGAACCTCTTCCCGGCGCTCTCGGCGCAGAGGGAGTCTTCGGAGTCTTTCGACGAGAAGCTCGAGCGCTTCCGCAAGGGGACGGCGCGGACGTTCGAGCGCATGGCGCCGCTGCTCGCGGAGTCCTTCGGCCTCCACGCCACCTCCTCCGCCGGGCGCGCCGCGCTTGATGCCAGGGCGAAGAAGGGCGACGGGGCCGCGCGGACGGCGCTTCTGTCCGCGCTCTCGGGCGAAGAGCTGGACGAGCTGCGGACGGCCTTCGCGCAGAGCATGCGGGCCAAGGAGCAGCGGAAGAAGGACAGGGACTATCTGCGCCGCTACGGCCCCTACGAACCGCTTTCCGTGACCGCTACGCGCATTCTGAACCGGAAGGCGGGGGTAGAGTGGTCTTCCTTCGCCCACACAGGGGCCGACGTCCCCGTCTTCGCACAGGGCGCGGGCGCGGCACGCTTCGCCGGGGAGTACGACAATACAAACGTCGCCGAAAAGATCCTGTCCGTTCTCGGCAAACGCTAGACGAACCGGCAATCCGAAACTCCGAGGGGCGGACGGGGACTTTCTCCGGGGCTCCTTGTGAACCGGAACGCATACGACGGCTCGCAACACATTGACAAGTCTATTCACTCTTTATATACTTCAACGGCATCAGGTGTTGCGTACTGTGCAGCAGCCGGGCCGAAAGGCAGCAGGTACGACCTGTGGGACTGTGATCGTCATTCATGGTTCCACAGTTTTTTATTCGTAGAGAACGAAGGAGCGTATCGCTATGAAGCGGAGTATCGTCTCGGACGAAACGAGAAACAAAGAGGCCAAAAAGGCGACCTGGACGGGCTTTGCCGTGAACGCATTGTTGACGTTCTTTAAACTCTTCGCCGGATTCAGAGGCGGAAGCGCCGCGATGATTGCGGACGGGGTGCACTCTCTGTCGGATTTTTTTACGGATATCGTGGTGCTGGTCGGTTTTAAATTTACAGAGAAACCCGCCGATGATGAACACAACTACGGACATGGAAAATATGAAACGCTTGCGACGGTCGTCATCAGTTTGGCGCTGCTACTGGTCGGCTATAAAATACTGACCTCCGGCATTATGAGTATTTACGAAGTGCTGTTCAAGGGGAAAATAATCGAACAACCGAAAATGATCGCGCTTGTCGCTGCGGTATTCTCGATAGGAAGCAAAGAGTTGTTGTTCCGGTATACCCGGCGTGTTGGAGAGATGATTCAATCGTCCGCGGTGATCGCCAATGGATGGCATCATCGGTCGGATGCGTTTTCCTCCATCGGGACGATGGTCGGAATCGGAGGAGCGATATTTTTAGGTCGAAACTGGGCCTTTCTTGATCCTCTGGCGTCTCTGATCGTCAGCGTGTTTATTTTCAAGGTGTCTTTCAGAATTCTGATGCCGGCCGTCAATGAACTATTGGAGTCCTCTCTTCAGGATGAAGAGATCGCATACATCAAAAAAATCATCGAAGCCTCGCCGTATATTCAAAATTATCACCATCTGCGAACGAGACGGATCGGGGCGAAGGTTGCCATTGAAGTTCACTTCGTTTTTGAAAAAACCATGTCGATTCGCGAGGCGCATTCCTATGCAACCGAAGTGGAAAAAAAGATACAAGAGTATTTCGGCGCTTCCAGTCTTATAACGACGCATCTGGAGCCGAGCCGCGACGCGCAGGAAGCGACGCGGGCATAAGCGGGAAGGGGCTGCGGAGACGGACGCGCCGTATACGGACATCTTTCCGGTGCGCTCTCCGCGGGATACTGAGGCCGGAGGAGGCGCGGCGACCGCGCGCCGAGCGAGTTTTACCCTCCCGATACACTTCTTCGCTTCTTCCGTTACCCTCCTTGAAGATAATTGGCTCAAATTCTTCGAGGAGGATAAAAAATATGAAGCGTTCACTGTGGAACAAGATCGGATTGACGCTGCTCGCGCTGCTGGTGCTGGCAGGGGCGGCCTGTGCTGCGGGGGTCAACAACGACTGGGGCGGCGCGAAGGCGAAGTACGTGTTCATGTTCATCGGCGACGGCATGGGGTTGCAGCAGGTCAACGCGGCGGAGGTCTACAACGGCTCCATCAACAGGACGGGCGGCGAGCCCGCGATCAAGAAGCTCGCCCTGAGCGGCCTTCCGGTGCAGGGGATGATCACCACCTACTCCACCAACTCCTTCATCACCGACTCGGCCCCGGCGGCAACCTCGCTGGCCTCCGGCTACAAGACGGACAACGGCGTTATCGGCATGGACCCGGCCAAGAAACAGAAGTTCACCACCGTGGCCCAGATGGTCCGCGCCAAGGGGATGAAGGTCGGCGTGCTCAGCTCCGTCTCGCTGAACCACGCGACCCCTGCGTCCTTCTACGCCTCCGTTCCTTCACGCAACGACTACTACGGTATCGGCGAACAGCTCATCGACAGCGGCTTCGACTACTTCGCGGGCGGCGGTATCCATCAGAGCACCGGCAAGGAGAAGGACCGCAAAGACCTCTACGAGGTCGCGAAAGAGAAGGGGTATCAGGTGCTCCGCACCCGCGAGGAGATTCTCGCGGCGAAGCCGGGAACGAAGGTCATCGCGGTGAACCCCGTGCTTGACGGCAGCAACGCCATGCCCTACGACATGGACAGGACGCCGGAGCAGCTCTCCCTCGCCGAGTTCACGCGCAAGGGCATCGAGCTGCTGGACAACCCGAACGGCTTCTTCATGATGGTCGAGGGCGGCAAGATCGACTGGGCCTGTCACGCGAACGACGCGGCCGCGACCATTCTGGACACCTTCGCCTTCGACGCGGCGGTGATGGAGGCCCTGAGCTTCGCGGAGAAGCACCCCGACGAGACGCTGATCGTCGTCGTGGGCGACCACGAGACGGGCGGCATGAGCATCGGCTTCGCGGGGACGCAGTATGAGACCTTCTTCGAGAAGATCGCGCACCAGAAGGAGTCGTACGAGTCGTTCGACAAGAAGATTGCCGCGTTCCGCAAGGGCGAAGAGAAGACGTTCGAGAAGATGGCGCCGATGATCGAAGAGTCCTTCGGCCTCCGCACGGCGAGCGCCGAGGAGCGCGCCGCGCTGGAAGAGAAGGCGAAGGCCGGCGACGACGCGGCCCGGATCGCCCTCTCGATGACGCTCACCGACCTTGAACTGGGCGAACTGCGCCATGCCTTCGAGGAGAGCATGCTGGAGAAGAAGGAGCGCGCCAAGGACGAGGCGACCTACCTGCTCTACGGCGGCTACGAGCCTCTGTCGGTGAAGATCACCCACATCCTCAACCAGAAGGCCGGCATCGGCTGGACCACCTATGCCCACACCGGCATCCCCGTTCCCATCTTCGCGAAGGGGCTCGGCTCGGAACTCTTCGCGGGGTACTACGATAACACCGACGTCGCCTGGAAGATCATGTCCGTCCTCGGCGTGCGGTAAAGCGGACCGGGTAATCAAAACGACCGAAGGCCGGGGGGACGCGAATCCTTCCGGCCTTATTATTGGAAGGCGGCCGGCAGCATCCGTACGCGGCTTACGGCGCCGGGAGACTTCGCACTGCCGCCTAAGCGACCATAACGATTCGCAAAAAAAACGCGAATCGGATGTCTGCTTAAGGGAGGCTTTATGTTATGGAATCGACACGGCGGGATCACATTTTGACTTTCGTTTTTCTGCTGCCGGTGTCTGTCAACCGACCTGTCGCTTTTCCGGGGTTAAAGTTTCCCGCGCTCTTCCATCCTTCTCCGGATTGAGCCATACCGTTTGTGCCTCTTCCAGATTCCTCACCGCACGCCCCTTCCATCTATC
>JAHDKR010000123.1 GCA_018436785.1 Synergistaceae bacterium | reverse complement strand
TTTTCAGGCAGCGGAAAATAATAATGCTAAAAAAGTACCACAAAACGGAAAAAATGTCGAGCCGGACTGGCTTCCATTTGTGACAAGTTTTCTTTTCTTCGCCGGAGCGAATACAGCATTCAAAAACAGCGCGGGCGCTCTTCTGTCGGCGCTCGCGAGCGCGTGTGCGCCGTAGGCGCAGCGGAGAAAAAAACCGACCCCGAAGGGTCGGTTTTTTACTCGGTCCTGTTTTTTGTCTTTTTCAGACTGCTCGAAAAAGCGGGAATCATAAGAAGCAGGGTGATCACCCAGAGAAGAATACAGAGGGGGCGGTCAAAGAAGATCATCGGAGACCCTTGCGACATGATGAGCGACTGGCCGAATCCGAGCTCCGCGATGGGGCCGAGGATGAGCCCGAGAACAAGCGCGCCCGTGGAAAAACCGCCCTTTTCCAGGAAGTATCCTGTGATGCCGAAAGCGATCATCAGCCAGACGTCGAACATGTTGTTGTTGATGGCGTAGCTGCCGATGACCGAGAGAATCGCGATTCCCGGAATGAGCAGCGCGTTCGGCGTCGACGTGACGCGGGCGAAGTAGGGCGCCAGGTAGAGCCCCAGGACCAGGAAGACGATATTTGCGATGAAGAGGGAGAGGATGAATCCGTAGGTCAGCGTGCCGTAGCGTGAAAAAAGCTCGGGGCCCGGGATGAGCCCCTGGATCATCAGACCGCCCATCAGGGCGGCGGCGACGCTGTTTCCTGGAATGCCGAGGGTGAGCAGCGGGATGAGCGAGCCTCCCACGCAGCCGTTGTTCGCGCTTTCCGCGGCGGCCACTCCCTTGGGATTCCCCTTTCCGAACGTCTCCGGGTCCTTCGCGCTCTGTTTCGCGAAGTTGTACGAGATGAACGAGGAGATGGTCGCCCCGGCGCCGGGCAGCATGCCGACGATGGTGCCGATGACGCCGCCTCTGCAGATTGTCCCCGCCAGTCCTTTCGGCAGCTTGCTCCGTTTGATGCTGGAGAGCGTCGCGTCGTCGATATTTTCGGTGATGCGGGTCTCCGCTGTCAGATCGAGAATCTGACTGATTGAGAAGAGCCCGATGAGCGCAGGCATAAAGGGAACGCCGTCAAAAAGGTCCATCTGACCGAAGGTAAAGCGCATGAATCCGGAGAGCGGGTCCATGCCCACTGTCGCGATGGTGAGACCCAGGAACCCGGAGAGCAGTCCCTTGACCATGCTTCCCTTCGTGAGCGTGACGATGCTGGAGAGCCCCATGATGGCGAGGACGAAGTACTCGGGAGGTCCGAAGCGAAGGGAGAACTTGGCGAGGGCGGGCGCCATGAGCAGGAGGGCGAAGGTGGAGAGTATGCCGCCCCAGAAACTGGCCCACGTGGCGACCGTGAGCGCCGTTCCGCCCTTCCCTTGCCGCGCCATGGGGTACCCGTCGAATGCGGTCGCCGCCGCCGCCGGAGTTCCGGGCGTCGAGAGAAGAATGGCGGAGATTGCTCCGCCGTACATTCCGCCGGAGTAGACGCCTCCCATCAGCGCGAGGCCGAGAAGCGGAGACATGCCGAATGTGACGGGTATCAGCAGGGCCACGGCCATTGTGGCAGTAAGCCCGGGCATTGCGCCCACGATGATGCCGACGATGGAGCCGGTCGAGATGACAAGCAGCACCATCGGGTCGAGAAGCGATGTGAGGGCTGGTAGAATGAATTCAGTCATGATTTATTCCCCCCATATTCCCTGAGGTACCGGGACGCCGAGGAAGTAGACGAAGACGAGATAGACAAACGTGAGAATAATCCCCGTGCCGAGGATGATGAACAGCGGACGCCTGTACCCCAAAAGCAGCGCGAGGAGAGGCATGAAAATCGCGCTCGCCGGGAAGAACCCGAGGCGGGGAAT
Source organism: Synergistaceae bacterium (assembly GCA_018436785.1). Taxonomy (GTDB): domain Bacteria; phylum Synergistota; class Synergistia; order Synergistales; family Aminobacteriaceae; genus JAAYLU01. The sequence goes on along the minus strand of JAHDKR010000123.1, from coordinate 6,789 downwards.
GACGGCTCCGTAGGCGACTATGCCGGTGACGGCAAAGAAAAAGCTGCGTGGAGAACGGACCCACACTACGTGCGAATCGGGCGAAGGCGTCTTCTGCACCAGAAGGACAAGGGACAGCACCGCGAAAATTCCGGCCAGGAAAAAGACGTAACGGGCCGCATCCGCGGCCCGGTCCGGAAAGCTATTCGCCCCGTAGAAGAGGGCGGCGGCGAGCCCCAATCCTCCAACCGCGAAGAACCGGTTCATGGAAGATCGGGTCATGTCGGGCCTCTCTCTACCAGGGTTCCTTTTCGTAGGCCTTGTTGGTGACTTCGAGAAGCTCTCCGAGGTATGCCTTGTACTCCTCGGGGTTCATGAAGTTCATCTGGAGCTGCTCCTTGGCCGCCTCCAGGAACTCCGGGTCTGCAAGAACCTTCTCAAACGTCTCCACCAGCTTGGCGTACGCATCGTCGGGGATGCCTGCGGGCGCCGCGAAACCTCTGGAGGAGTCGGAGATCACCTTGAATCCAAGCTCCGTGAAGGTGGGGATGTCGGGGACGTTCGGATGCCGCTTGGACGTCATCATGGCGAGGATGCGGACCTCTCCGGCTTTCATGTTGGACTCGATCTGCGAGAGATTCATGAAGCCCATCGAAACGTGCCCGCCCATGACGGTGGCCTTCGCGTTGGAGGATCCGGTCGAGGGGACGCTCTTCACGGTGCACCCCGTGGCTTCGTTGAACTGGGCGAGCGCGAATGCGTCGTCGCTTCCCGGACCCGACGTGGAGCCGGTAAGGGTTCCCGGCGCGGCTTTCTCGGCGTCGATGATGTCCTGAATGCTGTTGAAGGGGCTGGAAGCGGGGACCACCAGTACGCCGGGGTCGGTGACAAGGTTATAGAGCATCGCGAAATCGTCGAGAGTGTAGCTCGCGCGTTTTGCGGACATATGCGCTGTAAGGTGCGGGGTATACAGGGTTCCGATGGTGTAGCCGTCCTTTTTCGCGCGGGCCAGGGCTTCGAAGCCTCTCTGTCCGCCGGCGCCGTCGATATTGTTGATGACGAAGGGCTGCGGGAAATACTTCTCCGCGAACTTGGCGAAGAGGCGGGCCATCGTGTCGGTGCCTCCTCCGGCGTTGGATGCGACGATGATGGTCACCGCTTTGCTGGGATACTCCGCGGCGATTGCCGCAGACGCTCCAAGGACGATGCAGAACGCAAGAACAAGCAGAAGAGCTCTTTTCATTTTCTCGTCTCCTTTCAAATGTGTGATTCACCTGTTGAAGCAGTAGCTTTTGAAACAGAGGGGAAACCGCTCCACCTCCTTTCAATCGAAGACAAGGGCGGGAAGACCTCAGTGCGGGAAGCCGTTCTCTTCGAACTTCGCCTGCAGGGCCTTTTTCTTCGCTTCGATGAGGGGTTTCAGCCGCTCCCCCTTCACCATGAAGTAGACTCTCTCCGCGACGTTGGTCGCATGGTCGCCTATACGGGCGAGGTGACGCGCGACCCAGAGCAGCCCCGCGGCGCATTGGGCTGTCGCCTGGTCGCCCTCCGGTTTTTTCCCCAGGATACCGATGAGTTCGTCGAATATGCAGTCGTACAGCTTGTCCAGCTCCTCGTCCCTCATGCAGATCTCTTCGGCGAGAAGCGTATCGTTCTCCTCAAAGGCCTTGAGCGAGTCGGCCACCATTTCCGTCGCTATGATTTTCATCTTCGGTATGTCTACGAGCGGCTTCAACAGAGGGTACCGGTTGAGCACCCTCGCCTTCTTCGCGATGTTGACCCCCTGGTCGCCGATCCGCTCCAGGTCGGTGATGATCTTCAAAACCGCGAAGACGAAGCGGAGATCCTCGCGGACAGGCTGACGCATGGCGATCGAGCACAAACACTCATGGTCGATCGTCGCCTCCAGGTCGTCTATTGCGTCGTCTTCTTCGATAACCCTCTCCGCAAGCGCGTCGTCGCGCTCTTCGAGCGACTGGACAGCGAGTCTGAACGCCTCGCTCGCCATACTGCCCATCTCGCGGACCATGGCGAGAATCTTCTCTCTGTCTCCTGAATAGAGAAGGGATTCGACCTTCCCGTTCTTCTTTCCGAACACACTCCACCCCTCCTCGAAATACATCAACGGCCCCGTTGTATTTCCCTTGTCGGAGAAGGACTCGTACGGGAAGCGTCAACCGGGGCAATGTTTTTGTAACGATAATGTTACAGGATACGATATGCCTTCCGGAAAGTCAATTATAATGAAGCGGCCGTGCGCTCCCGTTCAACGTTTTTTTACGGGAATTCGTTTTCTGCGCGGCGAATCTGCTATTATACATTTCAAGATGTAGAGACTTTTTTCCCGGAGGAGAGAGGGACTATGGAAAAGACTTTTGTACGATGCATCATCCGCGGAGAGGAGCGGCAGGCGCTGGTTGCCGACGGCGCAGTGTATGCTCTGCGCGCTCCCATGGGAGACGGAGCAGAGCCGGGAGAGCGCCTCGGAACCCTTGACGAGGTCGAGCGTTTTCTCCCTCCGACTTCGCCCACGAAGGTCGTCGCGGTCGGGTTGAACTACAGGGATCATGCCGAGGAGGTGGGGCTTCCGATACCCGAGGAGCCGCTCATCTTCATTAAACCCTCGACGAGCGTCGTGGGCCACGGCGATCCGGTGATTTATCCCGGAGTGATGACCAAGCGGGTGGATTACGAGGCCGAACTCGGCATCGTCATCGGGAAGAGGTGCAGGAGCGTGTCGCCGGAGGATGCGCTCGGCTACGTTTTGGGGTACACCTGCGCGAACGACGTGACCGCGAGGGATCTTCAGTCGAAGGACGGGCAGTGGACGCGGTCGAAGTCCTTCGATACGTTCTGTCCGCTCGGGCCGTTCGTTGTTTCCGGGGTCGATCCGTCGGACCTGGAAATTACAATGCTGGTGAACGGCAATGTCGTCCAGCACTCCCGCACGAGCAACTTCATCTTCCCCGTGCCGGTGCTCGTCAGCCACATCTCGCACGTGATGACGCTCGAACCCGGCGATGTGATCATCACAGGCACCCCGGCGGGAATCGGGCCGGTGAAGAAGGGGGATCTGATGCGCGTCGAGATCGAACGTCTGGGCGCGCTGGAGAACCGGGTCGAGTAGCCTGATTCGGAAGCATACGCAAAAAGGGGGACCGCGTTCCGCTCGCGTTCCCCCTTTTCGTCTGCGGACGTAAAAACGTCCGATCATGCATGTGAATGGCGGAGGGCAGAGGATTCGAACCCCTGGGGCTTACGCCCAGTTGATTTCAAGTCAACCACCATCGACCGCTCGGACAGCCCTCCAGCATGAAGAGCATTATACACATCTTTTGTACTCTTGCCAACGTGCTGCGTGAGGAAAGAGGGCCTGTTTTTCGCTTCTTCCGCGTGGGGTATAATAGCGTTGTACTCAAGAAGAGTGCATGCGGCAACGATTCTTCGGGAGAGGTGATTGGAGTGAAGAAAGAAGAAATTTTGAAACGGTACGTCTGTACACCCTGTCGAGTTGCGGTCGTCGGGGCGTCGCCAAAGGCCGACCGTTCGGTGTTTCGGGTAATGAACTACCTTTCCGGCGCCGGTTTTACGCTCTTTCCGGTGAATCCGGGGTATGCGGGCGTCGAGATCCTGGGGCTTCCGTGCGTCGCCGACCTTGCTTCCCTGAAAGAGGGTGTCGATGTTGTCGCGCTCTTTCTCTCCGAGAAGATGCAGGGTGCGGTTGAGGAGGATCTGAAACAGCTCTCCTACAAGCCTGTGGTATGGTTCCAGCCGGGAGCGCAGAATGAGCCGCTTGCATCCTTGCTCACCGGGGCGGGGTATCCTGTGGTGGAAGAAGACTGTCTTATGGCCGCGCATATGAATAAGTGCGGCGTATGATTTTGTTGTTGCGTAAAAAATAGTATTTGGTATATAATTCACCACAAGGAGTGAGTTCTTGTTGAAAACGCGCGCATCACATGCGTTTTTCAAGATGTTTGTTTCACTCCACCTTTTCCGGGAGGTGTTCCCGTGTCCTCCGAAATTCCTTTCACACTGCGCGTTCGTTACGGCGATACCGACCAGATGGGCGTCGCGTACTACGCCAACTATCTCTACTGGTTCGAGGTCGGGCGGACGGAGTTCTGCCGGGCTCTTGGCAGGTCGTACGCCGACTGGGAGGCCGAGGGAGTATTCCTCCCCGTCGTCGAGTCGCACTGCCGGTACAAGCATCCTGCTCGGTACGAGGATGAGATCACCATATACACGAAAATTGGTGAAATACGGGCGAGCAGCATCGTCTTCGAATGTCGCATCGAAAGGGCGTCCGACAGCAAGCCTCTTGCCGCCGGGTGGACCCGCCATGCGTTTGTCGACGCGGACGGCAGGCTGATACGGGGAGACAACCCCATGCGCCGCTGGATAGAGGCGCTGAGGGATGATGGAGGTGTCGCGTAGAGTGAGCACAAAAGCCATACTGCTTGGAAACGAAGCGATAGCGAGAGGAATTGTGGAGGCCGGATGCCTGGTTGCGTCGGCCTATCCGGGGACGCCGTCGTCGGAGATTCTGCCTGCGGTGGCGAAGTTCGCCGACGAGATGAAGTCGCCGATGTCGGTGGAGTGGAGCGTCAACGAGAAGGTGGCGTTCGAGGTGGCCGCGGCGGCTTCGTTTACTGGAGCCAGGGCATGCGCGGTGATGAAACAGGTCGGGCTCAACGTGGCGGCCGATCCGTTCATGAGCGTGGCGCACTTCGACCTGAAGGGCGGTTTCCTGCTGGTCGTCGCGGACGATCCGGGTCCGCACAGCTCGCAGACGGAGCAGGACAGCCGCTACTTCGCCATGTTCGCCAAGATCCCGTGCTTCGACCCTGCGACCGCCGCCGAGGCCAAGGAGATGGTCTTCGACGCCTTCGACCTCTCGGAGCGTTTCGGCATCGTCGCGATGCTCCGGCCGGGCGTGCGCGTGGATCACTGCCGTCAGGATATCGAACTTGGAGATATTCGCCCTGCAACCGGTACGGTAAAGTTCGAGAAAGAGGGAACCCGCTGGGTCTGTCTTCCCGCAGGAGTGAAGATCAACCATCCGAAGCTCAACCGCAAGGTTGAAGATATCCGGAAGGCTTTTGAAACCGAGTTTTCAAAGTACAACTACGAGGTTCCGGCGAAGAAGCAACCGGTACTCGGCATCGTCGCCTCCGGCGTTCCGTTCTCCGTTGTTACGGATTTGCTTAAAGAAGCCGGGAGAGAGGATGTCTCGGTACTGAAAATCGGCACGCCGCACCCTCTGCCGGTGAAGATGGTGCAGGACTTCATCGCCCGTCACGATAGGGTGCTCTTCCTTGAAGAGACCTACCCCGTCATGGAGATGCAGCTTCCCGACCGCACAGGTATTCTCGGCCGCTGGAACGGCGTGGTTCCCAGCGCGGGCGAGCTGCTTCCGGAAGTGATCGCCGATATTCTCGGAGGGCTCCTCCAGGACGATTCCCTTGCGGGAAAGCAGCATCCTCTTCTGAAAGAAGCGACGGAGGATCTGAATATCGTGCCGCGCAAGCCGATGCTCTGTCCCGGCTGCCCGCACAGGGCGAGCTTCTTCTCCATCCGCCAGGCGCTTCCGAACGCGATCAACCCTTCCGACATCGGCTGCTATACGCTCGGAGTCAACCAGAAGGCCGTGGACGCGGTCGTCGATATGGGCGCTTCCGTCACAATGGCCTCAGGCTTCCACCTTGCCCACAAGGCCGCCGGAATCGACCGCCCCGTCGTCACCACCATCGGAGACTCCACCTTCTTCCACATGGGGCTGCCCGGACTGGCGAGCGCAGTGTACAACCGCCACGCCTTCGTGCTCGCCATCCTTGACAACAGCATCACCGCCATGACGGGCGGACAGGCGAACCCCGCCGTCGGAACGAAGCTCCGCAAGGGCGACGAGGGACGGAAGGTCGATATCGAAGGCGCCTGCCGAGGCTGCGGCGTGGAGTATGTGAAGACTATAGCGGCGTACGACATACCGCTTGGCAAGGCCGCGGTCAAAGAGGCGTGGGAGTACGCGAAATCAAAAGGGGAACCAGCCGTGCTGATCTTCCGCCACCCGTGCATGCTCCTCCGTCCGGAGCAGCCGTCGATCCCGGTGAAGGTCGACCAGGAGAAGTGCATCGGCTGCAAGTTCTGCATCAACTTCTTCAACTGCCCGGGTCTTGTCTTCTCCGAGGAGACGGGGAAGGCGTACATCGACGAACGGTTCTGCGTGTCGTGCGGCGTCTGCGTGTCGGTCTGCCCGCACGGAGCGATTGTCGCGTCTTCGGAGGAGGCTGAGTAAGATGCAGTACGTCATAGTCGGTATCGGCGGTCAAGGAATTCTCTTCGCCAGCAAGGCGCTTGGCGCCATCGCCCTGAACAACGGCCTGCACGTCATGGGGAGCGAAGTGCACGGCATGGCCCAGAGAGGCGGATCGGTGGTCAGTCACTTCAAGACCGGCGAATATGTCAGTCCGCTTGTCAGAGCGGGGGAGGCGGATCTGCTCCTCGCGTTCGACCAGAACGAGGGCGTGCGCAACCTGCATTTCCTTCGCGAAGGGGGCGCTTTTGTGGTGAACGTCCACGACGCGTCGGCTTTCGCACATCTGAAACTCGACGCATTTCTGAAGGAGCGGCGGGTTTCCGTCTTTGCCCTCGAAGGCTATCGGCTTCTGAAAGAGCACATGGGCGGGAATTTTCTCTTCTTGAACGTGCTCCTCATGGGCGGGATGTGCGGCGCCGGCGTAGGCGCTCCTTCCTTCGACGAGACGGCGTCGGCGGTCAAGACGCTTTCGCCGGCCAAGTTCGAGGATG
>JAHDKR010000011.1 GCA_018436785.1 Synergistaceae bacterium | reverse complement strand
TCCGGCGGCATCATCTTCCGCACGACGGACTCCTTAAATTCAGGGCTGTATCTCTTCATCCTCATCGCACCTCCCGAGTGTCGACTCACACTTCTTTAACACCTCGGTTCAAGCGACTTCTATTATGACACAGGGGGGTATCGAACGCCGAAACATCAAGCGAGGACAGGAGAAGATACCCGCTCTTACCTTTGATGTTGTCGGGCAAGGTGACATTCAGCGCGGTTTCGGTCGGCGAGAATTGGATTTTTCCGCCCGTGATGTCTATTGCCGAGGCGGTCGATACCACATACTGCGCCAATGGGTGCGACAGGCGGTAAGGGATGCCGTCGGCAGCTTTGCCGGAGATGAGACGGTATTTACCCTTGGGTGACTCGGCGACGCGTTCTTTGAGTGTAAAGGAATGCTCGGCGTCGTTGAACTCGGCTTTGCCGTCAAGCACATACTTGGTAAGTTCCCAAAAGATATATTCATAGCGGCCCATGAACGCGCTTGTCGTTTCCTTGGCAAGTTTCAGCCGCTCCTGTACTTCCACGTCGAAGGTTTTGAGCACTTGCTCTTTCACTTCTTCAAGGCGGGTCGAGATTTCGCTCTCCAGTTCGGCTTGGAGTCTCTCGAACGCCGCGCTGATTTCGCTTTCAGTGCGGCATTCCTGATAAATGAGCCAGATTCGTTTCTCGAAGTCCACGCCGTCGATCTGCCCCAACACTTCGTCGGATGCGCCGAAAACGTCGTTGAACAGCTTGAATTTATCGTTCAGAAGGTTGAACACTCGCTGGTCGGCGTAGTTTCGCCGATTAACGAAGTTGACCACCACGACGTCGCTCTTTTGACCGTATCGATGGCAACGCCCGATCCGCTGTTCGATTCTCTGCGGATTCCACGGCAGATCGTAGTTGACGACAAGGGAGCAGAATTGCAGGTTCAATCCTTCGGCGGCGGCTTCGGTGGCAATCATAATCTCCGCGGAGTTCTTGAAATAATCCACAACGGCGGCGCGGCGGTCGGCGGCACGGATGCCGCTTGCCTTGCCGTTGTAGGCATTGGTTTGCAGCCACGATTCCAAAATGGCGTTTGAATGCTTGTCGGAGTTCGAGCCGTTGAAGATGACGATTTTGCCGCGATACCCGTTTTGCTCAAGGTACTCTTTCAAATAGGCTTGCGTCCGCGTGGATTCCGTAAAGATGAGCGCTTTGCTGTTCGCGCCGATTGCCGAAAGCTGTTCAAATGCGTTTTTCAATGCGGTAAGCAGAGCCTTGGACTTTGAATCGTGCTGAATCTGTTCGGCGATGTCGATAAAATCCTGTATGGCGGCGATTTCTTCTTTGATGGCTTCGGCGTTTATCTTTTCGTCGTCGGAGGGCGCGGCGCCGTCGCCGTTGATTACGTCTTCTTCGTTCTCGGCGATAAGTTCGACTGCATCCTCATCGAAAATCTCGCTGAAGTCAAGCTGATGAATTTTGTTTTCGTCAAGTATCTTCTCAAGCCGGGTTTTTATGGTGGTGAGCGTTCCGAGCAAGGCATATGTTGATGAGGCGAGGATTTTGCGGACAATCATTGTCGTCAGCATTTTCTGCTTGGCGGGTATCGAGTACAGAGTGTCGGAGCGCAGAAATTCGGACACTTTTGTATATAAATCATATTCCAAGTCGGATGAATCGAATTGCTGAGTGAACGGCAGACGTTTTGTGTAGCTTATGTACTCCACCACATCTTTCCGCAAAGTACGCTTGTAATACGGCGAGAGCCGCATTTGCAGGTCTGAATAATGCCCTTCGTTGACATACTCGGTGCGGAAAGATTTGGCATCCCCGAATACATTCTCGTCTATGACCGAAGTCAAGCCGTAAAGTTCCATTAAGCTGTTCTGGAACGGCGTGGCGGTCAAGAGGAGTTTTTTGACGTTTTCGAGGGCATCCCGAACCGCGTGTGCCGTGAGGCTGTTCTTTTTATAGACGTTCCGCAGTTTGTGGGCTTCGTCGATGACTGCCAAGTCAAACCCGAACAGTCGGATTTCGTCTTTCTTTCGGGCGGCGAAGTTATAGGAGCAGATGACTACCTTTTTAGTGCTGAACGGACTGCGTCCGTTGCGGATGTATTCATTGTAGTTTTTTGTGTCGAGAATTTCATAATCAATACCGAATTTCTCCGACAGTTCGAATCCCCATTGTTTGCGGATCGCAGCCGGGCAAACCACGATGATTTTTCGTTTTCCGATAGCCCAATGCTGGCACAACACCAAACCGGCCTCGATGGTCTTTCCCAAACCAACCTCATCGGCGAGGATAATGCCCTTGGAGAGCGGCGAGCGGAACGCAAACAAAGCCGCCTCGATCTGGTGTGGATTGATATCCACGGCGGCGTTCAGCAAAGACTGCGACAAGCTGTCAATGTCGCCGCCTATTGCCCTTTGCGCAAGAACACGCGCATAGTAGTTTGCGTGAAACTTCGTAATCATTGCCTCTCCCCTGTTTAGCGAAGCTTTTTCTTTTCCGCCCTTTTTTACTTCTTGTATTGCAGAATCTTGAACGCTTTCATAATGCCGCCCATGTCACGCTTTAACGTGGGAAATTTTTTAAAGAACCTCTGGGGTGACGGTTTCGCCATTTGAAAGTTAGAAACGGCAGACGGGCTCGCTTTTGTCCAAAACCGCGTTTCAGACCCCTGGAAAAAACGGAAGCCATTTCTTTCCGCGAGTTATTTTGGACAGCAAAGAAAACCAGGAAGAATCATAGCATAAAAGGGCGCCGGAGAAAGAGTATTTTCTTTGGAAAACAGTGTGTTGGACGGGTTGTTGCTGTGGTAGCGGCTCGGTGCTGTGGAGGCTCCGGCGAACAGCGCAGAGCAGTATCGAGGGTGTTATAATTTGGCTCAAAGTGTATGTCGGGAGGTGCGTTCAATGCCCGAAAACGATGATGTCAAAAGAAGACTCCCGGAAGCCGCAGTACGCGCCGCTGGAGTGAAGACGAAAAGAGAGACGGTCGATCATGCGCATCAGGAGTTGGAGCGGAAACGCCGGGCTGAGGAGCTGATTTCCCTCTTCGGGACAATTGAGTACGATGGTTCGTATGAGTATAAAGAGGAAAGAAGGCGCTCCGGACGAATACTTTGAACAGAAGGGGGCTGAGGGGATGCTGACCTATCTGGAGAAAGAGATACGAAGGTACAAGAAGCAAGGGCGCGAGGAAGGCCGAGAGGAAGGTCGAGAGGAGGGGCAGCTGGAGAAAGGCATTTCGGTAGCCTTGGCTATGCTCGGGAACGGAGAGCCCGAGGATAAAATTCTTCTGTACACCGGTTTTACTCCTGAACAGCTCGCCGAAATCCGCGAGGGAAGACTGCGCCGGGAGTGATCATTCGAGTGCTGAAAAAAGCGAGGCCCCGGATCTCTCCGGGCTCCCGTTGTTCCGTTACGCTACATAATCTCCTTCAGCGTGGCCAGGGGTGTTCCGTCGTCGCTGCGGACAGCATTGAAAGCTCATTGGTAGTCGGCTACAGTCTTTCGATATCCTTGCGTCGAAGATAGAGCGTTCGCTCTTCCTTGGGAAGGGAGGCGAATCCGAAGTGCAGGTAGAAACGCCGGGCGTTCTCGTCTTTTGCGTCGACGACGAAAAGAGTCCACCCGACGGAAGCGGACAGGCTTCTGCGTATGGCGTCGATGAGCAGGTATTCTCCAAGACCTCGCCCCCGGCAATCGAGCGAGACTGCGAGTCTTCCGAGTCGAACCGCCGGGACGGAGGGGTATCGCGGCATTTTTACCCTCAGAGCCTCGGGGAGATTCACAAGAAGGACGCCTGCTGCGGAGAGTGTGTAGTAGCCGCAGACTGCATTCTTCTTGCCGGTTTCGGATTCGGCGACGTAGACCGAGGCGAAGCCTCTCTTTTGATCCTGCCCGGCACGATTTCGAAAATACTCGTCAAGCTCCGCCACGCCGCACACGAACGTTTTGCGATCATGCGCGGGCGAAAGCGGGACGCATCTCCAGCTCATTCCGGCTGTTTTGCCGCATCGTAGCGGGCCGCTGCAACACGCAACCTGGGGGAGGGCTCCCTTTCGGGGGCGCAGAGGTCGAGGGCCAGCGCCCGGCTGTCCTCTTCGCACAGGCGCAGCAGCGCGTCTTCTTCGATGGTGCGGCGGGCAGCCTCCGCCGCTGCGGAGACGACGAAGTCGGAGAGGGTGCGCCCTTGCAGGGCCGCAGCCCTGGCGAGGTGTTTCTTGAGATCGGAGGGAATGCGCGCTTCGATCCTGCTTTCTTTCACTGCTGTTTTCTCCATGAGGAACACCTCCGCGATAATTGTACGGCTCTTGTACGGAAGTGTCAACGATAATCGCATGCGACAGGGTAAATGGAGTCTCCATCGCTGTAGAGTGAAAGGAGCCCGGATCTCTCCGGGCTCCTGGTGCTTCTTACATAAGCTCCTTCAGTGCGGCCAGGGCGGCTTCGTAGTCCGGCTCGGCGGTCTGTTCGGGGACGATCTGGACGTACTGGACGACGTCCTCCTTGTCCACGATGAAGATGGAGCGGGCGAGGAGGCGAAGCTCCTTCATCAGGACGCCCCAGTTGGTTCCGAAGGATGCGTCTCTGTGGTCCGAGAGAGCGACGGCGTTCTCTATGCCGCCGGTGGCGCAGAAGCGCTTGATGGCGAAGGGAAGGTCCATCGAAATGTTGAGCACCGCCACGTCCTGCGGCTGCTTCGATGCGTCCTCGTTGAACCAGTGAATCTGGAGGTCGCACACGGGGGTATCCAGCGAGGGGGTCACCGATATGACCTTGAACTTCCCCGCGTAGTCCTTCAGCGTCTTCGGGGCCATTGTCTGGTCGAGCACGAGGAAATCCGGCGCTTTGTCTCCCGGTTGCAGGCCGGGACCGACGAGCGTCATCGGATTCCCCTTCATTGTGGTTATTCCTCTTCTTTCCATAGCGTATTCACCTCCGAAATAATTTCTGTGGCTTATTGTATCACAAAAAGAGGGCGGAGAGGAATATACCCCCCCGCCCTGTATGGCGCGAATAAATGAGGCGACTTTTCGACTCTCTACAGCTCTTTGCCCCACTTTCCGGAGCGCATGACGCCGATGAGCAGCACCGGGACGATGAGCAGCGGAAAGGAGAGGACTCCGGTGTACCCGTACCCTTTGGCGATCAGCGGAATAAGACCGAAGAGCGCGATGCCCCACGTGATGAGGACGTAGATCAGAGATGCTGCGATGTTCACTTTTCTGTCTCCGGCCACTGTCGATCCCTTTACTTTCACCCAGAGTCCCACGATGCGCCGCGCGCCGCCGAAGATGAGGCTGACGCCGGTGGAGACCACGGCGAGGAAGATGAGCAGCGAGACGATGGCGGTGCCTATCGCGCCGCCGCCGCCGTGCGCGGCCACGAAGAGCACGGGAACTTTCTCGGTAAGGATGGCGGGGTAGTGGAGGAGTATGCCCGCCGTCGCAAGCCAGAGCACTCCCGCGTTGACGATGAAGCCCCAGATCGAGGCCTTCTTCGCGTCCTCTCGGCTTTTCAGCGCGTCGGCCACCGCGATGTAGGCGCCCATCGCGCACGCCTGGAAGCCCGCGTATTTGAGCGACGCCCAGAGCGCGTCGAGGAAGCTCGCGGGCGCGGGAGCCTCCTTGAGGACCGCGAGCAGCTTCGGGAAGTTGACGATCAGGTTTCCCACGTAGATGAGCAGCATTCCGGCGATGATGATCACCGCCATTGTGGAGGCGGCCTTCCTGACAAGGTCCGCGCCGAAGATGGTGAGGAAGAAGATGCAGACGGCGACGATCACGGTGTTCATGACATAGGGAGTCCCCAGGATCTGCTGCATCACCGTTCCGCCGGTGGCGAAGGCCACCGCCGAGGCGATGAGCAGGATGAGGATGTACATGACTTCATAGGCGTTGGAGAAGAGCGCCTCGAAGGGCTTGAAGTATTTGTTTCCCCACTCGCGGTAGTCGAAGGTGCAGTAAATCGCGGCGAAGGTCCATGCGTAGTAGAGCACCGCGGTGACGATGGCGATGGAGAGGACGGGCAGGAAGAGCGCGTACCACCCGTAGGACACAAAATACTGGACTACCTGCACGCCGCTGGCGAACCCGCCGCCGAAGTGGGTGGTGAACCAGACGAACGCCACTGCGAGAATGCCGAACCTGTTCTTGTCGATCATAATCTCTTCTCCTCTCGTGCTTACAGTAAGGTATGAGTGCGCCGGGGGTGTCCTGTACAGGCCGCCCCCGCTGTTGCCGTCAGTTTCCCAGCAGCTTGCCGGGGTTCAGGATGCCCTGCGGGTCGAAGGATCGCTTGATCCCGCGCATAATCTCCAGCTCTTCGTCGGTCTTCGAATGAAGGAAGATGGGCATCTTTACGTAGCCGATGCCGTGCTCTCCGCTTCCCACGCCGCCGAGCCGGAGCGCGACGCTGGTCAAATCGTCGTAGAAGGTCTCCGCGTACTCCGCCCACTCCATAGGCTCCATCGACTCCGGCTTGAAGATGATCGGGTGGAGGTTGCCGTCGGCGATGTGTCCCAGGATGCCGACCGCGATGCCGCGTTCCTTCGCCGCCTTGCGTATCTCCTCCACCATCTCGGGGACGGCGGAGAGGGGAACCACCATGTCGCCGCTGAGCGAGCAGTACGGGTCGTAGGCGCGCATGGCTTCGGCGAGGTTCTGCCGGATGTTCCATATTGCCGTGGATTCGGTGCGGCTCTCCGCCACGAATACTTCCAGCGCGCCGTTCTGAAGGCAGAGGTTTCCCACCTTCTCGTAGCCGTCTTCGAGACGCTCCTCCGAGTCGCCCTCTATCTGGATGAGCAAAAAGGCGTCTGCTTTGTCCTGGTAGGGGAGCGGTGTGTTGACGTGCTTCGTGGTGATGTTCACCGAGATCTTGTCCAGCAGCTCGCAGGAGATGACCGGGATGCCGGTGCGGATGACCTTCGCCACGCTGTCCACCGCCGAGTCGAGATCGGGGAATGCGGCGAGGAGGTTCACCGTCTTGCCCGGCTTTGGCTCCAGGTTGACGATGACCTTAGTGACGACGCCGAGCGTCCCCTCCGAGCCGATGATGAGCTGCATCAGGCTGTACCCCCACGTGTCCTTGCGGATACGGCCGCCGAGGTTGAGGACGGTTCCGGACGGAATGACAACCTCCAGGCCGAGAATGTGGCGGCGCGTGTTGCCGTAGCGGATGACCTTGCCGCCGCCCGCGTTGGTGGCCACATTCCCCGCGATGAAGCTGGTTTCGGTGCTCATCGGGTAGCCGGCGTAGAGAAATCCGTGCTCGGCGACGGCCTTGCAGAGCTCGTTGGTGACCACGCCCGGCTCCACCACTGCGACGCGGTTGATCGCGTCGATTTCGAGGATGCGGTTCATCTTCTCCATCGAGAGGACGATGCCGCCGCACAGCGGGACCGCCGCCCCGGCGAGTCCGCTCCCCGCGCCCCTCGGCGTGACCGGAATTTTGTACTTGGATGCAAGCTGCATCACGGCGGAGACGTGTTCCGTGTTCTCCGCCTTCACAACGGCGTCCGGCATGGAGGTGAACATGATGCCCGCCTCGTCCGAGGCGTAGCTCTCCAGAGCGTCGGGGTCGCCGGCGACGACGTTCTTCGCCCCGACGGCCGCCTTCAGCTCCGCAAGGATCTCCGGAGTGATCGTGTTGTAGCGCTCGCGCAGAGCGTCCGTGTTGCCGAAGAATGCGCCGCTCATTATTTCAGCCTCCCTATAAGGGCGGGGACGACTTCGAGGACGTCCCCCACGATGGCGAGGTCCGCCACGCGGAAGATGGGGGCCTCGGGGTCGGTGTTGATGGCGATGACCGTGTCCGACGCCGACATTCCTGCGAGGTGCTGTACCGCACCGGAGATGCCGCAGGCGATGTAGAGCTTCGGCGTGACGGACTTTCCGGAGAGTCCCACCTGCGAGGAGTAGGGGGCCCAGTTCAGGTCGACCGCGGTGCGCGACGCGCCGACGGAGCCGCCGAGGAGCCTCGCCAGCTCTTCGAGCATCGCGAAGTTCTTCGCGTTCTTCATCCCCTTGCCGCCCGAGACGATGATCTCCGCGTCCTGCAGCGGCGCGCCGACGTTCTTCTCCGGAAGGAATTCGAGCAGCTTCATCACGGAGGAGAGGTCCCTTTTGTCCACGCTCTCGCGGAAGACCTTTCCGGTCCGCGAACGGTCCACGGGAAGCGGTTTCTTCGAGCGGGGGCGGACAGTGCACATCTGCGGCCGTCCGAGCGGGGTTCTGATGTCCGCCATGACGTTGCCCCCGATCGCCGGGCGCGTCTGAAGCAGCAGGCGCTCCGCCTTCTCGATGGTCAGCTCCGTGCAGTCGGCGGTGAGCCCCGTCTCCGCGTCCACGTAGAGCAGGGGCATGATGGTGCGCCCCGTCGACGTGGCGGAGGCGATGAAGATTTCCGGTTTATGCCGTTGCACCAGCGCGGCGAGCGTCTTGGTGTAGCTGTCCGCCAGGAAGGACGCAAGTTCGGGAGTGTCCACCACGTAGACCTGGTCCGCGCCGCCTGCGATCAGGTCGTCCGCCTGACCGGCGACGTTGCTTCCCAGCAGTACCGCCGAGAGAGGAACTTCCAGGGAGTCGGCAAGATTTCGCCCCCACGCCAGCAGTTCGTACGATACCGGATGCACTCTTCCTTCGCGGACTTCCGCGAGCGTCCAGACGCCTCTGTATTCGTTCATGACCTACACCGCCCCTCTGTCGGCGAGCAGCCCGCGGATCGCGTCCAGCGCCGTATCCAGGTCATCGCTCGCCGAGAGCTTCTTCCCCTTGCGGGTGATCTGCGGGTACGACACCCTGACCACCTTCGTGGGCGATCCCGCCAAGCCGAGGTGCTCCTCCGGAATCGTAAGTTCGGCTGCGCCGACGACGGGGATCTCCGCCTTCTTCGCGCGGATCTTCCCGCCGAGCGTGCAGAGCCTCGGGACGTTGATCTCCTTCACCACGGAGAGCATTGCGGGGAGAGGGGCCTCCACGCGTTCGTGCCCTCCCTCGACCGCGCGGCGGACCACGATCGTGCCGGCGCCGACCGACTCCACCTCGCTGACGAAGGTGAGCGCGGACATGTCCAGAATGCGCCCGACCGCCGGGCCGACCTGCCCCGTCTCGCCGTCGGTTGCCCGTTCGCCGGAGAGCGCCAGGTCGAACCCGCCCTCGTGGACGAGCCCCGCGGCGAGCGTCCGCGCCGTGGCCAGCGTGTCCGAACCGGCGAACTTTCTGTCGGAGAGCAGCACGCCCCTGTCGCACCCCATCGCGATGGCGGCTTTCACCGCTTTTTTTGCCTGGGGCGGCCCCATGGAGATCACGACGACCTCGGTCCCCTCGAAACGCTCCTTGAGCCGGACCGCCTCCTCCACGGCGTGCAGATCGAGCGGATTCAGCTCGGCCTCCACACCCTCGCGTATCATGGTTCCCGTCGTCTCGTCGATCTTGACGTTTTCCGTCGCGGGGACCTGTTTCACAAGAACAGCAACGCGCACCCGACGCACCTCCCGAAAAAATGAACATGAAATAAGAAGATATCCTACCACTAAATTTTCATAAAGCAAGACGATTCTATTATTTATATAATGATAAAAAATACATATAAAACAGGACTTATTTATCAAAAATACTTCTTTTGTAAGGGGTATGAAGGCGCAAATGCTTCCGGGTACCTGGTGTTCATGGGAGTCTTTCGACTGAGACAAGGGCGCGCCGCTTCGCGGAAATGAAGCGCAAGGAGCACTGTTCCTGTTGCTCGCAGCGCGGGGAGGGCAGTCGCAGCATGGTATACTCAAACGGCTCTCTCTCTCTATGCATCGTGCATGGGGTATAGTCCTTTTCTTTCGATTTGCATCTCACGCTCACAGGAGGGCATGGCGATGGTGGAAAGCAGTGTATACCGGATTCCGGCAGTCGATCTCATCACCTTTTGCGGCGTTGTTGCCGAAGATGTGCTCTCCCCGCACGGCGCGCTGCTTCTCTCAAGGGACGCCGACTTCGCGGCGCTTTCTCCTTCCAAGCGGAGAGGATTCGCTTTTTCCCTCCTGAACGCAGGGGTTTCTTCGGTCGCGGTACGCGAACGGCCGGAGCTCTCGCTGAACGAAATTCTGGAGGTTATGGCGCGCGGGAAACGCCCCCCGGAGCAGCGCTTTCGCAATTTGTACGAGGATGCGATGTACTATCTGACCTCCTTTTGCGAAAAGGTGTTCTCCGGCGGACCGGGCACGCTGCAGAGCTTCACGCTGCTTCGTGCGGGGCGAATGCTTGCCGAAGCCGTCGCCGCCGATCCCGATATTCCGCTGCACCTGGGATTCGTGCTCAGGAAGGACAATCTGCTGCTCTCGCACTCGATCAACGTGGGGCTGCTCTCTGCGTTTCTGGCGCACAGGATGTTCCCCGACAGGGAGATGACGGCTGTTTCCGTCGCCGCGGGCGGACTGCTGCACGACCTTGGCAAGACGTATATCTCCGAGGAAATTCTGAACAAGCCGGGGGCTCTTTCGGAAAAAGAGTACGAGACAATACGCAGACACCCGCTCGTCGGGGAGGCTGCGCTGCGGAAGTCGGGCGTGACGGATAGCGTTATGTTGAAAATGGTGCGGAACCATCATGAACGGATGGACGGAACGGGGTATCCGGACGGGCTTTCAGGCGAGTCCATCCCGATAGCGGCGAGGATTGCAGCCGTGGCCGACGTCTTTGACGCGGTGACGTCGGAGCGCGCCTACAAGAAACGCATGTCCGGAAGGAAGGGCGTTTCGCTGTTGATGGACAGCATAGGAACGCATCTCGACAGCGAGGTGGTGAGGGTGTTCGTCGGCGCTTTCGGGATGTACCCGCCCGGCGCCGAGGTTGTCCTCTCCGACGGACGGTCCGGAGTCGTCGTCGCCCCCGGAGAACGGGGGGTGCTGCGCCCCAGGGTGCTTTTGCATCGCGACGAGCGCGGAGACGAGATCTCTTCCGCCGTCTTTCTCGACCTTGCGGCCGAGCCCGCGCTCTTTATACGAAGATGCGCCGGAGAGGACGTTCCCGAGGCCGTCTGATCCTTAAACTGCCCGCGATCCCCCGGCCTTGTGGATCTCAAGCGCCTTTCGCGCGGCGATGTCGTCGGTGACGAGGACGTTCACGTGCCGCCCCCTGAGCGCTCCCAGGATCGACTCCGCCTTGAGCGCGCCCCCCGCGACGCCGATCACCCACTCAACCTCTTCCAGCTCCTTCAGCGTAATGCCGATCACTTTTCTGTTCACCTGAATATCCAGCTCCGTGCCGTCGATGGAGTAGTGACGGCCGCAGATGAGCCCGACCGCGCCGTTGCCGGAGATCTCGTTCAGTTCGTCCTTGGAAATGTACCCCAGGCGGAAGGGGTTGTAGATCTCCGGGTGCGTCGCGCCTATGCCCACCAGGGCGATGTTTGCTTTTCGTCCGAGTTCGAGCGTCTCGCGGATCGGGCGTTCCTGAAGGACCGCCTTGCGAAATATCTCGCTCTCCGTGATCAGCGGCGCGTGAAGGTAGTGGCACGAACAGCCGAGGAGGTTCGCCAGCATCGGCGCGAGCAGCGGCCCGACGATGGACGAGTGTTCGGCCCCCGTGCCGCCGATGAGCTGCACCACCTTGACGTCCGGCCGGTGCACGGGGCGGATCGCCTGGAGCATGCTGTAGAGGGCCGTTCCCCACGAGACGCCGACGATGTGGCCGTCCCGCAGAATGTTCAGGAAGAACTGCGCCGCGACGGAACCCAGTCCGTCGAGCATCTCGCGGTCGTTCTTCCCTCCCCGGACGAGGACGCGGACGTCCTTCAGCCCGAAAAGCTCCGAAAGCTCGTCCTCAAGCGCCTTCGATGTCTGCCATGGGTAGTGGACGAGGATCTCGACGATCCCCTTCTCGCGTGCCTCCGTCAACAGCCGCGAAACCCCCGACCGCGTGATGCCCACGAGCTGCGCGATCTCCTGCTGCGTCTTCCCCTGGTTATAGTACAGATGAGCCACCTCGGCGAGATACTGCCTTCTCGGGCTGTTCTCGTCCCTCGGGCGTTCCTGCATGCTCTTCCCCTCCTCGGATGTCTCTCCGTGTATAGCGCTGCATTGTACCAGAATAGAGCAGAATAAAAGTGAAAAGACGTCTCAAGAAATTTGTAGTTTTTTTCTTGACAATACAGGGACATACGTTAGAATGACATGCAGAGTATATCACTTTCGTGATTGAATTTCACATACGTGAAATCTTTTTGTCACAAGGAGGAACGCTATGTTTGAACATATGAGCTGGGGAAAGAAGAACAGACTGAGTTCCATCGTGGCTCCCGACGGCAGAGCGCTGATGCTCGCCATCGACCACGGCTATTTCATGGGCGCCACGCACGGCATGGAGAAGCCGGCCGAGGCGATAGAGAAGCTGCTCCCGCACGTCGATTCCCTGATGCTGAGCCCGGGAATTCTCTCCACCTGCATCGATCCCGCCCTGACGCAGGGCGTGGTCTTGCGCGCAAGCGGCGGCAACAGCATTCTCGACCCCGACATCGACGACGAGGAGCTGATCCTCACCGCTGCGCAGGCCGTCCGCATGAACGCCTCGGCGGTCGCCGTCTCCATCTTCGTCGGCTCCGAGCACGGCCATCAGACGATCCTGAACCTCACCGACATGATCTCCCAGGCAGCGGAGTTCGATCTCCCGGTGCTCGGCGTGACGGGCGTGGGGAAGGCGCTGAAGGACCGCAAGGAGAAACGCTACCTCTCGCACGCCGCAAGGCTGTGCGCGGAGATGGGCGCCGATATCGTCAAGACCTACTACTGCGAGGGGTTTGCGGAGGTTGTGGCGAAGACGCCCGCCCCGATCGTGGTCGCCGGAGGCCCGAAGCTGGATACCTACCGCGACGTGATCGAGCTCACCTACAAGGCGATGCAGGAAGGCGCCATCGGCGTCGACATGGGCCGCAACGTGTGGCAGTCGGACTACCCGACGGCGATTCTGCAGGGCGTGAAGGCCGTCATCCACGGCAATGCGTCGGTGAAGGACGCCATGGAGATCGTGGGCGAGCTTTCGACGCCCGAGAACGCGCGGAAGGAGTACTTCAAGGTCACCGCGGAGGACATCGCGAACAGCGCGGTGCATTAAACGGTTATTCTCCTCGCGGCGCGAATCCGCCCGGAAATGCAACGACTATAAAAGAACGGGGCGAGAGCGCTTTTTCGGCGGCTCCCACCCCGTTCCTTTGTTGTTGCGCCTATCGGAACTGCTCGTCCAGCCAGTCGAGCGCAACCGCCCACGAGAGGGGCATGTTGTCGAGCTGGCAGTGGATGTTCGCGCCGCTCTCCTCCGTGAAGATGTGGAGCGCGGCCTTTTGAGCCAGCTCCGCGAATCGCTTCGCCTGCGCAAGGGGGACTGTTCCCTCCGCTTCGCTGACGAGTCCCAGCGCGGGTATGTTCAGCGAGCGGAGCTGGTCTTCGCGCAGCCGGAAGTCCCGCATGACGTCGAGCGTCTCCTTCACCGAAGGTTTGCCGTAGCGCACGCAGAGGCTCAGCAGGGAGAACTTGTATTTCGCGGGCAGCTCCTCCTCCGGCATGGCGCGAATTTCCTCCGCCGTGAGATCCTGATTCTGAAACATGGAAACAAAATGCGGTCCCATGCCGGCGAAGAAATGTTCCTGCGCGTCGATGAGCGGCGAGTTCGCGATCACCGCGCCCAGCCGGGGTTCGCCGACCGCGCCGGAGAGGGCGAAGTAGCCGCCGAAACTGGCCCCGTAGAGCGCAATCTTTGCCGGATGTACTTCGGGGCGGGCGAGCGCGAAGTCCACGACGGCCCGCAATGCGGGGGCGCAATCGGGGACGAAGGACGAGTCGGGGTGGAACCTCCGCTTTCCCGTTTGCCCCGGTCCCTCGAAGAGCAGCACGTTGTACCCTCGTTCAAGCGCGGCCTTCCCGACGGCGAAGTACATCTCCTCCGCCGTGCCGTCGAAGCCGCTCTGCGCGATCAACGTCTTCCGCTTGCCGCTTCCCTTCGCCGGAGTGAGGAAGTAGCCGGGCAGAAAATCGTTTTCCTTGCCGAACGGAATGAGCACGCCCTCCGTCTTCCACGCCGCAAGCTGCATCCCCTTCATGAAGACGTCGCGGCACTTCATTCCCGTCTGCGCGGTCTCGGGAGCCGACGGGTCTCCGTAGTACTCCGCCGCCCTGTAGTACGACGCGGCGCGCAGCAGGCTCTCCATCGCGCTGACCTTGTGCCCCCGCTCCAGCCGGGCGTTTCCGTCCGCTTCCAGCCGCTCTCCCAGCGCGAGAAAGGCCGCCGACCACGAGGCCGGATTTCCGTCCGTTATCCCCTTCGCGGTCACGAAGATTTCCCCTGCCGCTCCGCCCCCCGCAACGTCCGCGCCAAGGCTGCGGAGAAGCTGAAAGTCCATCTCCGCGTCCTTGAACCATGAGAGCAGGACGCTGCCGCGCGACAGTCCCTTCTCGATCTCCTTCGCCTCCGCTTCCGCGTTCGGATGCAACGCGAGGGCGAAGGCAAGGAATACCAGTATTCCGAGCGCTCGTATCATCCGTTGTTCCACCTCCCTGACTGTGTTACGCAATACCTCCGGAGAGCCAGTGGTCGATCAGTTTTCGCGAAATGCTGATGGATGGAGGGATCTCCGGCATATTCTCGGGTGTGAACCAGTCGGCGTCCCCTATCTCGACTCCGTCCGGAACGATCTCCCCGCTTGCCCAGTGCGCGGTGAAGCCGAGCATCAGCGAATGGGGAAACGGCCACGGCTGACTGCCGAAGTAGGCGATGTCCTTCACCTTGATGCCGACTTCTTCGAAGATCTCCCGTTCGACAGTCTCTTCCAGGCTCTCGCCCGGCTCGACGAACCCCGCGAGCACGCTGTAGCGCCCCGAAGGAAAGCGGGTTCCGTGCGCCAGAAGAAGCTTGCCGTCGCGCACGACCGCCACGATAATTGCCGGGCTGAGCGTCGGGTAGGAGACATACGCGCACTGCGGACAGGCGTAGGCCCGCCCCTCCTCGGCCGGCTGCATGAGAGTGGCGCAGCGGGGGCAGTAGCGGCAGTTCCGCCGCCAGTCCATCATCTGAAACGCCGTGCCCGCCGAGTGAAAGACCGAATCTCCGCCGAGGGCCCACAACTCGCGCAGGCCGACCGGCTCGAAGCCCTGCGGCGCCGGTTCGTCGGCGGGATACTCCCCCCATGAAAAAGCGCCCCGAGCAGGGGAGAGAGCTCCCCGGTGGAGCAGCTTGTCCGTAAACGACGCGCCCTCATCCTCGGATGGAAGTGTCAAAGGTGATTTTGACTTGACCAGAACCATGTCGTTGTGAAAGAGCAGCCAGGCGCCCTGTGTACTGCATAAATCCATGTGATCGTTATCCTCCTTTGCGGCCGCCTTATATGAAGGAAGTCCGCCCGAAAATTCTATCATACGCGCCTTTCGAATCCAATGATTTTCCCCCACAGAGAAAGCGCGGAGTGCGGAACAGGCGCTCTGTGTTTTGAAGCGCACGCCCATTGTACTCCCCTGCGAAGAGGGGTATAATTCAGAAAACATAAGATTCGGCAGTTGATACACCACTTTTTTATGGAAAGGAAGAGATGTTATGACGGAAATGAGATGCCTGCGCTTCCTGCCCATTCTTCTGATTCTCCTCTTCCTGCAAGGGGCGGTAGGTCCTCTTCTCGCCTCGCCGGAAACGGCTCCGGCAGCATCGGAGGGCGCGCAGCGTCTTTCGCGCCTTGAAACGGCCGCTCTTCTCCGGGGGCGAGGCGTTGCGCATGAAGACGCCGGCAGGCTGGAGAACGCGGTCCGGAACTATGAAGAAAGCCTGCTCTTCTTCCCCGACGCCGAGGTTTCGCAACGGATCGATCTTTTGAAGAAAACGCTCGCTGAGCGTACCGCTCCGCTCTCCCCGCCCGCGCCCCTGCTTCCCGAGGCGCGGGTTTCTCGTCTTGAAAAAGCGCGCGCTCTGCGGGAGGAAGGCAAGAGCGCGTTTGTCAGGGGCGAGCTTCACGATGCGGCGCGTTTCTTCGAGGAAAGCCTCTCGCTCTTCGAGGACCCTGAGCTCTCCCGCTTCGCCGGCGCCGTGAAGAATGAGATGGAGCTCGCGTCCTCTCTTGAGGGGTTGGAGGAGCTGTTCGATTGACCGGGAGATTCTATTCGCTATGGAGGTGTGTGGCATGCGATTCTTTTCTGTTCGCCGTTTTTGTGTCTTCATGATCGCCTGGGCTGTCGCGGGAGGTTTCTCCGGGGCGGCGTCCGCTCTTGAAAATACCTGGACGTACCAGCGTATCGACTCGCTGTACATCGAAATTCCGGATTCATGGTCCCCCTATTCGAAAAAAGGCTCTTCCGGTTTTTATACCGGCAAACCTCCAAGCGGAGGCGCTTCCGTAGGTTCCCTGGTGCTGCTCGCCGGGAGGGAGAAAAGGAACCGCTACGAAGACGTCCTCGCTCCGCTGAGGCGATCTCCCGGAGGGAGCATCGAAGCGCTCTTCCACGAGGAAGAAAAAGTTGTCGGAGGGAAGGACGCCGTCCTCTTCACGAACGAGATCAGCCGCCGGGAAAAGGATGAAGCTGCGCGCCCCTTCATTCGTATGCGGAGCGTTGTCTGGAAGGAAGCGGCGGAGGACGGGGTGCTGCTCCTCGCGGTCGGGGGAGACGCTGCCCTCTTCGACGAGCATGCTGCGGACATTGATCGGATGATCGCCTCCGTGCGCTTCGACGAGCCGCCCCTGCGGCAGCCCGGCAGGAAGCTTGAGGGAATCGGAGGACACGCCGCCATCGGGGAGCCGGTTCTGCCGCCCATCGACCTGCCGCCTATCGAACTGGAGAGCGGAGAAACAGCGGAGAACGAAGAAACGAAGGAAGGTCCGCCGGCGGAGAAGACGTCGCGAGAGCGCCCGGTCTTCAATTCGGACGCGCTTCTTGAAGAGGAGATTCGGAAGGCGCGAACGGCGCTGTCGCTCAGGGACGAAGGAGAGCTCCTGCTGGCGAAGGGCGACCGGGAGGGCGCGATGGACCGTTTCCGCGGAAGTCTCGCGAACGTGCCGGACGAGGATCTGTCCGCCTTCGTGGAGACTTTGGGGCGTCGGGCGTCGGAAGAGCACAAGGCCGGGGAAGGCCGCGCTTCTCTCTTGCGCCGCGAGGGGATGGAGTTGCAGCGGGAGGGAAAACTGCACGAGGCGCTGACGAAGTACCGTGAGAGCCTCGCCGTGAACGACGACGAAACGGTGAGGGAGATCGTCCTCGGACTCGAAAAACTCCTGCAGGAGAGGGCGTCGGCCTTTGTCGCGCAGGGGGAGGCGCACGAGGCTGGAGGGCGGCTTGAGGAGGCGCGCGCCGCGTACGCGGAGAGTCTTTCCCGGGTCGACGAGGAGTTCGTCCGGCGCAGAATCGCCGCGGTGGAGCGCCTGATCCGGGAGCGGCAAGAGGCCGCGTCCCCGGAGAGAGTCCTCGCCGCAACGCTTCGGAACGAAGGCAAGGCGCTGGAAGAAGAGGGACGCCTCTACGAGGCGCTCGGGAAGTACCGCGAAAGCCTGAAATCATACGAAGAACAAGAGCTGCTTTCGCGCGCCGACGCGTTGGAGACGGAGTTGAAAGAGCGGGCCCGCGCGCGTATCCGCGAGGGCGGAGCGCTGCAACGTGCCGGGAAGCATGCGGAGGCCCTCGAAAAGTTCCGTGAAAGCCGGAGGTACTACCCGCGCAGCGAGGTTGACGAGCATATTCGCAAGCTGGAGGAGTTCTTGAAAAAATAGCGCGTACTGGGGAGGCGGACGTCGCCTCTCCGGCCTCAAGTCGTCCCGGAGTGAAAAGCCGGGTTCGGAAAGAGCGTGCCGGGGTACTGCACGCAGATGCTGTAAAAGGAGAGTGAGCCGCGATGCAGTGTGCGAACAGAATCCGCACTATCCTCCGCAGCCTTCCGACGCTTCTGTCGGTGTGCTGTCTTCTCTTTTTCGCCGCGCTCCCGTACGCCGGAGCGCAGGAGAGAAAAGCTCCCGGCCCTGTGCAGGTCGAGGTCAAGGCGCAGGACGGAACGCTCCTCTCCGGAGTGACGGTCTTTCTCGGGGGCAGGTACGCCCCGTCCGGCGCGGACGGAAGGGCCGTCTTCGACGGCATCCCCGAGGGAAAACAGCGTCTCGCCGTTGAACACATAGACTACGACGCCTTCCGTGGAAATGTCGATCTGGCGGCCGGAGTGCGGCGTCCTCTCGGCGTCAAGCTCAATCCGGTCGTCTGGAGCAAGATCTCGGGGAAGGTGCTTCTTGAAGGTGCGGAGCAGCCCTTGCCGGGCGTGCGCGTCTCCATCGCTCCGAAGAGCGTGAAGTCCACGATTCAGGGGCCTGTGGAGTTCATGACCGGCTGGGACGGCGCCTTCGTCGTGTCCGGGCTTCCGCCCGGCGTCTACAAAGTCGAGTTGAGCCATTCCGGATGCGCGCCGAAGTCCTTCGACCTCCAGGTCGCGCCGAATATGCAGGAGGTCTCGTGGTCGCTTGCGCCGCTCTTCGATACGGCCTCGCTCACCGTGACCGTAAGGGACGGCGACGGAGGTAAGGAGATCCCGGGCGCGCGCGTCGTTCTCGCCGAGGCGTGGCCCCGGGGAGAGATCGCCCAGAAGACGACGGACGCGAGCGGATCGGCGGCCTTTGCCGGCCTCAAGATCGGGCGGCTCAACCGCGCAGGCGCCGACGGCAGGATGACGCTCAGCAGGAGCGCCGTCACAGTGCGCGCCGAAGCCGACGGGTACGAGCCGATGCTCGTCCCCGTCCTTCTCGGTCGGACGGCGTCCGTGGAAGTGCAGCTCAATTCGGCGGAGAAGATCGCTGAACAGCCCGGCAATCTCGATTTTTCCTCGGCGCAGCGGATCAGGACCGGCGCTCCAGTAGAGTTTGTCATCGAAAACGCGGGAGAGAACAAGTTCTTCCGCTTCCATCTGCCGTACCCCGCATGGGTCGGACTGGACGCGAACAGAGGACAGAATCCGTGGTTACGCTTCCATCTGCACGCGGCGGACGGAACGGAGATCGGCAACTGGGGGCTCTCCGGAGAGAGCGCGCTCTTCGACGCCGGGGCGCTTCCGGCAGGCGAGTACGTGCTCCAGGCCCGGGAGTGGAACAACAATAAGGCGGCGACGTTGCCCATGACCTGTACGATCCAGTGCCGCTGGGCCTCCGACCCGCATTCTCCGAACGCGGAGCTCTCCTCGGCACGGGCTTTCCGGACGGGCGAGGAGGTTCGAGGGTATATCCTCCCGCGCGGGGACAGGAATCACTTCCGGTTCGAGATCAAGCGGCCCGGCCAGGTACGCCTCTGGCTCCAACGGCCGGAGAATATCTGGATACGCGCCTATCTGTTCCGGTCCGACGGCGCCGAGATAGCGAACCTCGGCTGTTCGGCGGCGACGGCGGAGGCCGTCTACAGGCTCGACCCCGGCGCGTACGTCGTCGACGTCAGGGAATGGAACAACAACGCCGCCAGTCTTGATCCCTACACGCTCCGCATCGAGGAGATCGAAGACGACGGCATGGACGACGCGAAGCAGGAGGAGGCCTCTGTCCGTATCTTCAGGCCGCTTCCGCTCGCCTCGCTGCGCGGCGGGACGATCTTCCCCCAGGGGGACAGGGACTGGTACCAGGCGACGCTCCCGAGCGCGGGCGTCTTTAAGGCGTTCCTGCTCCGTTCCCCTTCTGTATGGCAGCGCATCACGCTCTTCGACACGAAAGGCGTGCGGCTGACCGACGCCGGAGCGAGCGGACCTCGCGGTGATCTTGCCTGGCACGCTGACGGACCTGCGACGGTCTTCCTCCAGGTAAGGGAGTGGAACGACAACGCCGCCGACCCGTCGCCCTACATCCTGGGGACGTTCTTCGAGCCGTGCGATCAGCTCGACGCCCAGGGGCGGAACGACTCGCCGGATACGGCCTCTCCGCTCGAACTGAACGAGTGGACGCGCGGCAACCTGCTCCCGAACGGCGACAACGACTGGTTCCGCATCGACGTCGACCATCCGGGTATCCTCCGCCTGGAGGGGGCGACCCCTCCGGGTATCTGGGTGCGGCTCGCTCTCCACGGCGGGAACGCCGAGCAGCTCGCCGACGTAGGATATTCACGCCCCTCCTCTGAATTCACATGGGAAAACCCCGTTCTCCCCGGAGCTTATTTCATTCGCCTCCGGGAGTGGAACAACAACGCCTCCAACCCCGGCATCTACTCTCTCCGTGCGGTGCTCCAGCGGTCCGAGCCGGAAGAGAGCGTACCGCTGGCCGAGGACGCGGTCCGCACGCTCACGCCGGGAGAAGCGCGCCCGTTTTTCATCGATCACGGAGGCGACAGGGACGTCTTTCTCTTCGACATCGCACAGCAGGGGCCGTTCTGGCTGAAGATATGGAAGCCTGGGAACATCTGGATCCGCGCGCGCCTCTACGACGACAGGACGGGAGCGGAGCTAAAGAAGATAGATCTCTCCGGCGCTTCCTACAACGGAAAGTTCGAAGCGGAGGGACCGACGCGCTACCGGCTTGAACTGGGGGAGTGGAACAACAACGCGTACTCCGTTCAGCCCGGCTTCGTCCAGGTTCGTCCGGACGACGCGCAGATAACAGGCGACGAGCTCAAGGCGGTTCCCGACGCCGTGACGCCGACGCTCGTGACCTTCACCCGGAGCGCGTGGGCGCACATGCAGATCCCCCGCGCACGCACAATAGAAGTCGACGCGACGGGCGACGGGAAAACCGACTTTTCATTCCGTCCGGGCGACACGGCCACGTGGCGCTACCCCGCGGAGGGGCTGTACAAGGCCGCCGCGCTGATGCAAGGCGAGGGCGGCGCGACGACGCGGCTTCCCTTCTGGGTGGACGTCTCCGGCCCACGGGAGCGGACGGGGATTCACCTGACGGTCGACGTTCCGGGAGAGGGGCAGCGCGTGGAGGATGAGGCTCCGGCGCGCGCCAGGGCCATGAGCTACAGCGGCTCGCCCATTGCGCGCATCGAGGCCTCGGTCGACGGAACGCAGCTCCCGCCCGCCTACACGCCCCCCTATACGTTCGAGGTGCCGTGGAAGAGCCTTCCCCGCGCGGCGAAGGAGCATCTCTTCACGTTCAAAGCCGTCGACGGGCGGGGCGAATCCGCAACCGTCGAGCGCCGGATCTCAATTTC
This sequence comes from Synergistaceae bacterium, assembly GCA_018436785.1. Classification (GTDB taxonomy): domain Bacteria; phylum Synergistota; class Synergistia; order Synergistales; family Aminobacteriaceae; genus JAAYLU01. The sequence goes on along the minus strand of JAHDKR010000011.1, from coordinate 22,772 downwards.
CGAGTACTTCGGCCTGCGTCCGGCGGACGGGGCCGTGCTTTCCGGCAACCAGGTCCGCGTGAGCTGGTCGAGCGGGGAGTTCTCGCCGACGAAGGTCCGCTACAGGGCGAAGGGGACGGAAGAGTGGACGGAGATCGTGGGCGAGAGCGGCCGCGAACACGCCGTATTCCTTGAGGATCTGGAATCCGGAACGGCGTACGAGTTCCAGCCGCTCGGAGGGAGCGAGGAGGGGCCGGTGCGGACCCTCACGCGGGTCAAGGGGCTCGCCTTCGGCAAAAGCCGCTACGGCGCGTCCATCGAGCGCACCTACGACCAGCGGTTCCCCATTTCGGTCAGAAACCACGCCGAGGAGGCGATGAAAGTTGTGCTCACCTCCGGCAAGCTTGAGGAGGAGGGGCTCTTCATCGGCTTCGTCGGCGAGGGGTCGGAGGGGGAGCCGTTCGATCTGGCGCCGGGCGAGGAGCGGGAGTTCCTGCTCGTCCTCAACGCGCAGAATGCCGTGAAGCCAAAGCACGTCTTCCCCGTCAAGATCAGTTCCGTGAACGGCTTCGCCGACGAGGCGGAGGTGGAGGTGGAGGTGCGCCTCCCCGTCGTGAAGCTGGAGTGGGAGGATCTCGGCGAAGCGCCGAAGGGGCCGGGACGCCGTCTGCGCCTGGTGAACAGGGGGGACAGTCTCACCGACCTGTCGGTCTTTACGGACACGGCAGAGCTGAAGGTCTCCCCGGCGATTAACCACGGATTTCTCCCCTCGGGGCAGTCGGTGGAGCTCATCGTGACGCCGAGGCTCTACGAGGGGTTCCGCGAGGCGCGGGGCGCGGTGACGGCGAAGTCCATCGCCACGGAGTCGTCGTTCCCTGTCCACCTGGCGCTTCCCGAAGGGAAGGAGATCTTCGGCGTCAACCTGATGCCGAAGATGCCGGAGGAGACGGCGGATGAAGATGAGCGTGTGCTCCTTGAGGCCAGGGCGCTCTCCGCGGCCTTCCTGACGCCCGACTACATCGACGCCTCCATGTGGGGGAACGGGATCGATTCCAACGGCGACGGGAGGATCGACCGATGGAGCTACATCGACCAGGAGGAGCGCATCCTCTGGGTCGGAGAGGACGCGAGCGGGGACGGGGAGATCGACTTCGTCCGTGCCGACGTCGGCTTCGACGGCCGCTTCGACTACTCGGCGCTCAAGAGCGCGAAGGGGTGGGAGGAGACCAACCTGCTGGACGCCTGGCTCGAGATGACCTTCACCCTTCCATGGAACCGCGGAACCTACGAGCCGCACGACCTCGACATCGTGATGAACGGTCAGGTGATCGGCACGGTCAAGAACGCGATCCCCGAGGGGAACTACCGCTTCCCGGTTCCCGCGTCGGCGATCCGTTTCGGAGCGAGCGGCGAACCTGAAGGGAACGGCGTCGAGATCGTCTCGCGCCACCTGAGGGGCGGCCACTACGTCGTGAACAGCGACTTCCGGCTGGTGACGCGCCTCAACGCGGCGCGCGCATGGACCGTCGCGGAGTCGCGCGAGGAAGCGGAGGCGGCGGCCCGCTCCATGGAGGGCGTGATCGCCGACAGGGCGAAGATCAGCATCTCCTCGCAGGGAATCTCGCTTCCCGAGGGCGGCTCGCTCAAAGCCGGGGCCGAGACCACGCTGACCGCGACGCTGCGGAACCTTGGCGCGATGCCGGGGTACAACGTCGGCGTCGTTCTGAGCATCGCCGATCCGAACGGGACGGAGCGAGAGCTACGGAGAAGCTACATCCCCTTCGTTCCGGTGACGGGAGAAATACCGGTTCGCTTTACCTTCTCACTACCTCCGGGCAAACACCGCCTGAAGCTCTCGCTGAACCCGGATAACCGCCCTGAGAACTCGGCGTACATCTGGGCCGAGGTGGGCGGCGACGACCAACGGCCGACGCTCGACCTGCTGGAGCCTGCCGACGGCGGGAAGCTCGACGGGACGATTCTGAAGATCAAGGCGCACGCGATGGACGATGTACGCGTCGCCCGCGTCGAGGCGAAAATCGATCAGGGACTCTGGTCGCGGCTTCAGCGCGAAGCGGACGGCATGTTCACGGCAAAAGGAGTGATCCAGCCGGGCGAGCGCGTGATCACGGTCCGTGCGCTCGACGGCAGCGGTAACGTCACGGAGACGACGGCAAAGATCGTCGTCGAGGCGCCGCTTCCCGACGGCGAAATTCTGGAGCCGGTATCCGGCAGCACTCTCGACGAGCGGCACACGATGCTGAAGGTGCGCTGCGAAGCGAACGTGGCCGCGGCGGCGTACAGAGTGAATCAGGGGCCGTGGACGCCGATGCGCGTGACGCAGGGGACGGCGGAGGAGCGTATTCCGCTGCGCTTCGGGAAAAACGACATCGAGGTCAGACTGCTCGACGCGAAGCGAGCCGAAAGGGTGCTCTCCGTCGACGTGACCTCCACCGGGCAGCGCGCAGCGGAGGAAGACACCCCAGAAAAGGACAAAAAGGATGCGCCGGAGATACCTCCGGAAGCGCCTGAAGCGCATGAGGAGCAAGAGCCAGGAGATGAAACGCCTCCCCAAATGACGGAGATTCCCGGCGGGGACGAAGAGGTCGACTCCCTTCTCGACCAGATACAAGAGCTCATGGGAATGCCCCCCGAGGGCGGGACGCCTCCGGATCATGAGGGGCCGGAGGGTGCGGAAGACGGTCCTCTGCCCGGAGGGGATGATCAGGAGCCGGAGACGGCGCAGGATCCCGGGACGATCGACATTCCCGATGTGGGAACCGTCGATGTGACGGGGCCCTCCGACTTCCTGCTGCCTGCCGAGGAGGACGAGGACGACGACTCGTGGCTCGACGCGGGCGGCGATCTTGAAGAGGAAGAGCCGCTGGAACCCGAGGAGATCGAGATCGAGGAAGAGGGCGGCGAGGACGTCGGCGACGAACCCGACGACGAGGAGATTACCGGAGAGGAGTTCTTCACCGAAACCGACCTCTTCGACGGATTCGACGGGCTGGACGAAGAAACGGAGCCTCTGGATCTCGAAGCGTGGGTGGAGCCGAAGGGCAATCCGGACGCTCCCGAGCAGGACCCGATGTACGAGTGCCCCCTGGAACCGTTCGACGCCGCCGACACCGACCCGAGCTCGCCCTTCACGCCACCGTCGGGGCTGCAAAACGATCCGGGCGGCTGCGTGGCCGTGGAAACCGTCCAGAAAGACTGGTACTGCACCAACAGGCCGAACATCAATGTGAAGTTCCAGCTCCCCGACTGGTTGAAGAAGCTCGACCTGCCCAAGCCGGGGACGAAAGAGTACGACGAAATGGTGAAGAAGCTTCTGCAGCATCTGCGCGACAGGGGCATCGACACCGCGGCGTTTGAACGTTTCCAGGACGCCCTGATCCGGAGGGCGGGGAGGCTGGAGCACCCCGACGAGCTGCCGACGTTCCTGCAGTCGCTCGGGCTGACCTCCATGCCCAAGCCGTCGCCGGACGACGTCGAGGCGAACAAGCGCTGGCGCGAAGCCATGGAGAACGGCGCCCGCGCATGGTATCTCCGCCTGCTGGCCTCCGGCGATCCGCAGATGATCTACCAGGGCCTGAAGGCGCGCGGTGAAGCGTTGGGCAAGTTCGACGAAGCGCTCGGCCTGGCCGCCGACGCCATGATGACGGAGATCAAGGCGAATCAGCAGCTGACGGAGCAGGCGCTCTGGTCGCTGCCCTACGTCGGCCCGGCGATGGACGTGCTCTCGATCATCACCGGGGAGACGCTCTCCGGAGAGGCCATGACGCCGGAGCGCGCGGCCATGATGCTCGGACTGCGCGGCGCGATCCACGGGATGGTGAAGCTCGGTCCCAAGGGCGTCGCCTATCTGATGAACACCGAGACGGGGAAGACCATGCTCTCGAAGTTCGCCCAGAGAACGGCCTGGATGGGCCCGGCGGCGATGAATCGCCTCTCCAGGCTTACGGGAATGGAGGAGCGGCAGATCCGCGACCTCGCCTCCTGGACGTGGAAGGAGCTGACGAAGGAGCGCCATCTCTGGGGGAACCGCGCCGCGGCGCAGGCCGGAGCCGCAGGAGGCAACTTCGCCGGTTCGCAGGCGGGGCAGGCCGCGAAACGAAACGCGGAGAAACGCATCGCGGACGGGAAGAAGCTCATCGACAAGCTGCAGGCAACCACGAAACAGAAGGAGTTTCGCAAGCTCGCCCTGCAGTTGCAGCAGAACAAGACCGCCGTGGCGCTCGCCAACGATCCGAGCGTGCCCGCGGCCCTCAGGGCGAAATTGAACAAGACGCTGCAGGAGATCAACCGGCGCGTCGACAAGAACACCGCGCGGGGGATCGTGAACAAGGTGCGGTCGGTCAACAAGAAGGTGGAGGACTTCGTGCGCACCGAACTGCCGCAGGCCGGGTCGAAGGCGGGCACGAAGATAGACCAGTTCCTCAGGGACAATCCGGGGCTGACCAGAGAGGACGTGCTCTTCGCGAACAGGGTGGAGTCGTTCCTCAGGAAAAACCCCGGTATGAGGAGAGAAGATATTCTTGTTCGCTCCAGGACGGTTTCCGGAGTCGATCCGACGAAGCTCGGCCGCGACAGGGACGTCTATTTCCAGTTCGTGGACCGAAGAGGCAAGGTGCTCGGCGACGTCCATCACGATATCGCAGCGCCTATTTACAATCAGAAGCTCCAGGCCGCAACGGGGCTTTCGTCGAAGCAGCTCGACCACACCGTCACCAGCACGTGGCACCCGGACTCGTACAATCCGGGAAGAATGGCTTCGGACGGACCGCGCAGACAGCTCGTCGACGATATCGTGAAGGGCAGGGCGGCGGGAAAGCTGGCCCGCCCGCAGGACATCCGCGACACCGTCGCCGGGAAGGCCAAGGAGTGGTTCGACGACGCCAGACGCCTTGAAGCCGCGGGGAACCCGAGCGCAGCGGCCGAAGCGTACGCCGAAGGAATGCGCCAGTTGGGCAAGGACTACGAGCGTCACGTGGCGCCCTTCCTGCGAAGCCAAAATCTTGATCCGGCGGCGGCGCTGCCGCCAAGGCTGAAGGCAGCGCTCGACATCTTCAAGAAGGTGGAGCAGGGAACCGCTACGGGAGCCTATACGCCGGAGCAAGGGCTCCGCGCGATCCAATCGCTGTCGTGCAAGACGCCCGGAGGAGGGAACATCCCGATGTCGCCCGACAAGGCGGCGGAGGACCTGGGCCTCTTCATCGAGATGATGAACAAGTGGATGATCCAAGGGCGGTAAGGAGCGTTCGCAGAAAAACATGAGCGCATAAGCGGATGAAGAGAGAGGGAAGGAACGGGCGGGAGGCCTGCGCCTTCCCTCTCTCCGCACTGTGCGGAAGGCACGGAAAGGAGGCGTTGATATGAAAATTCGCTACAAGATCGCCGTAGGAGGTTTTCAGCTTTTTGTCGCAGCGCTGATCTTCGCGGCGGAAAAAGGCTTTTCTTTCGCGGGATCGGTATTTCTCGTCGTGGGGGTGTTGATGCTCACAAGGCCCTACGCCGTGTTCGACGAAAGCCGGAGCGCGCTGACGTTCACGGCGCTTCTGGGGCCGCACTCGACGGAGAACGAGGCGTTTTTGGAAGGCGGCGAGATCATGCTGCTTCGCAAGGGGAAGAAGCGCAAACTGCCGCGCGCGTTCGCATGGTTCGCCAACTCCAAGGACTTCGAGGAGATGCGTGGAAAGCTGCGCGAATCGCCCCTTTCCGGTGCGGAGTGAGGAACGGGCGAACGGCGCCTCTCACGAAATCTTCGGGAGCGTGTTCAGGTCTTCGAGGCGCACTCCCGAGTGCCTGTCCTTGCGGGGGCGCCACTCCTTCTCCCCCAGCAGCGCCGCAGGGAGAAGCAGCCTGCGCCCGGCCTGTTCGTTCAGCCGGTCCGCCGCCCGGGAGAGGGCCGATCCCCGGTCGTCTCTTTCTCCGAAGAGGCGAAGCTGCACCGTGTCGGCGGAGGAGAGGCGTCCCAGCCCCACCTCCGCCTTTTCGTAGTCGCACCCGTCCTTGTAGATCGACGAAAGCGCTCCCGTCGCGGCCCTGATGAGGGCGATGTCGCTGTCCGTGGGCGTTTCCAGGACGACCTCCTCCCTGGCGCCGTAGAAGGGACTCCGGAAGCGGCTGGTGGAGATGCTCACGGAGAGGCATCCCGCCAGGGAACGCTGGGAGCGAAGCCGCCGCCCCGCAGTAAGGGCGAACTCCGTCACCGCCTCGGCGAGAGATTCCCGGTTCCGGACGGGAGTGGCGAACGAGCGGGAGGAGTGTATGGACTTCTGGGGTTTTTCATATTCTTCTATAGGAAAGCAGCGTATCCCCCGCAGCTCCCACGCCGTCCGCAACCCCCGGACGCCGAGATACTTCTCCAGCCAGTCGTCGGGCGTGTCCCGCAGGCGGAGGGCCGTGGACACGCCCCGTCTGCGGAGGAAGTCGCTCCACTGCCGCCCGATCCCCCACACGTCCTCCACGGGAACATCCCGGAGAATGTCGTCCCATGCCTCTCCCGGCAGAAGGGCGAAGACCCCGCCCGTCTCCGGCCGCTTCTTGCCCCGTTCGGCGGCCAGCTTCGCCGCGGTCTTCGCGGGAGCGACGCCCACCGAGACGGGAATCCCCGTCTCCTTCAGTACGGCGGCCCGGAGTTCGCGCCCCCATTCGACCGGGCGTTCCCTCGCTGCGGGCGGAAGCTCCAGAAACGCCTCGTCCACGGAATAGACCTCGATGGACGGCGTGCTCCGCCGGAGGACCTCCATGACCCTGGCCGATATCTCCTCGTAGAGCTGAAAGTTGCTGGAGAACACCGCGCCCCCGCGCCGCTCCAGAAAGGCGCGCACCCGAAAGTAGGGCTCCCCCATTTTGATCCCGAGAGTCTTCGCCTCGTTGGAGCGGGAGATGATCACCCCGTCGTTGCTGGAGAGCACCACCACGGGACGCCCCTCAAGGTCGGGGCGGAAGAGCCGTTCGCACGAGACGAAGAAATTATTGCAGTCGCAGAGGGCGAGCAGCTCCTCGCAAGGATTCAGGAAGGCTCCCGGATGACCCACGTTACCACCCCCCACACCTTGGACGAATCGAACGCGGAGCCCAATGTGGCGAGCCTGAGCCCCTTCTCCGTGGAGAGGACGGCCTTCTTCCCCTCCGAAGGGGGGAGCGAGCGGTCCACCACGAGGATGGAGTCGGGCCCGTCGGCGCACCGCAGAAGAAATGTGGAGGTCGGCCGGGGAAGCAGCATCTCCAGCAGGCGACCGGCCGCGCTGCCCTGAATCTCGTTGCTTCGCGTCATGTGAACGGCCATAGAATGCACTCTCCTTCAGACTGTTTTTGTGTATAATGATTACAGTGAGTCTTTGCGTGTCAGTATAATAATATACACATAGAAAGTCAATACCTTTTATAGATTTCTTAAAGTATATATTTGAGAGCCTGTCGCGGAGGAAACGCTGGTTGAGAGTATTCACAGACGGAAGTGCGTTCCGAGAGGGTATGACGCTGTAAAGACTGCTGCGGGCGGATCATTGCGGTGTATAATTTCAAAAGCAGCGGCAGCGCTCCGATGTATCTGTTGCCGCCGGACATGAGAAAGCGGCTGCCGGAACATCATCGTGTCCTGTGTATGCGCCGGGGAGTTGAGGCGTGCCGATATGAATGAAGGAAAGATTTTTTCCACTCACGAGGAGAGATGGTATGAAAAATATGATCATGGTTGTATCTGCGCTCCTGGCGTTCGGCGTGTTTTGGGTTTCCGCCCGGCCTGCAAACGCGGGGGAACCTTCCGTTTCCGTGGATTACGAATACGGCGATCTGAAAGAGGTGATTGTCGGCCTGCCGTACGGCATGTCGCCGTCGCTGGAAGCCAAATGGTTTGCCGACGCGTTGAAAGTGCTGCCGGACGATGAGGCGGAGTACGCCCGGAAGACGGCGGGGATGCTCTGGACGGAGATGATCAATCCCGAAACGGGGAAAAGCGAGACGCAGATGCTGGAAGAGGAAAATCAGGCGTTCATCGCAATTTTAGAGTCTCTGGGCGTCAAAGTGTACCGTCCGGCGGAGATTACCGTCGGCTTCATCAAAAAGCATTACGGCGCCGATGTACTGCTCAACGGTTTCAGCCAGGATTTTCCCCGCGACAACATGGCCGTGATCGGCAACAACGTCATCGAGTTCAATTTGCGGACGGCAATCCGCAAGGTGGATATATCCGGATTCCGGGATATTCTGTCCGAAAAGTGTTCCGACTCGACGGACAAGTGGTTTTCCATGCCGCACACGGAGCTTCTCGAACCCGCCCGCGCGGATACGCCGTTTCTTGAGGGCGGCGACGTCATCGTGCTGGGTAAAACCGTTTTCGTCGGCAATACGGAAAATCCCAGCGTGGGATCCAATGAGGCCGGCTACAAGTGGCTCAAAAACATTGTGGGCGATCGCTATACGGTGAAACGCATCCGGCTCGTCGAAAGCGTGCTGCATCTGGATTGCGTGCTTTCCGTGCCGCGCAGCGGGCTTGCCATCGTCTGCGAAGAGGCCTTCATCGACGGCTTGCCCGAAGAGATCAAGGACTGGGACCTGATCAGAGTGAGTCTGGACGACGTCAAGCGACTGGCCGTCAACGGGCTTCCGGTCGATTCCCAAAACTACGTTCTGTCGTATAACCTGCACAATGACAACCGTTTCATCCAGACCGAGCTCGAAAGGCGGGGCATCAAAGTCCACCGCGTATTTTTCGGAACCCACAACGGCCAGGGTGGATCGTTGCGCTGCGCGACCCAGCCTCTGAAGCGAGAGGTCAAGACGGCGAAAACGCACGAAAGTCAAGGGAAGTGAAGGCAACGGAAACAGCGTCCTGCCGATGGGCAGATCCGTTTCAGGGTGAAGGCTGCGCCGGATTGCGCCCCCATCGAGAACCTTAAAAGACGAGTACATGAAAAACGGGAGGGCGTTGCGCCTCTCCCGTTTTTTGCATTCTATCGATCATCACGTTCGGAGAACACGCTCTCCAGTTCCGGCGAGATGTTTACGCCCTCGCGCCGGAGGGCCTCGACGATCCGCTCCGCGCCCGGCAGGTTCGAGCAGAGGAACTTGACCGGATCGCCGTGCTTCATGCGCAGCTCGATCCCCCAGTCGCTCCGGCTGGAGAGGAGCAGCGCGTGCCCCAGCATGCGCCAGCTTCCCAGGGATGCGATGAAGAGCGTCGTCCGCAGCCACTTGGGAGGGCGGTAGTCGGCGATACCGGCGGATTCGATGGCGATGTACGGAATCCGCTGTTCCTTGCCGAGCGTCCGGAGCATCATGGCGCCGGGAAGCAGTTCGAGCGAGAACGAGGCGTACTTCGCCGACCAGTAGAGTATGGAGGCGAAAATCGCCGCCATCAGCCAGAAGACGAGCGTGAGGATGATCCCGCCGTCGGCGATGTTCAGCACGTTGCCGCTGCCGAAGATCGCCGGCGCCAGGAAGAACGGAAACGCGAAGAAGATGCAGGAGAAGAGCAATCCCATCAGGTCGGGGAGAATCCAGGACGACCACTTCGGGTACACCAGCGCGCCCGCGGGCGCTTTCTTTCGCGGCGGGAAAATAAGGTAGACGAAGAGCGCGAGGAGCAGGGGCACGGCGGCAAAGCGCCGGAAAGGGTACAGAATCCACGACGGCGCGCCCGCGCTCATCGCGTCCTCGGGCCCCTGGACGGTCATTCCGATGAAGCGCGGACCCGACGGTGCGGAGAGCTTCAGGAAACGGAAGGCTTGATCCGCGCTCTTCATCTCCCGGAACACGTCCGGGAAGGGGTCCTCCTTCGGGAGGAAGTAGTAGGAGGCCCGCCAGGTGTCGCTCGCCCTCCTGTCCGGCAGGGGCGACGTCTCGGGAGGCGCGAGGACGCCCGCGAAGATCTCCTCCCAGCTCTTTCCTTCGACGACCTCAAGCCGCCCCTCAGTATGCGCGTCGATGAACGCGGCGACGGAGGAAATCCGCTTCGACGAACGGACGACGCCCCGCATCGCGATGGACGCCCCCCACCCCTCCACGGGAAGATACGCGGAGCGGTACTCCTCGGCCATGTCGACGGCGTAGAGACGGATCACGTCGTCGCGGACGGCGAGGAAGAACGTCACGGCCAAAAAAAGCAGCAGAAGCGCGCCGAATCTGCGGTACAGCTCTCTCATACCAGTCGCCTCCTCTTCAAAGAGTCCAGGCCGCTCATGGAAGCCCGATCTCCTTCCACGTGCTTCCGCCGTCGTCCGAGCGATAGAATGCCTTCGACGTCCCCATCAGAATGCCTCCGTCCGCAAGGGGAAGCATGGCGAGCACCTTGACGTTCGAGAGAGACGCTCTCTCCATGACGTACCCGCCGTCCTTCGGAAGCAGCCGGTGCAGCAAGTCGTCCTTTACCCCGAACACCGCGTAGCCGCTTCCGCGGAAGAGGTCGGTGAAATAGCTGAACGGCGACCACTCGAATCCCTCTATCTCCAACTCCTCGACGTTCATATCCTCCGGGGTGCAGCGCCAGACGCCGTTTCGGGACACTCCCCAGAGCGTCCCTTCCCGGTCGAAGAGGACGGAGAAGAGCCCGGAGTTCACGTAGGAGTTCTTCCAGGTCTCCCCGCCGTCGACGGAGGCGGAGAACCCCCGGTCGGTGGCGATGGCGACGCGGCCGCCGTCCGAACTCAGCGCGTAGACGTACCTGTACTCCGCCGTGACGGAGTGCGAAGGAGTGATTTCATAGACGCCGTCGTTCCCCTCGGTATGCTCCCAGCTCCGTCCGCCGTCGCGCGAGCGGAGAAGGCCGTTCCGCCACGTCGCCGCGAACACGTTGCCTCCGCTCTCGGCCATTGCAATCACCGGATCGAGCTCCGGCGCGCCGTGCTGCGGCGAAATAACGCTCGGGTCGGTCGCCTTTGCGGGGAAGCCGTAGCTCGTCCACGTCCTCCCATCGGAACGGTACACGCCGCCCGCGCCCCCGGCGAGCAGCACGCCGTCGGATGTCCGCAGCAGGACCGCGCAGCCCCCTTCGCTGACGGGGATCTCACCGTCGTTTCTCCACGTGCGTCCTCCGTCGGAGGAGCGGAACAGCCTTCCCGAGCGCGCGACCGCGAGGACGTGCCCCTTGTCGAGTTCCACGAGCCCCGTGACCGGCTCGAACGGGAGGAGCGGGCTCCACGAAGAGAGCGCCGCTTCCGCGTAGAAAAGCCCTCCGGATGCGGTTCCGATCACCACGCCCTCCTTGAAAGGCTCGATCGCCGTCACGGAAACGCCGTTGCCGCCGCCCTCGGGAAAGGACTCCCAGCCTCGCCCCCCGTACCGCGAGACGAAGCAGCCGTCACGGTGGGTCCCCGCCCACACCGACCCGTCCTTCGCCACCGCGAGCGCCTGGACGATCGAGCCCGGAGGCAGCCCCTCCGAGGCGCTCCGCCACGCTTCCTCTCCCTGGCGCGCAAAGACGCCGCCTTCATAGGTTCCGGCGAAGAGCGTCCCGGTCGAGCCGTTCCACGCCAGCGAGAGGACCGAGCGGTTCTCCGGTCCGTCGCCGAATGCGCTCCAGTTTTTTCCGCCGTCGTCCGAGACGCGGACTCCGCCGCCGAAGGTCGCGCCCCACAGACGTTTGTTCTCCGCCTCAAGGACGCCGGTAATCAGAAAATCGACGTTCCCCCTGCTGCGCTCCCACTCTCCTTGATTTTCCGTCGACGCGTAGTTGAATCCCCCGCGCCAGTGGACGCTCAGGAAGGTCTCCGATCGCGTAAAGAGGAAGTCCTTCACGTAGCCGCCTCCCCTCAGGGACGACCACGACACGCCTCCGTTCTTCGAGACCAGCACCTCCTCGAAGGTCGAAAGGACGATATGTCCCTTCGGGGAAACGCGCAGCGAGTAAAAGTTGTCGGAAGAGATGCCGCTTCCGATGTGCCGCCAGCTCCTTCCCCCGTTCGCGGAGGAGTAGACCCCTCCCCGCTCGGCCGTGGCGACGTAGAGCGTTCCGTCCGCAGCGGCCCGGATGGAGACGATCGGCGCCCATCCGGATTCCTCCTGAACAAGAGCGGCCGTTGCGGCGGGAACGAACAAAAGCGGCAGGAGCAGCACAAGAAGAAGGAGCCGAACTCGAGCGCGGCGCGGCTTCGTCAAATACATGTGTATCCACCTCCCTCGGGACAGTATGGTGTACAGTCAGCAGCACAAGAATATTCGCCCTGTGTTGAAATGTCAAACTTCACATCGTGCCTTCGTACGGGTTTCCCCCGGCGAATCCGGCGGTGGTCGTTTCCGAAATGCTCCACAGGAGCGCCGGATTTTCCGCACAAAAAAAGAGACCTTTTCAGGCCTCTTCAGGGGTGTTCAACTGTACGGTCGCATGCTATTCCTTCGCGAAGCGCTCCTCGAAAGCGTCCAGAACTCGGAGCATGGATGCGTCGAGCGTACTCCGCACCCGCTTCCATATATGCTCCGGCACGCCCCAAAGGGCTCCCGCTACAGCGCCGGCGATGCATGCCTGCGTATCCGCATCCCCGCCCAGCGAGACGGCTTTGCGAACGGCGCTCTCGAAGTCCGACGCCTCGAGAAAACAGATGAGAGATTCCGGCACGCTCCCCTGGCAGGTGACGTCGAACGTGTAGTCGGGACGGATCTCGGCGACGGTCCTCCGCAGACTGTATCCGCAGCGGCGTTCAAGAAAGGCGCGGATTTCCTCCTTGCAGGACGCCACGGTCCCGTTCGATGCGGCCCTGCGGGCGAGAAAGACGCTGCCGGCAAGCGCCTGCGCTCCGATGATTCCCTGAGGATGGTCGTGCGTCACGACGGAAGTCGCTTCCGCGATGCGCAGCACCTCTTCAAGAAAATCGGCGGCGTACGCGGCGGGGCTTGCGCGCATCGCGGAGCCGTTTCCGAAGCTTCCGTAGGGCGACGCGTGCGCTTTTCTCAGCCACCGCGAGAAGTTGCCGCCGTATCCTGCGTCGGGCCACGCGCGGCCCCAGGAACGATACGCGCGGGCGTAGTCTCCGTCGGTAAGCAGCGCATCGGCCGTCGCAACGGTCATGATGCTGTCGTCGGTGAAACGGGAAGAGGGGCTGAAGAGCGGAAACGTTTCCGTCTTTATGGCGTGCCACTCGTACACGGAGCCGATAACATCTCCCGCAACGGCTCCCAATACTCCGTCGATCGAACGGGTCCGGCGCTTTGAAAACCCCTTTGCTTCCGGAAGCCGTGTTTCTCGAGAAGTTGCCGGGCGCATGTCTTCTGTCATGCAATCACCTTCCTCGCATAAAAGGTAGAGGAAAAAAAGAGAAGCGGCGACAGCCGGGGGTGAGAATGCCCGGGAAAGAACGGGCGCACCTGTTCCGGATTTTTCCGTCAAACGTCCGGCCCGCGAAGGCCGTGACATCGGTTTCTTGAGACTTCACTCTTGAGTCGTGATCCCCTGGTTACCGACGCGGGGCCGTCTTAATCTTGAGTCGTCAGTCGTGAGCCTTGAGGCGCATACGCTAGGAGCGTATCATGCGTCGCCTGCCGCTTCGCGAATCTGAAGGTTCGTCTTGACCCCGACAAGGGTCTTTCCCAATTTTCTTTTTACATCGCCGCTTCGTCCTTATTCGCATGTCAAGGTGCCGGGTGTTTCAGGCTGCGCGGAGGGAATCGCCTCCGCGCCTTTTTACTCTTCCATTTCGATCAGATCGGTCGTGGCATTGATGACTTCAAGCCTCGAATCGATTATATCGGCCAAATCCTGCCACTTCCGGATATTATCCAGTTTTGTCCGTTCGTCGTAAAGAATCTCCACCTTCGGAGTCTCGCCGTCGAATTTCGGAGCATTCCGCAGACGGTCCCGGGCTACCGTGTCGTTCAGAGCGCGGTAGGTGGCCACCATCCTGTCGGCAAGTTTTCTCTTGACCACAAGCAGGTCGGAGATGCTGTACGCCTTTCCCTGAAGTTCAACGGACACTTTCAGATTCGTGTACTCGATCGAACGTTTGATCCTGAGGTACTCCGCGCACAGATCGTTGTTCGACTGGATAAGAGACGCCACCTCTTTCGCCTGGTCTTCCTTCGTCTGGAAACGAGGCATCTCCGTGGAGAGTTTCGAGGCATACTCAGTAACCGCATTCCGCTGGGATTCCATACGCTTTTCAATGACTCTCAGTCGTTTCATTCCTTCGATTATCTTCATGGCCGAGCCCTCCCCGGTGTATTTGGATTCGAGATTCCGCGGGGGAACCCCGGTGCGTCCGACAAGTGAAAGTATAGCGCACGACGACGACCGTTTACGTCGTCGACCTGAATGTAGCAAAAAAGTTCTTTCGCGTTTTTTCCGGGAAGGAGCCGGATCGGTGCAGAATACCTGCGCTCCACCACGTAAATGGTCGCCCTTAATGTGTATCATGGCTGTGTTGTCGATGGACGAGGCAGTACGAAAGGAGATGATCTCATGCCGAATTCAAAAGACCGGAACACGCATGAAGAATTCATGAACCGGGAAACTCCGCGCGCTTCCTTGGAAGCCAAGGCGAATACCCCGCTCTCCGAGCTGAAAAGCATGCCCGTGTGGCAAGCCGTCGGGGTCTGCGAAGATCCGGAGACGTTGAAAAAGCTGCTGGAATCGGGAGTGGATATTGAAGCGCGCGACCACGACGGGCGAACGCTCCTGATCGTAGCCGCGGAACAAAATCCCAACCATGAGATAGTACAGCTCCTTCTTGATGCAGGAGCGGACGTAGCCTTCAGAACGAAATTCGGCGTCACGGCGCTCGGCCAGGCCGCCCGGCGCAACCCGAATCCGAAGGTGTTGAAAGTCCTGATCGACGCGGGCGCCGAAATAGACTCCCGTGGCTTCCAGGGCCAGACTCCGCTGATGCTCGCGGCCTACCGCATCACGAATGCGGAGTCGATACGGCTGCTGCTCGACGCCGGGGCCGACGTCAACGCGCAGGACAACTACGGAGAGACGCCGCTCATACTGGCGGCGGCATCGCCCAACTCCAACCCCGAGGCGCTGCGCGTCCTGATCGACGCGGGAGCGAATGTCTCGCACCGCTGCGCGAGCGGGAGAACGGCGCTGACGTATGCGTATGAACGCAAGACCTCCCCCGAAACGATGCGCGTTCTGCTCGACGCCGGGGCCCGCATCGAAGAGAAAGACCTGGGAGCGGACGATGACGGCGCGGTATTGGAACAAATGTTCGCCGACCTCGAGGAGATCGCCTTCTCGGATATGGACGACGAGTGATCGAGGCGCGTGGGGTCCCCGATGCGCATCGCCCGCGAACGGCGGAATCGCGCCATGCGGGAACAGGAAAGAAGGAGGATGATGCTCCATGGATGAATACGAACTCGACGACGATGGGCTTGGCGGAATCGGAGATACGTTTAATCGATTCTATTTGCTTTATGGAACTTTGCACGGTCTCGTGGCTCTGGTACTGCACCGCAGTATCGCCACGCTGCTGTCATCGAATCAACTGAGTTTGGTGCAAACAGCTCAATATCTACAAGCGCATTGGGCATTTTTCGTCGGCTGCGCTCTCCTCTTCGGAGTCGCGTATCTGTTTTTTAGCGCGAACTCGTTTTATTTCAGCTCTTTTTTAGGCGACGACAGGAGTTTTCGATTCAGAGCAGTTGTTGCCATGCTGGGCGTCGTCACGGCATGTCTCTTTGAAAAGTTTGCCGGCAGAGCGCTCTTCGGGGCGGATGAACACAAGCTGCTCTTGTTTCTTGTGTTCTTTCTCACGGATCGGGTACTGATGATACCCATACTCCAAGGCGCGCTGTACTGGGTTGCGGAACACATCTTTGCGATAGCGGTCGTCATCGCGATTCTCTTTTTCTTTTTCAGGATATGATCGCAACCCCTCGTAAGCGGTCGCGGTAATTGTGTAGAGTCAATGGCGGATGGAACATTCAGATGATCGACAGGAGGAGATAGCATGGCAATAAGTACGGCGGTCCAAAAAGGGAGCACAGTGTACGTGTATAACGAAAAAAACGGTCAGATCTGCGCCAAATCGGGCACGTTGATGGGCTTTACCTCGACGACGTTCAGCGTCAAGCAGGGGAATACCGTGTACACATACAATGAAAAAGGGGGTATGATTTCCGCGCATTAGTACGACGCGAAGAGCTACGGCTCAGGGGTATTTGATGAAGCGTATCCGGTGAATGAGAAGGAGGGGGTCGCATGGTTCGATTTGTGCACACGGCCGACTGGCAGATAGGGATGAAGCTCGCGAAGATCGGCGATGCGGGGAAGCGCGTCCGGGAGGAACGCTTCTCCGCCGCCCGGAGGGTGATCGACGCGGCGTCCGCCCACGGAGCGGAGTTCATCCTCGTCGCGGGAGATCTTTTCGAGGACAACGCCGTCGACCGCGCGCAGGTGCGGACGGTGGCCGACATCCTGGGGAAGGCGCCATGCCCGGTCTTCATCATTCCCGGCAACCACGACCCCCTCGTCCCGGGAGCCGTCTGGGAGGACCGTTCCTGGAAGGCGGCCGGCAACGTCGTCGTCTTCGGTGAAAACACCCCGTACGAACTTCCGGGCGCGACCCTCCACCCCTGCCCGCTGCGGGGAAAACAGTCCGACGCGGATCCAACCTCGTGGATACGGGCGGAAGGGGGCGACCGGATCCATATCGGACTGGCCCACGGCTCCGTCGAAGGAGCCCCCATCGGCGAGTGGGACCACCCGATCCCGAGAGACGCGGCGTCGCGCTCCGGACTCGATTACCTTGCGCTCGGCCACTGGCACTCCTTAGGCCTGTTCGGAACAAAGGACGCCCCGAGGACGGCCTATTCCGGAACGCACGAACCGACCTCGTTCGGCGAGCGGGACAGCGGCAACGTACTCATCGTGGACATCGAAGCGCCCGGATGCGCCCCTGTCATCACGCCCGTCCGCACAGGGGGCATATCCTGGGTATCCATCGAGGAGCAGGTCGACTCCCGGGATGCCCTCGAAAGCGTCCGCGAACGGATCGACAAGCTCCGGAATCCGGAGCGCACCCTTCTCCGCGTCCGCCTTTCCGGCCTGATGCGGCCGGACGACCGCGACGCGATGGAGGAGATTGCGCTGGCGGCGGCGTCTTTTCTCTGGAGCGAAGTGGACGAGAGCGGACTCGCGCCCTCGCCCGAAGACGACTCCTGGATCGGCAACCTGCCCGCGGGGCTGCTTCGGGAGGTGGGCAAACGCCTGGGCCGTACGCAGGAAGCCCCGGAAATCAGGACGAAGGCCCTTCTTGAACTTTATACGCTTCTTTCGGAGGTGAAGGCATGATTCTGCACACGCTCGTTGTCGAGAACTGGCGATGCATTCTGGGAGAGCGCTCCGTGGGGCCCTTCTCCGAGGGAGTGAACATCCTCCACGCCCCCAATGCGACGGGGAAATCGACGCTCTTCGAAGCGCTCCGCTGCGCCCTGATGGACAACCACAATACGAAGGGGGAAGAGATTCAGAAACTCCGCCCCTGGGGGCGCGCACTCTCCCCCCGCGTCGTGGTCGAGTTCAGCACCGGCGGCGTGCGGTACCGCGTCCGGAAGGGGTTTCTGGACACGCCGGAGTCGCTCCTCGAACGGCTCGAAAAGGGAACGTACCAACCCGTCGCCAAGGGTCCAGAGGCGGATAAAACGACGCGCGCGCTCTTCACGAAGGATGCGCCGAAGAAGGGCATGTCGCGCCCGGAGCACTGGGGAGTCCAGCAGCTCCTGTGGGCGCCGCAGGGCGGGCTCGAACTCGGCGAACTGTCCGGCAATCTCCTCGACGACATCCGGACATCGATCACCGCGCAGGTCGTCGACGACCGCGCCAGGGGCGTGGAGGAACTGTTGAAGAAGCGGTACGAGACCTACTTCACCCCGACGGGGAAGGTAAGCAAAAACAGCGCGCTTACGCAGTACGAGCAGGCGATCCGGGAGACGGCCGCGGAACTGGAGGCGCGCAGGATGGAGCATGCGGAGGCGGAATCGTTGTCGAAACGCGTCCGGGCGCTCTCGGAAAAAGCGGCGGCTCTCGGGGGCGACGTCGGACGGATGGAAGCGGAGACGAACGCGCTCGAAGAGAAGGTCGCGGCGTATGAAAAAATGCGGGCCGAGTTCGACCTTCGCTCCGCCGGCGCACACGCCGCCGAGGCGGGGTACGGACGGCTGAAGACTGCCGTGGAGCAGATCGACGACGCGACCAAAGAAAGAGACGTCGTCAAAAAGCGGATCGAAGAACTCCGCTCCGCGCTGCCGCAGGTTGAAGCGGACCGTAAAGAGTGCGCGAAGGCCCTCGAAGCGGCTCAGCTCGCGCTCGAAGCGGCACGGGAAGGGACAAAGGCTGCGGAGGAGCGCGCGAACCAAGCCCGCGCGGCGCACAGAGCCGTCGAACTCAAGGAGCAGTGTCACGCGCTCGTCGAGAAAGACGCCGCCGTGAAGACGACGCAGACACTCCTCTCCGAACATGAGAAGGAAAAGGCCTCCGGGCACTTCCCCTCGCTCGCGGAGATCAAAAAAATCCGCAAGGCGTTCGCGGACCTCGAAAAAGCGAAGATTCAGCTCGACGCCTCGCGTATTTCCCTTGAAATCACCCCCGCGAGCGCGCTCTCGGGCCGCATCGACGCGGGAGACTCGCAGGGCCCATTGACGCTGGAGGCCGGAAAGCCAACGACGCTTCACGGCGCCCCCGAAATACGCCTCGACATCGAATCCTTCGGCGTGCTGCGCGCCTTCGGCCCCTGCGAGTCCGCTCAGGAGGCGCTCGAAGATGCGAGGAAGGCGGAGGCGCACATTCAAAAGCTGTCCGCGCCGTTCGGGACGAACGACAGGACGGACCTCGAAGAACTGCACGAGCGGGGGAGTTCGCTCGACTCCCATATCGACCGCGAGCGGGCGGAGCTGAACGCCCTTCTGGGCAAAGAGACCGCCGAAACGCTGTCGGCGCGGCTGAAGCAGATCGACGAAGAGCTGCACGCGCTCCTCGACCGGTTCGCCGGGTGGAAGGAGCACACGCCGGACCCGAAGGAGCTTGCGGCCGCCGCGGAGGAGGGCAAGCGGAACGCCGAAGAGCGGCTGCATGCGGCCGAAACCGCCCGCGACGCGGCTTCGAAGGCCTCCTCGGAGAAGGAGATGGAGCTGAAGCTCGCGGAACAAACGATTAAGAGCGAAGAGAAATCTTTGGAATCGCTTGAAGAACGCCTCCGGACGCTCCAGAACGACGGGAAGACGCAGGAAGAGCGCCGGACCGAGCTGACCGCGCTCGCCCTCTCCTGGGATGCCGCGAAAGCGCGGGTCAAGGAATACGGCGACAAGCTTAAGGAGTTCGGCGGCGACCCGGTGCAGGCGCTGAAGAAGCAAAAGGGAGCGCTTCAGGCGAAGTCCGGAGAACTGAAAACGACGGAGGAGGAGCATATTCGTGAAAGCGCCCGCCTGGAGACCTTCGCCGCGCGCGGACTGTACACCGTCCTCGCGGGACTCGAGGAGAAGCTTGCGCAGCTTGAGGAGCAGCGCGGACGAGAACAACGAACTGCGGATTCCATCCGTCTGCTGTACGAGACGTTCACGGCCTGTCGTTCCGAAATGGCCGAAGCAGTCACGCGGACGGCATCGGAACGGGCGACCGAACTTTTTGCCCGTATCTCCGGCGCCGAGGGAGGGCGCCTGGTGCTTGCGGATTCGATGAGACCCTCGGGATTCGTCCCTGCGGAGCTTGACAGGGCCGTCGACGTCGACGCCCTTTCCGGAGGGGAGAAAGAGCAGCTTCACTTCGCCGTCCGGATGGCGCTGGCCGACTGCTCGGGGAGGGAGGAACGACGTCTCCTGGTGTTGGACGACACGCTCATGGCCACGGACGGCATCCGTTTCCCGCGCGTCCTTGACATCATCGAAGAAGCGGCGGAGGAGCTGCAGATACTGATCCTCACCTGCCAGCCCGAGCGTTTCGAGCCCCTGGCGAACGCTCTCAGGATCGACCTCGGGGCGCTGCTCGGGCGAACAGCCTGAGGAATCGGAACGTTTCCATGAACTCTTGAGGGGAGGCGGTACCATGAGCGAACAAAACATGCTGGAGCGCATAAAGGCCTTTCACACGCACTGCACAACCGCCTCCCCCGGGGAGATCGCGGAGGCGCTACGAAACGGAGCCTCACCGGACGCCCGCGACGAGGACAGAATGACCGCGCTCATGTGGGCGGCGCGGAGGAACCCGGATCCGGAGGCGGTGCGTACGCTGCTCGCCGCCGGAGCCGAACTGGAGGCCCGCGACGAAAGCGGGCTGACGCCGCTGATGTGGGCCGCCCGAAACAACGCGCGCCCCGAGGTCGTCTCCGCGCTGCTCGCCGCCGGAGCCGACATGGACGCCCGGAACCTCGCCGGACAGACCGCGCTGATCGTCGCTGCGGAACATGCGACGAACCCTGAAGTCCTTCGGACGCTCCTTGCGGCGGGCGCGGAGATCGAAGCCCGTGATTTCCGTGGCTCGACCGCCCTGATGGAAGCCGCGCAATCCAACGACAACGCCGGAGCGACGCGCGCGCTTCTGGACGCCGGGGCGAATGTCGACGCCAGGGACGACACCGGGGGGACTGCGCTGATGCGCTGCGTTTCGACATGCTCCGTGAACAGCTCCGATACGGGGCTTGTAGGAATGCTCCTTACGGCGGGCGCCGACGTCAACGCGCGAAACGACCGGGGGCGTACCGTCCTTATGGAGGCGTTGGAGGACGGACTGAACGCCGGGGTCGTCGAAATGCTCCTGAAGTCCGGCGCGGACATCCACGCGCGGGACGAAGACGGGCGGACGCCCCTTCTGTGCGCGACCCGCGTTCTGGACGCGGACGTTTTGCCGCTCCTCCTCGCCGCAGGAGCGGACGCAACAGCGCAAGACAATAAAGGAAACACCGCGCTGCTGGAAGGAGCGTCGCGACTGACAGAGGAGACGTTCCGGATGCTCCTGGATGCCGGAGCGGACGCGGGTGCGAAAAACAGATACGGCCGTACGCTGCTGATGAATGCGGCAACCAACGCCGTGGCCGCGCGCCTGTTGATCGAAGCCGGAGCGGATGTCGTGGCGCGGGACGGGCAAGGCCGCACGCCGCTGATCTACGCCGCGACCGGGGCGCGGTCAGCCGACTCGTTGAAGGCCCTTCTCGAAGCAGGGGCGCCTGTGGATGCCCGCGACGAGAACGGCATGACGGCGCTCATGCGGGCCGCCGCGATGAACGAACAGCTCTGCGTTGTCGAATGTCTTCTGGAAGCCGGAAGCGATGTGCACGCCCGCGACAAGGAAGGCAAAACGGCGCTGATCCATGCGGCCGAACTCAACAGGAATACGGGAGTGCTCCGCGCGCTGCTCGCCGCCGGAGCCGATGTCGACGCCGCGACGGAAACGGATGCGACCGCGCTGATGTACGCGGCCTGCCGAAGGAACGCCAATCCCGCCGCCGTCCGCATCCTGCTCGAAGCGGGCGCCGACCCGAACGCCTCCGAAACCTACCACCGGACGGCGCTGCACTATGCGGTTCGCCATACCTCCTCCCCCGAGGTGATCCGGCTGCTGCTGGAGGCGGGGACCTTCGTGAACCAGGTCGACTCCTTCGGAGAGACGGCGCTCCATGCGGCGCTCGAGGCGCTCGCGCGGCACAACGACGCGAAGGATATCGTGCGGATGATAACGGAAGCGGGCGGTGAAACAGTTTTTCCGGTCGAAGGGAAAACCTTCGGTATGAATTCCGAGAGGAGATGATTGCCCATGCTTACATTCGGCGCGCACCCCAAGGGCGGACTTGTGTTCACAGGAAACGGCGTTCACGTAACCTCTCCCGCGCCTCAGGACGCGATGGAGAAAAAAGAGCGCGACAACAAGCTGTTCATAGCCAACTACCGGCTTCTTTGGGAGAACAGGAGGCGCATCTTCGCCACACCCGAACTGTACGACGCCAAGCTCTCCTTTCCCGCGCTCTCCTGCGCTTATTTCGGCGGCGGCCCCCTCTCCCTCGGCATCCTGCTGGAACTGTGGGACATCGGCTACTGGACCGTGCCCTGCCCCGAATGCGGCGGAACCTGCCGCGTGACCTACTGGTGCGGCAGTCCGCTGAGCGGCATGAACTACTGGTGGGGCTTCTGCCTCGACTGCGGCGTCAGAATACACAAGAACATCTACAAACGATCGGACGAGGTGAATAACGGCAGGGGATTCAGCCTCGAGTCGCACAGGGCGCTGGAGCTGATAAAAAAACACAGCAAACCCATCGTCGTGAAAGACCCTCCCGTACCCTCCGACTTCAGAACCTGGTCGAAAAAGTGCCGTGAGCGGTACGAGAGCGGCGCCGTCATCCCCGTCAAGGAACCGGAAAAAGAAATCATCCCGGTCGACGACACGAAATCGCTGGAAGAAGTGATCGAGCTGCTTTCGCGCAGCGCCGCGGACTCCGCAGAAGGGAGCTGAGAGAAGAATGCAGTGGGAAAAAACCACCGGACGAGAGGCACATTGCTGCGAGGGAACCATCGACGGCGTTCCGGCGCGGTTCACCGTGCACACGGGGCGAATCGAAACGGGCCGTTCCCGCATGTTCATCGGCTATTTCGCCTCCGTGGAGATAGACGGCGAACCGGTGACGGGCGCCGACTCCTCGGGGATTGTCTTCGCGCTCAGGAACTGCGCAGAAAAACTGCGGGCGCGGGGCGTCGTGCTGGACGCCCCGGCGCTCTCCGAGCGGTTTTACGAATCCGGACTCTCCGAGAATTCGGGGTGGGGGTACATGAGGGACGGCGATGACGAGCCCGTCCACTACATCGACCGCACGAAAAAGTACACACGCCCTCCCCGGTACGATTCCAAGTCGTAAGCAGACCTTCCC
>JAHDKR010000163.1 GCA_018436785.1 Synergistaceae bacterium | reverse complement strand
GGATCAATTTCGCATACTCTTTTTCAAGGCTATATTATGCTGTCAAGTTGCAGTCATGCATACTGCCTTAAAATATCCTGCCGACAATCTCTTTACTTTTTCTCAACCAACCCTATTGACTTTTGATAGCTGGTCTCCTCAATAATGGCGTTCGTGTTTATAACATGCTTCGCGCGCTCCTCACCCCAGCAGGGCGGGGTTCATCCTCCAGACCGTGAAGGCGAGCGCGGCGGCGAAGGTCGTCCACGCGAGGTACGGGGCGAGCAGCCACGCGGCGAGCGGGCGAACGGCGTGGAACGCCTTCATCGTGGCGACGATGAGCCCCCAGAGGACGAGGATCTCGATGAAAGCCCACATTCCCTGACGCCAGACGAAGAATATCCACGTCCAGAGCGCGTTGAGCACAAGCTGGTCGATGAAGAGAGAGAGCGGAACGAGCCCCCCGCGGAAGCCCCTCTCGCGCCAGACGAGCCACGCGGCGACGCCCATCATCGCGTAGAGCGCCGTCCACACGGGGCCGAAGAGCCACCCGGGAGGCGCCCACGAAGGTCGCGCCAGCTCCTTATAGAACGAGGCGGATTCCACCGAAGCCAGCCCCCCGACGGCCGCCGCCGCGAAGACGATTCCGAGCCAGAACAGCAGTCCGATACTCTTCGACATCATCGCTCCCCTTTCGATTCGCCGTCCATTCGCTCGCCGATTCTCCGCGAAGCTGCCGGAACTATCCGGCGAATCCCGCATAAGTGTACTTCCTCTTCGCCCTTCGGTCCAGAGCGCCTTACCGGGAGGAGGGGCACTCCTCCCCGGCTCTTTTTCGTGCGGCGAGCGCGTTGGGGTTGTGCGCGACATAAGAGGACGACGCAGGCGCTCAACGCACGTCGTCTCATCGGCAGCTTCGCGTGCAAAAACAACCTCCGGCGTATAAAATAGAGGTGTTCGGCACACGAATAAAAGAACGGCTCGCAGTAGAATGTTTCAAAAGCGGTTCCTGCGCAGGCTTGGGAGAAATTGCGTGCAACTCAGGACAGGAGGTGTTTTCATGGAGGCCGCGACACCGTACGAAACCATACTCTATCTCGCCCGCAAATACATCTGGTGGAAGACTCCTGAAGAAGCCGCCGCCATGCCGGAACGCGTTCTGGCCCAGGTGATGAACATCGGGGACTATGACGACGTGCTTCTGATGAAATCCCGCTTCGGGGACGATGCGCTCCGCAACGTGATCGAGCACGCCGAAGCAGGGCAGTTCAACGCCAGGTCATGGCACTACTGGCATTACATGCTCGGGCTCGCAGAGATCGACCACGTCCCTCCGCTCCCGACAAGACGCTTTTCGTGGAGAGGGGCGGGGAAAACTACTTCTTGAAGAGGTCGGAGTGGGTTCCGGTGCGCTCCAGTGTCAGAACGAGCGATTCTTCCGTGATCTTGTAGATGAGAAGCCGGTCGGGACGTATGTGGCATTCTCCATACTCCGCGTAGTCCCCGGACAATGTATGATCCCTGTATTGCCTCGGAAGAGTCTCCCCGCTTGCCAATGCTCGTATAACATCGGCGAGAAGGGAGATATCGCATCCCCTTCTTTCGACCAACGCGAAATCCCTCTTGAACCGCGAGGTTCTCTGGATTTCGTATCGGAGCGTCATGACCTCAGTTCGGTCAGAAGGTCTTCGACGGTCGAAAATCGCAACGCGTCGGGGTCTTTCAGCATCCGCTCGCCTTCTTCCAGCGCGGCTACGGTCTCTTCGTTGGGGCGCTCCTCCTCGAGGGCGTCGATGTAGCCGAGCACCCGCACGGCATTCCGCTCCGAGAGTTTGCGGAAACGGCGATACAGTTCTTTTTTGGCGGAAATTGCAAGTGTAGTCCGAGGCATTGGTATCCCCCCTTCGCGTAGGAGTATTGTACAGCGAATTCCGGCACGCTTCAACGCCGGGGAGACCTCCGCGTTACTGCGTCAGCCGGCGGTACTCCTGCCTGCTTTCCCGCTATAAAAGGCAATCGCAATGACCGAATTTTATGCGGTGATAGACAGAGACGAGGACGGTCAATTTTTCGCCTACGTCCCGGAGCTTCCGGGTTGCCATACGTGCGGCGAGACCATGGAGGAGCTTCTGGAGAATCTTGAAGAGGCGATCGCGCTGTACCTCGAGGTTGTGAAGCATCCCAGGGAATTTCCCAGCATCCGGAAAGTAGCCGTCGGCGAGCCCCCTCAGATGCTCTTCCCGATATCCCGCGCCTTCTCCAGCGCTCCGGTGGTCACGACGTCCCCCTTGTTGCTGATGCCGCGGACGCCGAGCGAGCCGCGGTCCTTCAGCTTCATATAGTGGACCATCTGCAGGTAGGTGCGGTCGATACCGTCGAAGAGGTCGTTGTCGGTGTCGTGGGCGCAAACCATGAGGACGCTCTCTTTGATCTTGAGCGGCGTCGGACAGTTGGGCTTCAGAAAGGCGTTCATCTTGTCGATGGCGGCCTTGAGCTGCGACGGGAAGTTGAACCAGTAGAGCGGCGTGGAGAAGACGAGCACATCCGCCTTTACCAGCAGCTGCGCGAGCTCCGTGAAGCCGTCCTCGAAGACGCAGGCGCTCCCCTTCGCCCAGCAGGCGCCGCACGCGCGGCAGCCGTTCACCGTGTTCCGCCCCGCGTCGAACCTGAGCACCTCATGCCCGACGCTCGTTGCGCCCTCGATGAAGGCCTCCGCCATCATATCGCTGTTGCCGCCCTTGCGCGGACTTCCGGTCAGGACGAGAATCGTCTTCTTTTCCACAGTATGCACTCCCCTTCGGCTGTATCGAACGCTCTTCCCGGCGACGCTTTCCGGTCGTTCCGGGGCGAACCCCGACCGCTATTATACTCTCTGCCGCGAGCATTTCGGGATCGCCGTCCACTCTTTCCGGCGTCGTGTTGTAACCGATTTGAAACAAATTTCTGTTGACTTCGCCCCCCTGAACTACTAGAATCGTATGTACGGGTTCGTTACAGACCCCGCGCAGGGGAGGGAACCCGCAGGCCTTTCGGGAGTTCCAAAGTTCACCACACTACAACAGGAGGGATATGAATGAAGAGGTTTTTGATCGTGCTGTGCGTTTTCGCGCTCATGTTCTCCGTACTTGCCCCCGCGTCGTCCGAGGCGTCCGTGCTTCGGGTGATCACGTGGTCGGGGTACGCCCCGCAGGAGCTGCTCGACAAGTTCACCGCCGAGACGGGAATCAAGGTCGAGGTAACGCTGAGCAACAACGAAGAGATGATCAGCAAGCTGCGCGCGACCCGCGGCGGCGGCTTCGACTTGGCCCAGCCCTCGCAGGACCGCATCTCCTCCGTCGTGGAGCAGTACAAGATCTACCAGCCCATCGACTTCTCGAAGATCGACGAGGCGCAGATCGACCCGTCGCTGCTGGAAGCGGTGAAGAAGAACACGCTGGTCGACGGCAAGTCCTACGCCGTACCGCACGTCTACGGCACCGAGGGGCTCGTGGTCAACAAGGCGAAGGCCCCGAACATCAAGGACTTCAAAGACCTGCTCGACCCGCAGTACGCCGGGCGCGTCTCCTACCGGCTGAAGCGCCCCACCCTGATCGGCATGGGCTTCTCGCTGGGGTACGACCCGTTCTCCCTGTATACCAAGACCGAAGAGTATCAGAAGTTCCTCGACGAGATGGAGAAGGTCCTCATCGCCGGCAAGCCCGCCGTGAAGACGTACTGGGATAACGGCGACCAGCTGCTCCAGCTGCTCCGCTCCGGCGAAGTCTGGGCTGCGTCCGCGTGGGAGCAGGCCGGATGGAAGCTCCACGCCGAGAACCCCGACATCGACTACATCGCCCCCACGAGCGGCGCGCTCGCCTGGGTCGACACCTTCGCCATTCCGGCGCGCTCCGAGAACCTGGAAGCGGCCTACGCCTACATCAACTTCATGCTCCGCCCCGAAAACGCGGCCTTCTTCACCAACCGCGAGACCTACGGCACAGCCTCCAAGGACGCCGTGAAGCATCTCGACCCGGAGATCAAGGCGAACTTCGAGCGCGGCTTGCCGCCCGAGGTGCTCGCGAAGATCAACTGGTACCCCACCGTTCCGGCGGGCGTGGAGGAGATGGAAGGAAAGACGCTCGATAAAGTAAAGGCGGCCAGATAACGCAGCCGTCATCTATCCTGCCGGCAGGCGGCGGTCTTCGCAAAGAGGCCGCCGCCTGCTGCACATTCAGAGGTGACCGCCGTATGCGCAACGCTCTTTCAGTACAGAACCTCGTGAAACGATTCGGCACTTTTACCGCGGTGAACAACGTCTCCTTCGACGTGGAGGACGGCAAGTTCTTCTCGATCCTCGGCCCCTCGGGGTGCGGCAAGACCACCCTGCTCCGGATGATCGCCGGGTTCTACCAGCAGGACGAGGGAACCATCCTCTTCAACGGGCAGGACATGGAGGGCGTGGCGCCGAACAAGCGCCCCGTGAACCTCGTCTTCCAGAACCTCGCCCTCTTCCCGATGATGAACGTCCACGAAAACGTCGCGTTCGGCCTTCGGCGCCGCGGCGAGAAGGGGGCCGCCGTGGGGCGGAAGGTGAAGGACATGCTCGAACGGGTCGGCCTGCCGGAGTCCGGGAAAAAGGAAGTAAGCCAGCTCTCGGGCGGACAGAAGCAGCGCATCGCCATCGCGCGCTGCCTGGTGCTGGAGCCGACGGTGCTGTTGCTCGACGAACCGCTCGGCGCGCTCGACGCGAAGCTCCGCGAGCACATGAAGGTGGAGCTGAAGACGCTCCAGGCCAAGGTGGGAACGACGTTCGTCTACATCACGCACGATCAGTCCGAAGCGATGGTTATGAGCGACAGGGTCGCCGTGATGAACAACGGCGCTTTCGAGCAGATCGGCACGCCGCAGGAGCGCTACCACGCGCCATCTTCCTCGTTCGTGGCGCAGTTCG
>JAHDKR010000051.1 GCA_018436785.1 Synergistaceae bacterium | reverse complement strand
GTGGGCATCGACGTCAACCTGACGCGGACGCTCTGCCTCGCGGCGGGCGGCGCGCTCATGGGCGTCGGCGGCGCGTTCCTGACCCTGGCCCACCAGAACATGTTCCTGATCGACGTGGTGGGCGGCAGGGGGTGGATCGCCATCGCCATGGTGATCTTCGGCAACTGGAACCCTGCGAAGGGGATGGCGGGCGCGATGATCTTCGGCTTCCTCGACGCGCTCCAGCTCCGCCTCCAGGGTTTGGGCTTCGACATTCCGTTCCACCTCTTCCTGATCATCCCCTACCTGATGACGGTCATCGCGCTCGTCGGCGTTTCGCGGCGCGCGGCGGCTCCGGCGGGGCTGCTGAAGCCGTACCGGAGGGAGGAGAAGGGGTAGAGGAAACTCCGGGGAGCACGGGCGCGTTCCTTCTTCCCGTGCGTGTCCGGCGTCACTACTTCCGGGGGGCGGCGCCCTGCGCACTTTTCGGGCTCGCTCCATTTCGGAGCAACTTCTTCATCGCATCTCTTTGTGAAAGAGAGGGGAAAGCATGACGTTACAGCATGTAGGAAAGAGCGTTCCGCGCGTGGACGCGGTCCGGAAGGCGACGGGAGAGGCCGTCTTCGTGGCCGACATCGTTCTGCCGCGGATGCTCCACGCGAAGGTGCTGAGGGCCGGGGTCCCTCACGCCAAAATTCTCTCGATCGACACGTCGAAGGCGGAGGCGATGCCCGGCGTCAAGAAAGTCGTCACAGGGCAGGGGTGCGGAATGCTCTTCGGCACCTGCCTCTGGGACCAGCCGCCCCTGGCCGTCGACAAGGTCCGCCACGCGGGCGAGCCCGTCGCGGTCGTCCTTGCCGAGACCGGGAATCAGGCGGCCGCGGCGCTCAAGGAGATCGCCGTCGAGTACAAGAAGCTCCCGTTCGTCCTCGACCCGGTCGAGGCGGCGGCTCCCGGCGCGCCGCTCATCCACGAGAAGAACGGAGAGTACCGGAGAGTGGAATACTCCGTCCATCCGATCCCCGGAAGCAACGTCTTCCACCACTATAAGCTCCGCAAGGGGAACGAACAGGAGGGGTTCGCCAAAGCCGACGTCACGGTCGAGGACGAGTTCGAGTTCCCCCTGTCCAGCCAGGCGCCGCTCGAGCCGCACGGCGCGATCTGCCGCTTCGGCACGGACGGCGATATCGAGATATGGGCCTCCAACCAGGCCCCGTTCGTCCTCCGGGACGTCCTCGCCGACATGTTCGGCATCCCTGCGACAAAGGTGCGCGTGCACATCCCCTACCTCGGCGGCGGTTTCGGCGGGAAGTCCGACGTCAGCATCGAACCGATGGTCGCCTATGCGGCGAGCTTCGTCCCCGGATACGCCGTCAAGCTGGTGCTCACGCGCGGCGAGGTCATCTCCGGAGCGCTGATCGGCCGCGGGATGAAGGGGCGCATGCGGATCGGCGCGAAGCTCGACGGCACGTTCACCGCGCTGAAGGCCGAGATGTACTTCGCGGACGGCGCGTACGGCGACACGGGGTGGCCCGTGGACACCGTCGCCGGACACAACTGCACCGGCCCTTACGAATTTCCCAATGCGATTGTCGACGTCTACGGCGTCTACACCAATTCGCCGATCGTCGGCGCGTACAGAGGGTACGGACACCCCGAGGGGCAGTTCATGTCCAGCCGCCTGATCGACATGCTTGCGCGGAAGCTCGATATGACGCCGGCGGAGATCATGCGGAAGAACTTCCTCTGCGAGGGGCGGAAGAACGCCCTCGGCCAGACGATCAAGAAGAGCAACGGAGACCTCTTCGGCTGCCTCGACGCCGTCGAGAAGGCTCTCGCGGAGGAGCCGCTCCCGCCCAACGACGAGCGCTACGTCTACGGCAGGGGAATCGCCTCGATGATGAAGTCGCCCAAGATGGCGGCGAACGCGGCGTCGTGCTGCCACGTGCAGGTCAACGCCGACGGCAGCGCCTTCGTGAACCTTGCGGGAATCGAGATGGGGCAGGGCGTCCATACGGTCTTCGCGCAGATGGCGGCCGAGGCGCTCGAACTGCCGTTCGAGAAGGTGCGCATCTACTTCGACGTGGACACGCAGTACTCCCCGTGGGAGTGGCAGACGGTGGCCTCCATGCAAACCTACCGGGGAGGACGCGCCATTCAGGACGCCTGCCGCGCGCTCGTCGAAAAGGCGAAGAAAACGGCAGCAACGGCATGGAACTGCGCCCCCGGCATGGTCGCATACAGAGAAGGCGTATGCGTTCACCCGAACACCGGGGCGACGCTCTCCCTCGGGACGCTCGCGCGCGGCTTCATGGCCGCGAACGGCCTCACGGTCGGCGAACCGCTTGCCGCGACCGGATGGTACCGCGTTCCGGAGATCACGGAGCCCGACCCGGAGACCGGCATGGGGAACGCCGCCGGAAGCTGGACCTTCGGCGCTCAAGGGTGCGCGCTCCGCGTCGACAGGCAGACCGGCGAGGTGAAGATACTCCACTTCGCCTCGGCGTTCGACGTCGGCAGGGCGGTCAACCCCGCCGCAACGCGCGGACAGGTCACGGGCGGCGTCGTTCAGGGAATGGGCGCGGCGCTGATGGAGAAGATTCTCTTCACAGACGATGGCGCCGCGAAGAACGTCACCTTCCCGGCGTACAAGATTCCGCGCCTCCACGACGCGCCGGAGAAGCAGACCGTCGTCCTGCTGGAGACGCCCAACGAAGAGGGGCCGTGGAGCGCGAAGCCCATGGCGGAACACCCCATCGTCGCGGTGGCGCCCACCATCCTCAACGCGCTGCGCGACGCGACGGGCGTCGAGTTCACAGCGATTCCGGTCACGCCGGAGAGAATACTGGAAGCCCTGAAAACCCGAAAGGAGGACAAATAGCATGCGCGTCCTCAACTTCACAGTCAACGGAACACCCCGGACGGTCCATCTTGAAGAGGGGCGCGTGATGCTCGCCTCCGTGCTGCGCGACTCGCTCGGGCTGACGGGAACCAAGGTGGGGTGCGGCACGGGGCAGTGCGGCTCGTGCACCGTGGTGATGGACGGGAAGGCCGTGACCAGCTGCACCGTCCCCGCGGAAAAGGCGGAAGGGACGAGCGTCCTCACCATCGAGTCCCTCGCCGAGGGCGGCGTCCTCCACCCGATCCAGCAGGCCTTCGTCGAGGCCGGGGCCATCCAGTGCGGCTTCTGCACGCCGGGAATCGTCATGCGCCTCTACGCGCTCTTCACCCAGAATCCGGACGCCGACGACGAAACGATCATGAAAGAGCTCGACAAGCACCTCTGCCGCTGCACCGGCTACGAGAACATCGTCAAGGCGGCGCACCTCGCGCAGGAGAAGCTCCGCGCGGCACGGTGAGCGGGCTGGCGACGGAACGCTTTCAGGCAGCAAAAAATGAAAGGAGAATGAACTCATGGCATTCAGTCTTCTGATCAAGAACGCACGGACCCGCTTTTCACAGGGAAAGACCCTCTCCATCGGCATCGAGGGGGAGAAGATCGCCGCCGTCGGCGAGAACCTCCCGGAGACGGGCGCTGCGCAGATCATCGACGCGGGCGGGAAGCTGGTCACGGAGTCCTTCGTGAACGGCCATCTCCACCTGTGCAAGGTGTACACGCTGGAGATGGTGGGGCAGGACGCGCTCTCCTCCTACCACGGAGGGAGCATGGGCGGGGCCATGACGGCCATCGAGCAGGCCTCGCGCGTGAAGGACCACTACGACGAGAAGTGGATCATCGAGAACGTCCGCAAGGCGTGCCGCCTGGCCCAAAAATACGGCAACACCCATATCCGCGCCTTCGCCGACACCGACACCAAGACGAAGCTGGAGGGGATCAAGGCGCTGCTGAAGGCCCGCGAGGAGTTCAAGGACACCGTGGACCTCCAGGTGGTCGCCTTCCCGCAGGACGGCGTGGTGCGCGACCCGGGCGCGGACGGGTACATTAGATCGGCGCTCGAGCTGGGAGCCGACGTCGTGGGCGGCATTCCGTGGATCGAATACACCGACGCCGACATGCAGGCGCACATCGACTCGATGTTCGCCCTCGCCAAGGAGTTCGGCAAGGACGTCTCCATGCTGATCGACGACGCGGGCGACTCCGGGCTCCGCTCGCTCGAAATGCTCGCCGTCAAGACGATCAAGGAAGGGTGGCAGGGGCGCGTGACCGCGCAGCACTGCCGCGCCATGGCCATGTACCAGGAGCCCTACTTCCGCAAGGTCCTCGCCCTGCTGCAAAAAGCGAAGATAGGCCTCGTCAGCGACCCGCACACCGGCCCGCTCCACGCGCGCGTGCGCGACCTGTACGACGCGGGCGTGGCCGTCGCGCTGGGGCAGGACGACATCGCCGACGCCTACTACCCCTTCGGCCGGAACAACATGCTGGAGATAGCCTTCCTCGCCGTCCACCTGCTCTGGATGACCACGTTCAGCGACATGGAGATCCTCTACGACCTGATCACCACGAACGCGGCGAAGGCCATGGGGATCAAGGGGCACGTCCTCGAGCCCGGCGGCGCCGCCGATCTCGTCGTGCTTAACGCGGAGGACGTCTACCACGCAATCTGGGAGCACGACGCTCCCCTCCACGTCATCCGCAAGGGCAAGGACGTCACGCTGAAGTAGGCGCCGCAAGAGATCGCAAGAAAGCACGCCGCCCCCGGAGAAGCTTTCCGGGGGCGGCGCGTTGTCGATCATATCAATGTATATCAAGGAACATCCAAAAGGGCATCCGGGATGCAAACCGGCTGCTCCTTACCGGCCTTCTCGCCTCAGTCCAACTCGCCGTGACCGTTTTCCTTCGTTATTCCCGAGACAAGCCCGTCCAAGTCGTAGCGACCCTCCGGTTCCGGTATGTGCAGCAGGCGCAGCATCTCTTTCTCGCTCTCCAGAACCCGCGCGGCGATGAACTCCGCGAACGGGCGGTCGTCGGTTCGCGCACGCTCCAGCAGATCGATATACTCCCTGCGCAGACTCGGAGGTATAAGGGCCGGTAGATAGCCGTCCTGTATCAGCGCGGCGTTCATCAGCAACCGGGAGATGCGGCCGTTTCCGTCGATGAACGGATGGATGAAGACGAAACGCTTGTGGAGCTGCGCGGCGAACTCGACCGGATGATATCCGCCGCGTTCGCTGTTCGCCCATTCGAAGAGAGATGCCATCTCCGAGGGAATTCGGCCCGGTTCCGTCACCGGATAGCT
>JAHDKR010000040.1 GCA_018436785.1 Synergistaceae bacterium | reverse complement strand
GGACCTTCTTCGCCTTGCCGAGCATGGAGAGTTCGGCGCTGTCGAGCTTGATGCCGATCTCTTCGCTGACGACCTGGCCGCCGGTGACGATGGCGATGTCCTGAAGCATGGCCTTGCGGCGATCGCCGAATCCGGGAGCTTTCACGGCCGCAACCTGCATTACGCCGCGCAGCTTGTTGACGACAAGCGTGGCAAGAGCCTCGCCTTCGACGTCTTCGGCGATGATGAGCAGAGGCTTGCCGGTCTGGACAACCTTCTCGAGCGTGGGAAGAAGATCCTTGATGTTGCTGACTTTGCCGTCGTGGATGAGGATATAGGCATCGTCAAGGGAGACTTCCATTCTCTCGGGGTCGGTGACCATGTAGGGGCTGATGTACCCCTTGTCGAACTGAAGGCCTTCGACCATCTCAAGGGTGGTGCCGACGGTCTGGCTGTCCTCGACGGTGATGACGCCGTCCTCGCCGACCTTGTCCATGGCCTCGGCGATGAGCTGGCCGACCGCTTTGTCGTTCGCGGAAATGGCGGCGACCTGGGCGATCTTGTCGCGGTTCTTGACGGAGATAGCCTTCTTCTTCAGCTCGTCGACGACAAGGTCGATGGCTCTCTCGATGCCGGAACGCATCTGCATGCCGTTGGCGCCGGCCGCGACGTTCTTCATGCCCTCGGCGATGATCGCGCGGGCAAAGACGGTTGCGGTGGTGGTGCCGTCTCCCGCGATGTCGTTGGTCTTGGAGGCGACTTCCTTCAGAAGCTGGGCGCCGGTGTTCTCGTACACGTCCTCGAGCTCGATCTCCTTGGCGATGGTCACGCCGTCGTTGGTGATGGTGGGCGAACCGAACTTCTTCTCAAGAACCACGTTGCGGCCCTTGGGGCCGAGGGTTACGCCAACGGTGTCGGCAACTTTATCAATACCGCGAAGCATCGCGCGGCGTGCTTCTTCTCCGAAAATAAGAATTTTAGCCATAATCGTTTTACCTCCTCAGGAATTCAGACTACTTATCGATAATCGCAAGCACGTCGCGCTCGCTGAAAATAACGTACTCGTCGCCGTCAAGCTTCACTTCGGTGCCCGCGTACTTGCTGAAGATGATGCGGTCGCCGACCTTGACTTCAAGCGGAAGCTTCTGGCCGTTCTCAAGCACCTTGCCGGTGCCGACAGCAATGACTTCGCCCTCGGTGGGCTTTTCTTTCGCGGTATCCGGAAGTACGATGCCGCCCTTGGTCTTCTCCTCGTTATGCAGTACCTTAACTACCAGTCTGTCTCCAAGCGGTTTCAGGTTCATGGTACAAATCCCTCCCAAATGTGTGTTTTTACAAAATGCTAGCACTCGATATTGTTGAGTGCTAAATTGTCCGGGATAGATATTACGTATGAAGGGAAGGATTCTCAAGAGCGGTGAGCGATAAATATTCTCGATTATGGCCTTCAAACAGCTAGATATAGGCATTTTTCAAGGCATATTGACATATTCCGGAAGAACTACTTTTTCCAAAGCTCCCACGACGGGTCCGGCGCCAGATCAAGTGAAGAGCGCGCACCTCTCCGGAAGGCGGAATAGCCTGCCGCGGCTATCATGACGGCGTTGTCGGTACAGCGGTTTTTCGGCGGAAGGAAGACCTTCCACCCTTTTTCCTGAAGAAGCGCATTCCTCAGCGCGCTGTTCGCAGCAACGCCGCCCGAGATGGAGACGGCGCGAACTCCCGTCCGCCGCGAGGCGAGGCGCAGCTTCGTCATCAATGAGTCGGTCACGGCCCTCTGGAAAGAGGCGCAGACGTCCTCGACGGGAATCTCGATCCCTTCGTTCCGTAGCTTCTTTATCCGGGTGAGCACCGCAGTCTTGAGTCCGCTGAAGCTGAAGACGATCTCCGGGCTTCCCTTGAGCGGCGAGGGAAAGTCGAAAGCGTCGGGATTTCCCGAGGCGGCAAGCTTGTCCACCACGGGTCCGCCGGGGTACGGGAGGCCGAGGACCTTCGCGACCTTGTCGTACGCTTCCCCCGCCGCGTCGTCGCGGGTTCCGCCGAGGAAAATATACGTCCCGAACTTCTTGACAAGGACGATCTCCGTGTGCCCCCCCGAGACAACCATGCAGAGAAAGGGAGGGGAGAGCTCCGGGTGCGAGACGACATTGGCGAAGATATGCCCTTCAAGGTGATTCACACCGAGGAGCGGGACGTCCCAGGCAAGGGAGAGCGCCTTCGCCGCCATGACGCCGACGAGCAGCGACCCCATAAGTCCCGGCCCCGCAGTGACGGCGACGAGCCCTATCTCCCGCCGGGGGTCGGCGACGCCCGCCCTGCGGAGCGCCTCCTCCGTGAGGGGAAGAAAGGCTTCCAGGTGCCGCCGCGCCGCGAATTCGGGGATGACCCCTCCGAACGGAACGTGGTCCTCAAGCTGGCTGGAAAGCAGCTCCGCCTCCACCCGCCGTCCGCCGCGAAGGACGGCGACCGCCGTGTCGTCGCAGCTGCTCTCCATTCCGAGAGTAAGAAAAGACTCTTCCGGGAGGCTCATCGTATCGGGAACTCCAGCTCCGTGCCGTAGTCGCCGACGGAGACAGTCCGCGTTGTCCCTTTCACCGCGGCGAGGGGCACGGCGACAGCGAAGGCCGCCGAGAAATCGGGAGGCAGCTCCCCTACCGGCACATAGTGTTTGTTCGTGAGCACATCCTCCGGCGTGAGCGTGTGCGTGCCGATCTTGATCATCGAGAGCTGAAGATCGAGATTCTTTACCGTTCGGAGCCGGACGATGAAGAGCGCTTTCTTCCGCGTCTCCTTCGACCCGTAGTAGTAGATGTTGTCCCGCAGCCAGTCGGGAGCGCCCGGCTCTTTCACCACGGCCTCTGAGAGCGCGCCGTCGACGTAGACGAAGGCGAACTGCGCCCTGGCGCCAATAATGAGTTCACCGAACTCTTCGCCCTCGAACCAGAGAATCGCGCTTCTCTTTTCGAGGAGCGACTCCACATCTCCCGCAAACGACTGTACCGGAAGGAGCAGCGCGAGTACACACACACAGAGAAGCAGCTTACGAAACGTCATACTTTATTCCTCCTTTGCATTCTGTCCCGGCGTCTCCCGCCGGTCCTTCCTCCGGAGGGCGCCGAAAAGCCAGCGCCACTCCTGGAAGCGAAGCAGAGCGGTCACGGCGGCATATCCCGACGCAGCTGCGCAAAAGACGCCGCCGACCCAGGCAGCCCTGAGAATCCCTGAAGACTCCGGCGAATACGGGAAAAACCATCGCCACGCGACGACGATCAGCCCCGTAAAAGCCAGCGACACGCCCATCTTTGCCGTCCAGGGGACGGAGAAGATACCGAACCGCATCCCTAAGTGGCGGGAAAGTATGCGGACGCCCACCCACCCGGAGAGGCTGAACGCCAGCGACGTTGCGAGCGCGAGGCCTCCGAACGAGAGCGGCCCCATCAGCGCAAGCGAAAAGAGCAGCGTGGCCGCCACGCTGGAGAGAGTGACGATAAGCGCCCCTCGCGGCAGGCTTCGGGCGTAGAGCCCCCGCATGACCACCGTGGAGAACGCCATTCCGGGAAGCCCGAGAGAGTACATCGCGAGTGAAACCGAGGTCCCTTTCCAGGCCCACTCGCCGAACGCTCCCCTGACGAAGAGCAGATGGACGATTTCGTCCGAGACAAGCGCCAGGCCCAGCGTCGCGGGAAAGACGACGAAGAGCGTGAACCTGAGCGAGTCGCGCATGATGTCGCGGAACTCCCCGGTATCTTCCGCCGGGCATCGGGAGAGTTGGGGCAGGACGGCCTGCGATATCGCGATGACGAAAATTCCCAGGGGGAGCTGGATCACGCGGTTTGCGTAGTTCAGCACAGAGATGGCGCCCTCCTGGAGAAAGGAGGCGAGCATCCTGCTGATCACCGGATTCACCTGGTTCAGCGAGAGTCCGGCGGCGTACGGAAGGAAGAGGGCGAGCATCGTCCGGAGATCTGGATCCTTCAGTTGCGGCCACTCGGGGAGCAGCGTAACCCCCATCCGTACCGACCACGCCCATTGGAGAAGAAACTGGCAGGCGCCACCGGCGAGCACCGCGATCACGAGGCCCCAAACACCGTAGAAAGAGGCAAGGAACACAACCAGCACGATGTAGACGAGATTGCTCAACGCCGGGGCAAGCGCGGGAACGAGAAAGGAGCCCATGCTGTTGAGCACCCCCATCGCGAGCGCCGCAAGCGACACCAGGACAAGGAAGGGAAACATCCAGCGCGTCATCGCCGTCGCCAATTCGGCTTTGACAGGATCAAACCCCGGAGCCATAATCTTTACGAGCAGCGGGGAAAACACAACGCCCGCCGCGACGGAGAGAATCGTAGCGACGAGCAGCACGGAAAAAGCCTGACGCGCGAGGCGCTCCGCGCTTTCTTTTCCCTTGGCCGCCAGAACCCTTGAGAAGACCGGGACGAAGGAGGCTGAAAGCGCTCCCTCCGCCAAAAGCTGGCGGGCCAGGTTCGCGAGCGTGAAGGAGACGTTGAACGCGTCGAGCACCCCCGACGCGCCGAACCACGCCGCCGTGATGATCTCCCGGACAAGACCGAGCACCCTGCTCGCGAACGTCCCCAGCATCATCGACAAAGCGTGGCGTACCATCGTATGCGTTGACTTGGCCACGGAACCGGCCTCCTTGTTTCAACTGTATAAGTTCTTTTTGCGAAAGGAGCGAATGCGCGAATGCGGCACACCGTACTGTGGTGCGTCGGGAACCCGCTTCTTCAGGACGACGGAGCAGGACCCGCACTTTTCACCATCTTGGAGGGCGCTGCCCCCGGACAGCTTCGCGTCGTGAACTGCGAAACGACGCCCGAAAATTATATCGCTCCGCTGACGCGGGCCATACGGAACGACAGCGTGCATCTTCTCATCGTCGACGCGGCGGAGATGGGGCTTCCCGGAGGAGCCGTACGGAGGATGCGGCTGGACGAATTCGCCGGCGTCGCCTTCGGAACGCACGGAATACCGCTGCCGCTGCTCCTTGCACCGCTGCTTCCGGAGCTCGAAGTGACTGTCCTGGGGATTCAGCCCGCCCGGAGAGGTTTCGGCGATTCGCTTTCACCGGAAGTTTCCCTGGCCGTCGAGACGCTCGCTCCCCTCCTCCTGGAAGGACGGTGGGACGAGGTGGAAGCCTACCAGGAGAACTGCTCTCCCAGGTAGAACTTCCGCGCAACCTCGCTCTCCGCCACTTCATCGGGAGAGCCTTCGATGACGATCTTCCCCTGGTGTATAAGGTACGTCCTGTCCGTGATGGCAAGGGTGTCGCGGACGTTGTGATCCGTCAGGAGAATACCGTACCCCTTCGCGCGGAGGCCGAGGATGATCTGCTGTATATCGTAGACGGCGATGGGGTCGATACCGCTGAAAGGCTCGTCGAGAAGGAGGAAGTTCGGCAGAATGGCGAGGCTGCGGGCGATCTCCACCCTGCGCCGTTCGCCGCCGCTGAGGGAGTAGCCCCGGACATGGGCGATCTTCTCCAGGCCGAAATCTTCGATCAGGCGGTCGGCTACAATCGACGGATTTTCTCCGGGGGGCGGACTTTCCTGGAGGACGAGTTCGATGTTTTCACGGACGGAAAGATTGCGAAAAACCGACGCCTCCTGGGGAAGGTACCCCACGCCGAGACGAGCCCGCCGGTAGACGGGAAGATCCGTCAGATCCCGCGAATCCACGGTGACCACTCCGGCGTCCGGTTTGATAAGCCCGACAATCATATAGAACGACGTCGTCTTTCCGGCCCCGTTAGGTCCGAGCAGTCCCACCACTTCGCCCATTGCGACGTCCAGGTCTGCCGAGGAGACGACCGTCCTGCCTTTATAGGCTTTGGACAGGCCGCGAGCCGAGAGCATTTTGCTCATTGTTTCTTTGAACCTTCGTCTATTTTGAAGATCAGCTGCGGCTTCCCCGTGGCTTCGATGCGGTTCTTTACAGGAAAGTAGACCAGCGAATCGGAGCGGAGCGAACGCCCGTCCTGGACGGCCGAGACGTTCCCGTTCACCACGAGCGACCCCCTTGCCTTGGAGTAGACCGCCCTGTCGCCGCGGATCTCCGTCGGCGTTCCTTTTTTTTGGGACGAGACGAATCTGAAGGCGCCGACGGCGGTAAACTCGACGATCTCCCCGTCTTTGAGCTTCCCCTTGATCGAGTTGCACGAAAAGGAGAACCCCTCGGCGGAATCGGCGAAACGGCGAAGTTTCGCTACGGAGAACGTATCCCCGCGCGTGCTCAGATCCTCGGCGTCCACCTGTTTGCTCCCCCAGACGCCCTGCACGGTTCCTTTAAAGGAAAGACCGCGCGGATCCTGGAGGTATCCGGTCAGGATCTGCCCCTTTATATCGACTTTTTCGTCTTCCCACACTCCGAAGATATGAACATCGCCGATAAGATTGACTTCTCCGCCGTTCATGTTCCCCTCGGCTTTTTTGGCGGTCGCAGTGACGCCCTCCCGGACGATCTTCACATTTTCGGTCGCCGTAAAGTACCCGCTTGCGGAATCGTACTGCATGGTATCCGCCGTCAACTTCACCTCACGGGCGGAGGCGGCGCCGAGGCAGAGCAGCAGCGCAAGGAGCGCGCCGATACATCGGAACAGTTTCATGAGGCTCCCTCCCACACACAAAATTTCCCGGACAGCCTTGATATTTTACAGCACTTCGTCCGTACGGAACAGCGTAATCAGTGCAGAAAGGCCTGAGAGAGCGCGCCGACCGCTCCTTCCAGATCGCCCGCCGCAACGATGCACGCAATGACGGTGGACGCCGCCGCGATCATGTCGATGTTGATCCTGCACCCCGCGAGCACCGAGAACATCTGCGAGGGGATCTCCGGACACCCGGCAAGATGCTCTCCCTTGAGCGCCACCTTCGCGACCTCCGTGTCGAAGGTCACGCCCTGCGCCCCGATATCGGAGGCGAAAGACCTGCAGATCGCGATGGCCTCGCCCAGGAGACTCTGTTTGATGATGAAGGCGATGTCGTTCATCTGCCCCCTCATAACGCTCTGCACGATCATCTCCGCTCCCACTCCCGCCGCGGCAAGATCGGAGAAGAGACGCGCCGCGACGCCGGGGACGTCCGGCACGCCGAGAACGGCTATCTTCGCAACATCCCGGTCGGAGATCACCTCGCCGACCACGCAGCGTCCGGAACTGTCAACCCCAAATGTCATTGAAAACACACTCCCCTTCCGCAACGGACGGAAAATCTCGGAACACCCGACATTTCTGCTCACGGTCACCCCGGCTGCATCCTCCGCGAGGACGAAGAAACGGGATCTGACGCCGAAACGCGAGAAGATAGAGCACATCAGCTCCGCAACCCTGTGCGCCTCCTGCCGGGCGAATGCGAGCACGCTCGGCCCCGAACCGCTGATCGCCACTCCGGAGCACTGCGGGATGCGGCGGACCTCGTCAAGGATCGCCTCGCCCCCCGGGAAGAGCCGAGCCCGGAACGGTTGATGGAGTCGGTCGTCCATGGCCCACCCCAGGTTGTCCCAGTTGCCCGTGGCCCATGACGCCGCCAACAGCGCGGAACGGCTCACATTATACACGGCGTCCCCCATAGAAACATGCTTCGGAAGCGCACGGCGGGCCTCTTCGGTGCTCAGTTCGACCGCGGGAACCGCCACAACAGCCAGAATATCGGAAGGGAGCGGCGGCATCCGGACGTACTTCAGATCCGTCCCGTCCCAGCAGCTCACCACCATCCCCCCAAGGCAGCAGGGGACGACGTTGTCCGGGTGCCCCTCCATAGAGACCATCAGCGGCAGCAGCTCCTCCTTCGGAAGCGGCCGCTCCCGGAGCTCGTTCGCTATCGCCACGCCGCCCACGATGGCGGAGGACGAGCTCCCGAGCCCGCGCTTCAGAGGGATGGCGTTCATCGTGCGCAGCCGCAGGCCGGGCGGCTCAACCCCCCACTCACTGCACGCCCTCTCGTAGCTCTCGACAACCCCGTTTTTCTCCAGCAGCGATGGGTCTCCCCCGCCCTCGCCGATGACGTCGATTTCGTACTGTCCCGTGGGGAGTATTTCAAGCACATCGAAAAAGTTATACAGGGAGAGGGCCACCCCTACTGTGTCGAACCCGGAGCCGAGATTCGCGCTGGAGGCGGGGACCTTCACCCGCAGCAGGCTCACGAGTGCAGCACCTCCATAAGCGCCTCTCGCGTCCCGTCGATCTCGACAGGAGCGGGTACGCGGGAGGTCGCCGCGTCGGGATCCTTCAGACCGTTCCCCGTGAGCACCATGACGATCCGCAGTCCGGAGGGGAGCTCGCCCTCTCTTTTCAATTTCAGGAGTCCGGCGAGCGGCGCGCAGGAGGCGGGCTCTGCGAAGACGCCGTCCGAGGAAGCAAGGAGCTTCTGCGCGTCAAGGATCTCGTCGTCCGAAACGGCGAGGAAACGCCCCCCGGAGATCTCGACTGCGCGTTTCGCCTTGTCCGCGCTCACCGGATGGCCGATGCGGATCGCTGTCGCCACAGTCTCGGGAGCATCGACCGGCGCGCCCTTCACCATCGGGGCGGCGCCCTCAGCCTGAACGCCGACGAGGCGGGGGATGTTCCGCGTGATACCCTGCTCCTTGTAGAATTCAAAGCCTGCGCAGTAGGCGCTGATGTTGCCCGCGTTCCCTACGGGAAGGACAAGCCAGTCGGGGGGAGCGCCCAGTTCGTCGCAGATCTCCCACGCCGCGCTCCTCTGCCCCCACAGACGGTACGGAT
Source organism: Synergistaceae bacterium (assembly GCA_018436785.1). Lineage (GTDB taxonomy): Bacteria > Synergistota > Synergistia > Synergistales > Aminobacteriaceae > JAAYLU01. The sequence goes on along the minus strand of JAHDKR010000040.1, from coordinate 35,539 downwards.
TTACGGAGTTCACGATGGCGAACCCGTCCTGCTCCGCCCCCTCCCGCGCCATTTCGAGCGCCCTGTCGAAATTACCCCTGACGGCGAGCACTCTGGCTCCGTAGATCATCGCCTGCGCCAGCTTCCCCAGCGCAACCTTGCCCGCGGGAAGGAGCACGAAGCAGGGAATGCCCGCGACGGCCGCGTAGGCCGCGGCAGAGGCCGACGTATTGCCGGTGGAGGCGCAGATAACCGCCTTCGCCCCTTCCTCGAGCGCCTTCGACACTGCGAGCACCATCCCCCTGTCCTTGAACGAACCGGTGGGGTTCAGGCCGTCATACTTCCCGAACAGCCCGACGCCGAGCTCCCGGCTCAAATTCCGCAGCGGAACGAGCGGCGTGTCGCCTTCGCACAGCGACAGCATCGGCGTCTTCTCCGTCAGCGGAAGATACTTTCCGTAAGAAAACAGTATGCCCTTCTTCATGGAACATCCCTCCTGTAATACAAAAAGCCCGCACCCTCCACAATACAGGAGACGATGCAGGCTCATCGCGGTTCCACTCCATTTCCGGACCTCTCGCGGCTGCTTCGCGCATCCGCCGGGAGGATACCGGCAACTCGACACCGCTGTAAGGGGCGGACCCCGGCGTCTTCCCTCCGCGTGCGAAACCGCGCGAACTTCGACGCCGACTCAGGGGTGGTCTTCTCTGCGCTCCTCGGGAGAAGGGCTTCCAGCCTCGGCCCTTCCTCTCTGTCCTTCGGAGAGAAGGTACTCTTCCCTTCATCGTCTTTTTATCATATCATTGGAAAACATTTTCCTCTTATACCTTCGTCGCCGGAAAGTGTCAAGAGGGGACCCGGAAAAGAGGGGGCGCGGAGGACAGATATTCATAAAGGAGCGTGGCATACGAGATGAAACCCTACGACATGGCAGGTATCGATCCGTTCACAGGAAGGCCCGGATTCATCGGCAAGTTCGTCCATTCGGACCAGATGACGCTTGCGCACTGGGAGATCGCGGGAGGCACCGAACTCACCGAGCACAGTCACCCCCACGAGCAGATTACGCTGCTGCTCGCCGGAAAGATGGAGCTTCGCTCCGGTGACCACGTGGCGATTCTCACCCCCGGGCAGGGGATCGTCTTCGCGGGAGGGGAAACGCACGGCGGCTACGCTCATGAAGACTGCGTCGTCGTGGATATCTTCTGCCCCGTGCGCGAGGACTTCAAGAGTCAGCAGAAGTAAACGGCACGGCGGGAGAGAGCGAACAGCTCCTCCCGCCGTTTCTTCCGCGTGCGCGCGATCCGGCGTCATTCCATCCCGCCGGAGCATTTTTCCGTACAACGCACAGTTTCCGCCGTTTTTACTCCCGTTCCAACGGTCGATCACGGCGTTTTTCATACGCGCCGTTCCGCTTCAGCTCCCTGTCCCAGAAAAAATAGTTCGCCAGCGGCAAAACGAGCGGCGCCAACAGCGCAGGAAGGCGTTTCGGCCCTGCGAGCTTCGCAAGGATCGCCTCGTCGAGAACGCCGTTCGCCGCATACCCTCTGCCGAGCATCCGGTAGCGTTCGAACATTTTTCCGCCGCCCTTCGATCCGCGCACACGGTCCCGCGCCCCCTCGCCGCCGCCCATCCGGATGACTCCGTCGCAAGGGGCGCCGAGGCGTTTCGCCAGCTTTTCAAGGTAGGCCTTCATCGGCCGCGTATGCGTTTCTTCCGGGAATCCCGTCTGTATGAGAAAGAGCATTCTCGTCGACGAGCAGCGCCCCTTGAAGGCGGCGATCTCTTCAATGAAGGATTTCGCAATAGCGGGCATCGCGTCCACATAGACCGGAAAGGCGATCAGGGCCGCCGACGGCTCTCCGAAAGCTTCCGCCGCCCGCCGGAAGTCATCCGGTTCCGATATAAAAAACTCCCTGACCTCGTTCAGTTCCGGCGCACCCGCCGCTCCCCGGAGAAAGCCCTCCGCAAAGGCGTTTGTCAACACCTTGGTGTTGCTCCTCTTGCCCCGCGGCGAGCAGTTAAAGATGTTCAATCGCATGGCGCACCTCCTCGGGATCCTCACTCAAAGGCCGGGAGAACAGGAAACGCGTGTGCCCGTTGCGGGCGAAACGCTCGAACGCGGTGGAGACAATCCGGAGATCCTCCTCGTCCGTATCCTCTTCCGGTTCATAGAGAAAGCCCATCTTCGGCATGGCACGGCCGTACCGCAGCGGGTGACGGCACTCCCCGTCCGCAAACTCGATGTACGGCAGAACAAGCGGAATGACGCGGTCGATCGCCGTCTTCAGCAACGCGGAGTAAAAACCCGCGATCAGAGGAGAAGCAAAGACGGCAACATCCGATTTCAGAAACAAACGCAGCAGCTCGACGTGATCATCCTGGAAGATACATGTCCCCGGGGTGCGCATCCAACACGCGAAACAACCGATGCAGGAGTGAATCGCCTTTCCCCGGAGACAGAACCTCGTGACATCGTGCCCCGCAACACCGTGCTCCATCGCCGCAAGACGCTCGCCGAAAACGGCGTCTTCCGCGCTTGGATTCCCGTCGACAAACAAGATTCTCAATACGCAACACCTCGCCATCCTTACAAATCCCCGGAACGATTGGCTGAAAAATATTCCAGAGCGCCCCGGGCTGAACGTCCACTTCCATCTTTGATTGCATTCTTTTCTCAGGTGCAAATAAAGCGTCATTATAATACAGGCGCTTCGCCTCGAATACAGTTCTCTGATACAATACTACAGAATTCTTTTATTTTGGGCGATACACACCACACCATGGGCGTTGCTACCGAGAAAAATCACGGATACGCGAAGCCGTCCGCTTTTTCACTGCATCGAAAGGGGGGATCAGCGTGAGGAAAACATTCCTTCTCTTCGTATGTCTTTTGCTCTTCAATCCGTTCCCAGCCGTCGCGGAGCAGACCTTTCGCGAGTTTTCCGGCGAGTTCACCCCCCAAAACAACGGAGAGCGGCTGCTCGCGTTTCTGGTCTCGGTCGCCGACCCGGAGTCGCTGGAGCTGCAAATGGATGCGCTTCCGGGAGACGACGGCGCCATCCGGGCCGTTTCTTTTGCTCTTCACGGCGGCGCTCTCGGAGGGTTCCGCATAGAACGGCTGACCCTTGAGTCGGCATTTATACGGCTCAATCCCCCCTCTGAGTGGATTCGCGGCAACCGGCGCTCGCTCCGGGTATGCAACGCGCTCCGGAGCAACTTCGAACTTGTGATCGACGAACATGATATCCTCGAAGCCCTGAAGAAATACGCCTCGGGGAGCTGGAGCCGCATCTCCGTGGACCTGACGTCGGGCGAGCTTCGCATACAGGGGCGCTACAAGCCCGGTGCGACAGGCTTCTCCCTCATGGCCGGAATAACGACGAGGCTCGAACTGCGCGACGGAAAGCGCGTCATGCTGAAAGCTCCGGAGATACGCATCAACGGCGAAGAGAAGACCGCTCTTTTTCAAAGAGATCTCGATCGGCTCCGTCCCGTTCTCGACTTCAACGGTTTTCCTCCGGCGCTGACGCTCTCACGCCTCTCCGTCGACAAAGGGAAGCTTCTTCTGGCGACCGCGACGCGACCCAAGGCGGTCGGCGGCATACGCTACCGCTACGTCCGCGACCGGGAAAGACCTTTCTCCATTCACCCGCCGGAGTCGTTCGACTTCGCCGAGCGGCAGTTCCGGAACGGAGATATCGTACTCGTCGGCGGGAAAACCTGGCGGAGCAAGATCGTCAATCTTTTTGAAGACGGAAACGCCGCCTTTTCACATAGCGGCATCGTCAGAATAATCGGCGGCGTTCCGTACATCATCCATGCATCTCCCGAGTCCGAGCTGGTGCGAATGGAACGCGCGGAGACTTTTTTATCCCCGAAAAAAGTGGACAGGGCAAGTATCTACCGTCTGCGGGGGAATCCGGGCGCCGCTGAAACAGCCGGCAGAAAAGCCCTTGAGTACTACGAAGAGCGCGTGCCGTTCGACACCGCGTTCGACAGCGAAGACCACGAAAGGCTTTACTGCACCGAGCTTATCTGGAGGGCGTACACGCACGCGGGTATCGACCTGGCCGACGGACTGTGGTACTCCCTGTACAACCCTGTGCTCTGCGGCAGACTGCTGCTTCCGAACAGCCTGACCCGAAGCCCGCTGCTCGAAGAAACGGCGATCCTGCGGTAAACCGGGAGGGCGGCGCGGCGCTTCGACGTCCGATGTGAACGGCCGCACTGCGGTTTTCACTGCGCCGGCGATTCCGCGTGCTTCCTCCAGAACTCCAAAGGATTGACCGCGCCGCCGCCCGTGCGTATCTCGAAATGAAGGTGCGGCCCCGTCGCCCTTCCCGTCTCGCCGACCGCCGCGATTACCTGTCCTTGATGCACCTTCTGCCCTCGCTTGATGTGAAGACGGGAGCAGTGAGCATATAAGGAGGAACTTTTCGCGTCGTGTTGTATGATGACCGCGTTGCCGTACCCTCCGCGCGGACCGGAGAAAACCACGGCGCCCGCCTTTGCCGCCCGAATAGGGGCTCCGTGGGGAACATGAATATCAACCCCCATGTGATAGTCCGGCTCCTTGGTAATCGGGTGCGTCCTCTGGCCGAAGCGGCTTGTCACCTTTCCCGGCACGAACAAGGGCCATAAAAACCCCAGCTTCGCAATCCCCTGGGAAATGGAGACCCCGGAGGAGTGCGGCGCATTTTCCTGCGGTTGAGAAAACACGGTAAAACAAGGTACGCACAGGCAGCCCAACACCGCTGCGATCATTATGAGTCGATACAACCAAACGTTTTCACCCCGACACATCACAAAACACCCTCTCGATTCTCTTGAGACGCGCCGCCCCAAAAAAGTGGCGGATCTCTTTATCATATTGTACAGTCTTTTCCCGAAAATCCCATCGTCCACACGCCTCAAAGCCGCAGAGCAAACAAGGGGGCTTCCTGTCAAAGAGACAAACGAACGGCAGACACTTTGTATTTTGCCATTCATCCTTCGGTCAAGAGAAGAAGAGGATATGTAAGAGAAGCATATTGATAGGCAAAACAATGCTCAAGTGAGATAATGAGGATGCATACTCTGAGAACTACAACGGAAGAGCCTCTCGACCGAAACCAAAAAGAAGAAAGCATACAGAGGAGGATGAAGAATGAACATAATGGATATTCTAGGCGGCTTGATGCAGGCAAAGACGGCTCCATCGGCAACCAGGAGGATGCAGAATGTTTTTGGCGCCGATGGCGCATCCCTTCCCTCCGACGATCAGAAGAGCGGTCTCGGCCTTGAGGATCTGTTGGGAGACCTTTTAGGCGCCGGGAAGACGAGCGCCTCCGCTGGAGGCGGTATGCTCGGGCAGATTTTGGACCAGGCTGCAAGCGCTGTCGGCGGAAAGAAAAATCTTGCCGTCGGCGGATTGAGCGTACTCATGGGCTCCCTCATCGGCGGAGGCAAGAGCGCAGCCACCGGCGCTCTCGGCGGCGGGCTCATGGCTCTGCTCGCCTCAATGGCAATGAACGCGATGCAAAACAGCGGGAAAAACACAGGACAGCTTCCCGTAGGACTCAAGGCCCCGGAGACCGAAGAGGAACAGCACGACCTTGAGAACGGAGCGGAATTGGTTGTGGCGGCAATGATCAACGCAGCCAAGGCAGACGGCCGGATCGACAAAGATGAGTACAGGCTGATTACGGGAAAACTCCAGAAAGCGGGCCTCCAGCAGGACGACATGTACTATATCATGGAGGAACTCCAAAAACCCATGAACACCGAAGGGCTCGTCCGGGCGGCAAAGAACAACCCCGGGCTCGCGGCGCAGATCTACGCCGCTACTCTCATGGCCATCGAGGTGGACACCCCCGCGGAAAAAACGTATGTCGAAGAACTGGCATCCGGCTTGGGACTCTCCAATGACATGGTGCGCACTATAGAACAGATGGCGGGAATGCAGCAGATATAAACGACGCATGGCCTTCGCAGCGACAAAACGGCGAAATAGCTGCGAATGCTGTTGGATAACATGCCGTAAGGAGCGAAGGCCTGGGTTGCCTCTGCAGAGGAATAAAAAGCCCCTCTCCGCAGAGAGGGGCTTAACCTACATCTTCTTGTACACCTCGCTACGGTGACCGATGCGCACCACGTACACCAACAGATCAAGTGGGCACTATTTATTCCTCGAAGTCCTTCAGAACCTCGCTCAAGGGCACTGTTGGTTCGTCCCTGTGCTCCGCGACATAGGCTATGTCCTCGGCGTCCTCGCGCTCTTCCAGATACCGGAGATAGGCGGCGTAGTCGAGCATTCTCAGCACGTCCTCGGGTTCCATCCGGTCGATCATTCGACGGAGCTGTTGTTTTTCTTCAGCAACCGCGACAGGCATCTGCATCACCTCCGCAGTCATTATATCCTAAGGAAGCTCTGATTAAGGGATTTTTCCTCTTCATTGAGCTCGATTGCATCAAGCTCCTACGAGAGTATCTCAGCTTTATTCAGAGGTTCCTTAAATCAAAACGTCAACACTAATTTTTTGCTTTTTACTTTGTTCAAATACTAAGTCTTTTTCATTTCCTCTCCCCCCCTTGTCAAATGCCGGATTTCTGGTATCATGTACCCCGCACACGAGAAAATGCGCGTGCCCGAAGTTGGGGAATCGTCCAATGGCAGGACGCCTGACTCTGGATCAGGTAATCTTGGTTCGAATCCAGGTTCCCCAGCCAAGCAAGATAGTGGCCCCATCGACTAGTGGCCTAGGTCGTAACCCTCTCAAGGTTAAAACACGGGTTCGAATCCCGTTGGGGCTACCAAAATAAACCGTACGAATGTGCGGCGTTATACATTGAAAGACCGCTTGAACGAGCGGTCTTTTTTTATTCTTCTTTACTGAAATAACCGATTCGGCATTGAGCTTCTCGCGTCCTGATGTTAGGATAGTACTATCAACCGAACATATTTTTTACATAATCGAGGTGCTTTCCAACATGGTATTTTGTTTCATGAACGGGGTGTTTCTGGATGGGGACCAGGCAACACTTCCCGTTTCCGACCTTGCACTGCAGCGCGGAGTGGCGGTTTTCGACACCGTCCGAAGCTACGACGGCCGTCCTTTCGCTCTCAAGGCCCATCTGGAAAGGCTTTCGAATTCGGCGCGGCTGGCGCGGATCGCGGAGCCTCTCTCTACGGAAGAGATCGGAGATATCGTCCGGGAGGGGTTGTCGCGCATCGAAGGGGATGGCCTGGCGAAGATCTTCCTGACCGGCGGGGACGTCGAGGAGTTCGGTTCGTTTCCTTCGCCGCGATTCTTAGCGCTCTTCTCACCGGTCGCTCCTATTCCGGAGGAGTTTTTTACGAAGGGGATCGCGCTTTCCCTTCTGCACGAGGAGCGTCAGCTTTTCAGGATAAAGAGCATCAACTACATGAACGCCTACAGGAACCACCTTCCGGGGACGTTCGAGGCGCTCCACTGCGTGGACGGAGAGATTACGGAGTCCGCTACGAGCAGCTTCTTCGGCGTCGCGAAAGACAACCTGATCACGGCTCCGGACCATCGCGTGCTTCGCGGCATTACGCGGGAGATTCTCATAGATCTTGCGCGAAAAGAGGGGTACAACGTGGAGCACCGCTGCCTCACGCTCGACGAACTGCCCGATCTGACGGAGGCCTTCATCACCGGAAGCGTAAAAGAGGTGACGCCGGTGACGAGAATAGGCGACACGATTATCGGCGGCGGCGCCCCGGGCGCGGTTACGAAGCGCATGTACGAACTCTTCAAGGAGAGCGTTCCCAACCATCTCGGCTGATTCGCGCTGGTGTATAATGTTTTTGTTGAAGAACGTAATCCGGAAGGGAGGCTGTCGTCCATGGGAAATGGCGTCTATATTGTCGCTGCGATTGCTGCAGGTGTTCTCGTGTACGCCGTCTATATCTACAACACGCTTGTGCGCAGAAAGGCGAGCGTCGAGAACGGATGGAGCCAGATCGACGTCCAGTTGAAGCGGCGGTACGACCTTATCCCGAACCTTGTGGAGACGGTGAAGGGGTACGCCGCGCATGAGCGGGAAGTTTTCGAGCGCATCGCCTCTTTACGAAGCGCCGCGCTTTCCGCGACCTCTCCCGAACAGGCCGCTCCGTTGCAGAATCAGCTCACCGGCGCGCTGCGTTCACTTTTTGCGGTCTCGGAGAACTACCCCGAGCTGAAGGCGAATCAGAACTTTCTCGCGCTTCAGGAGGAGCTGGCCTCCACGGAGAATAAAATCGCGTTCGCCCGCCAGTACTACAACGACGCGGTAAAGGCGTTCAACATCGCTATCGACGTCTTCCCGAACAACCTGATCTCGCGGAGGCTGGGGTACGAGCCGCGCGCGATGTGGGCGGCGGACGACGCTTCCGAGTTGCAATCCGTTCAGGTCACCTGGAGGTGAGAGCATGGTCAGCTTCGAGGGGCTTATCGCGCATAACAAGCGTCTGAGCATTTTGCTCTTCTTCTTGCTGCTGCTGCTGCTCGGCGGTCTGGGAGCTTCCGTCAGTTACTGGTGGGGCGGCGAATGGTACACCGGGGTGATTGTCGCCACGGCGGTCGCGGTAATCTATTTCCTGTTCTCGTGGTTCGCGGGGGCCTCCATGATCCTCTCGATGAGCGGCGCGAGGGAGATCCGTCACGAAGACGCCCCGCAGCTCTGGAACGTCGTGGAGGAGCTCTCCATCGCAGGAGGACTCCCGATGCCGAAGGTCTATCTGATCGAGGACAGCGCGATGAACGCCTTCGCCACCGGGCGGGATCCGGAGCACGCGAGCGTGGCGATCACGCGCGGGCTGATGGAAAAGCTGAACCGGGAGGAGCTTCAGGCCGTCATGGCGCACGAAATGTCGCATGTGCGGAACTTCGACATCCGCTTCGCCATGCTGATGGCGGTGATGGTGGGCTCCATCGTCATGATCTGCGATATGGTTTTCCGCAGCGTCTTCTTCGGCCGTCGCCGCAGCAGCCGTTCAAGCGACGGAGGCAAGGGACAGGCGGTGATGGCGGTCGTGGCGCTCGTGCTTGCAATTCTTGCGCCGCTCTTGGCCACAATCATCCAGCTCGCCGTCAGCCGTCAGCGGGAGTACCTCGCGGACGCCTCGGCGGTCGAACTGACGCGCAATCCGGCGGGCCTGGTATCCGCCTTGAGAAAGCTGTCCGGCGACCCGAACGAACTCCAGAGAGCGAGCCGCGGAACGCAGCACTTGTACATCGTCAACCCGCTCCGGAAAATGAAACAGGGAAAGAACAGCCTTTTCAGCACGCATCCGTCCCTTGAATCCAGAATCGAGCGCATCGAAGGGCTTTCGCTCGCACGGGCATGACATTGATCCGCAAGCGTTTTCTGGTGATGGGAACGGTACAGGGCGTAGGGTTCCGCCACTTTGCGGCGCGGATGGCGCTGAAGTTCGGCGTGACCGGATGGGTCCGGAATCTGCCGGACGGCGCGGTCGAAGTGCACGCGCAGGGCGAGCGTGAAGCAATGGACAAGATGGAACAGTGGCTCCGCAAGGGACCGTCTTCTGCAACCGTGACGCGCCTGGTCGTGCTGGAAACGCCGCTGAAGGAAGGCGAGAGCTCGTTCGCTATCCGTCACCACTAAAAAATTCGCACCGTGCGGTTCGGAGGTTCGGTTTTCTCTTATGACAGCTTTTCTCCTGCTTTTTTCAGTCGGTACCGCCGGCTATCTGGTATTCAAAAAGTTTGCTCTTCCCGTACCGGCGATTCTCGGCTCGCTCTTTTTTGTGAGCGTCCTTAATCTTGCCGGTTTTTTTCCTGAAGTGCAGCTGCAATGGATCTCCCGATATAGCAACATCGTCATCGGAAGCTACGTAGGATTGCGGGTGAACAAACAGTCTCTCACGCTGCTCCGGGAGCTTCCCGTACCGGCGCTCATCGTTTCGCTGAGCATGCTCTTCCTCTCCCTCGCGGGAGGAAGCGTCCTCTATATGATGAGCGATCTCTCCATGAAAACGGCCTTTCTTGGATCGACGACGGGAGGAATCGCGGAGATGGCGCTTCTCTCCATGTCCATGGGGGCCGATGTCGCAAGCGTGACCCTGCTTCAGGTCTTCCGCATGCTCTCCGCGATCCTGGTCACTCCCCTGGTCTGCCGGAAATGGACTCGATGGTTCGGCGCCGGGGAGAGGAGCAGTTGTTCCTCCCCTTCTTCTCTTTCCGTTGAACCGCAGTTTTCGGATGAAGAGGAAGCTGCCGCGCTCGAACCTTCTGTTGCGCCATCCGCAAAGGGGTATGCGTTGCTGGCGGTCGTGTCGCTCATCGGCGGCATCCTCGGGTACATTTTCAGGCTGCCCGTGGGCATTTTGACCGGAGCCATGTTCGCCGTAGCGGCGGCGAGTCTTCTCCGCGGAGAGTTTCCGCCGATGCCGAACATACTCCGAACGGTGGCGCAGATAGGCATCGGCATCATCATCGGCTCCAACATCACGATCTCCACGCTTCATCAGTTCGGCGAGCTCTGGCTGCCGGTTGTCGCGCTCACAGCGGTCTTGCTCGTCTGCAGCGTTCTGCTTGCCGTACTGCTCCACAGGATGACGGGGTGGGACTACCCTACCTGCCTTCTCTCCTCCTCGCTCGGGGGGCTCTCCCAGATGTCCATCATCTCCGAGGAGATGGGGGCCGATCCGCTGAAGGTGAGCATACTCCAAACCATCCGCCTGCTCAGCATTCTCATCGTGCTGCCGTTCCTTTTTTCCTTTCTTTTCGGCGCTTAGCCGCGGGAGCTTCCTACCGGCACGCCGCGCTGTTTCGTCATCTTGCGGAATCGTTCGACAAAAGGCCGGAAGCGCGCGTGCAGCTCCATATCGGGAGAGATCGTCCGCGCGCCGCGAGCACACCTACCGCAATCCGCAAGCGAAACATACCCCGAGCCCGCCGCCGCAAGCAGCGCGTCGCCGCAGGCCGCGTCGACCGAAGGGTGCAGGCGCATTTTTTTTCCTGTGATCGCGGATACAATCTCCATCAACTCGACGTCGTTGCTCAGACCGCCCGAGACGCTGATCGTTTCCGGCACGGGAGCCGCCTGTTCCAGCATGGCGAAGAGCGAGTCGAGTTCGTACCCCAACGCCTCCTTGCCGGCACGCAGAAGCGCACCTCCCGAAGTGCCGCTGTCCATTCCCTGAAACAGCATCTTCGCCATCGGATCGTGAAACGGCGTCCGCGCTCCGTCCAGCCAGGGGACCATCAGAATGCCGGTGGGAGAAGATACGGATTTTCCATCCCCGCTCCGAATAACGGAGTGCACCCATTGCAAAAAGCGCGACCCCGAAGAGGTGGCCGCGCCGAGCCGGTACATCCCTTCCACAACGGATATTCCCGAAACGAACCCCGGCAACCGGACAGGGCGCTCCGTGTTCAGAAGAATGCTGACCGTCGAGCCGAAGACGACGACGCACTCTCCGACGCTCAAGGCGCCCGCCGCGGCGGCCTCCGCGTTGATGTCGCACGCGCCTGTGATTACCGGTATCCCTGCGGGGAGACCGGTTCGCGCCGACGCATCTTCCGAAATGCTTCCGAGGACGGAGAGCGGCCACCGGAGCTCCGCGAAGGAACGTGCCGAAACCCCCTGTTCGTTGAAAATATCCTCCGCCCACGTCAGTTTCTCTCTGTCCACAAGTCCGGCAGCGGCGGCGGAAGGGTAATCCCACGCGCGTTCGCCGGTCAGCCGGAAGGTGACAAAGTTGTTCGGTTCCATGAAGTACTTCGTCCGCCTGAACGCGTCGGGGCGCTCCTCCTTCAGCCAAATCGCCTTGGGAAGGATGGAGTGCGTGGTGAACATGCCTCCGAGACGCTCGGCCAGCCCGGCGCCGTAGTGCCGGTTGAGCCGTTCTATCTGCCGCGAGGCCCGCTTGTCGATACCGTAGAGAATGGCGTCGTGCATCGGAACGCCTCCTTCGTCGACGGGAACGAACGATGCGCAGACGGAGCTGACGCACACCGCGGCGATCTCGCGCAAAGAAACGATTTTTCCCGCCTCCGTACAAAGCGAAAGAAAACCGTCCCACCAGGTCGCCTCGGCGTCCACCTCGTAAAAATCTTTTTCGGGGGAGTTCATTACGCTCGGGACCTTTGCCCGCGCAACGATATTCCCCTTTTCGTCCAGAACGGCCGCCTTCAGCGACGACGTTCCGAGGTCCACTCCAAGAAAAAGAGGCACTGCATACACCTCCTGAAAAACGGCGCGGAGAGCATGTGATCGCCATCCGCGCCGAAATGCTGCGTACGTGGAAGAAAGGAACTATTCCGGAAGCGACGTCTTGTCGACGAGCGGCGCATCCATGTAGAATATTTTCCGCCCGCCGGTAGCTTCTTCAATCGATTTTCCTTCGGCCGCTATGGCCTGCACAAGCTCAACAGCTTTCTCCGCCATTGCCTCGAAAGGCTGCGCTACGGTTGCGGACATCTGTCCGGCGCCTATCCTCCGCATGGTCTCCTGGTTTCCGTCCGTTCCGACCACCACGGCCTTGATTCCCCGCTCCTGCAGCACGTCCCCCGCGACGTACGCAAGCTGGTCGAAGGCGCACCATACGCCGTCGATCTGATCGCCGAAGCGGGTAACGTACGTCTCCATCGCCGCTCTGGTATCGTCCATGAAGCGTTTCGTCGCGACGACGCTGTACTCGGCGAGCACCTTCACGCCCGGATACTCCGAGAGAACGACGTCGAGCACCTTCCCCCTGCGCCTGGTTCCGTAGTGTTTCTCGAACTTGATGACGACGATATTCCCCTGGCCGCCGATGCTGTCCATGAGGAAAGTGGAAGCTTTCGCCCCCATGGCGAAGTTATCGGCGGTAATATCGGCGACGACGCCCTCCACGTACCCGGAGTCGATCGTGATCACCGGAATGTTCGCGGAGAGCACCTTGTCCAGCGCGGGACGGATCTCCAGCGGATGCGCCATTGCCATCACCACGGCGTCCACCTTCATCTGGTAGAGGTTCTCCAGCTGATTCGACTGCGTTTCGATGGACCCCGTCGAGTTGAGCATCTTGACGTCCCAGTTCTTCTCCTTGGCCATCTTTTCGAACGCGTTGGCCACCCGCGCCTGCGCTTCGGCGGAGAAATTCGTGGCGATGAACCCCACGGTTATCTGCTTCGCCGCCGCGACTCCCGTGACGAGCAACGCTGCCAGACACGCTACAGCAACAACAACCCCGTACTTTTTCATTCCCTTTCCCTCCTTGAATTGTGGTTTCCTGTCTATAAAAGAAGGCGAGGTCAGTTCCCCGCCATTCTTTTTGCCTGAAGGGAGGTCATCGTCACCGAAAGCAATATGATCAGTCCCTTCACGATATCCTGAGTGTAGTACGGCGCGCCCGCGAGCGTCATGCCGTTATTGATCACGCCGATCATCAGCGCGCCGATGAACGTCCCGAAGGGATTCGCCCGTCCCACGCTGAGCACCGTCATTCCAAGCAGCGCGGAGGCGAACGCGTCCATCATAAACCCGGAGGCTCCCTCGGGGTTGGCCGACCCGAGACGGGAGGTGAGCAAGATGCCGGTGAAGGCTGCGGCAAGACCGGAAAGTGAGAGCGCCAAAATCTTGCACCGGTCCGTGTTGATACCGGCAAGCCGGGAAGCGGCCTGATTCGCCCCCGTGGCCTGCATGTACTTCCCCGTGCGGGTCTTCGAGATGAACACCTGCGCGACCGCCACCACGACGAACATGATGAAAATGAGAGAGGGGACCGGCCCGACCATCCCCCGCCCGAGCGCGAGGAACGAAGGGGGCATCTGCCCGTAGAAAGAGACGCCGCGCGTGTACATATACACCATCCCCCCGGCGATAATGCCTGTGGCCAGCGTGGTGATGAGCGACGGAATGCCGATCTTCGTCACAAGGAGCCCCGAGAAGAAACCAAAGAGAAGTCCGGTCGCCAGAGAGAGCAGCACCGCGGGAAGCGGCGCCATTCCCCCGAAGATCAGCCCCGCCACCAGCGCGCCGGAAAGGCTGGCGATGTGCGGAAAGGCCAGGTCCAGCTCTCCCACGATGAGGCACATCGTGAATCCTTCCGAGATCACCGCCAAAAGGGCGATCTGCCTGAGAATATTCATTCCGTTCTCACCCGCCAAAAACCCCGGCACCGCAAAAGAAAACCCTGCGCACAAGACGATCAGGGCGAGAATCGTCCCGTAGCGCGTCAGCATTTTTTGCATTTGAAATTTACCCTGCGACATTTCGGAGCCCCTCCCCCATCATGCTTCCAAGAATTTCTTCATCGTCGAACGGAGGGAGGAACTCCCCCGCAATACGAAAATCCTTCATGACGTATATCCGGTCGGCGATGGCGAGCAGCTCGCGAAGATCCGAACTGATGAACCACACGCCCGCCCCTCTTTCCGCGAGATCGCCCATGATGGTGTAGACCTCGCGTTTTGCGTCCACGTCGATCCCCTGCGTCGGCTCGTCGAAAATCCAGAGATCCGAAGGGGTCCCGAACCATTTCCCTACGGAGACCTTCTGCTGGTTCCCTCCGCTGAGCGTCCTCGCCTCTTGCGAGAGACCGGAGATCTTGATGGCGAGCTTGTCCACGACGCTGTTCGCATGCAGATCGCACTGCCTCGATCGAAGAAAGCCCAGCGACGCGAGCTGCTTCAGAAGAGGGAGCACGAGGTTCTCCCCCACCGTCATATCGGCGACGACGCCCTCTTCGCGTCTGTTCTCCGGGATCATCGCAATCCCCTTCCGTATGCTCTCGCCCGGACCGCGGGAGGAAAAGGGTTTCCCCGCCAACGTCATCCGCCCCTCCTCGAAGCGAGAGCCGCAAAAGACCGCTTTCGCCAATTCCGTGCGGCCTGCGCCGACAAGCCCGGCGAACCCGACGATCTCGCCTCTGCGAACATGCATCGAAACGTCGCGCACTCTTCCCTTCCGGGAGGAGGCCCGTTCCATCGTGAACAGTTCCTCCCCCGCGGAAACGCTCCGTTTGGGGTACTGGCTCTCCATATCGCGCTCGATCATCAAACGGATCAGCGTCTGTTCGTCCGCATCCTTCGCGTGCACCGTGGAAACCTTTCTCCCGTTCCGGAGAACCGTGATCCGGTCGGCGAGGTGCAACACCTCCGAAAGGTGGTGGGAAATATACAAGATGGGGAGCCCTTTCGCCTTCAGGTCCCTGATCAGAGCGAAGAGACTCTCGCACTCCTTCACGCTCAAGGGCGCCGTGGGTTCGTCGAAAATGACGACCTCCGGATCACGGAAGAGCACCTTGAGGATGGCGAGCATCTCTTGGCGGCCGCTGCCAAGCTCCGAAGCGGGAAGATCGAGGTCGATGTTCATCGAATACTTCTCGACGAAACGAAGCGCCTCTTCGCGCATTCGTCTTTTCCGCAGAAAACCGAGAGAGGAGAACTCCATCCCGAGAAAGAGATTCTCCCATCCGGAAAAGTGCGGGATCAGTTCCCGCTCCTGATGGACGACGCCCACCCTTTCTGCGGCGTCGCGCGGCGACCGGAAACGCATCTCTCTCCCGCCGAGCAGGAACGACCCGGAAGTCGGCGTATACACGCCGGCGAGTATCTTCACCAGGGTGGACTTCCCGGCGCCGTTCTCTCCCACAAGACCATGAATCTCCCCCTTCTCCAGCGTGAAGGAGAAATCGGAAAGCGCCCGGACTCCGGGGAATTCCTTGGTGAGGTTCCGGGTCTCGAGAATACTCATTGCATCTTATCCCTGGCGTCCTTCGCGCAGCGTATGAACTCCGCCGCTTTCAGCGGGTCGACCGGCTTGAAGGTGTCCCTGTCCACCTTGACGCTCGTCCCCATGATGACGCCGTCGGCAAGGGAGAGCATTCTTTCGACGTTCTCCACGCGTACTCCCGTCCCGGCGATCACGGGATACCCTTCCGCTCCGCGCCTGGCGCCGCGCAGATCCTCCTCGGGAATTTCGCTCCCCGCCGTGGTTCCCGCGAGGCAGACCGCGTCGGCGAGTCCGAACTTGACCGCTCCTCTCGCGATATCCTCCAGTTTCCGCCCTCCCAGAGGCTCCGTATGCCCCGAGATGTTGGCGAACACTTTCATCGAGGGAGCAAGCGACGCCCGCAGGCGCTGGAGTTTTCCCGCGTCGGGGTCCACGATCCCCCAGTCGCCCACGAAAACCCATGAGAGGAAGATGCGCACGAAATCAGCCTCCACCGCCGCGCCTATCGCCACGGCCGCCTCCGGATCTGCCAGTACGGAGAGGCCGAAGGGGACGTCGAACGTGGCGGCAGTCTCGGAAATCACTCTGCTCATCGCCGCCACCGTCACGTGGTCCACGGAGGAGAGGTACGGCCTGTCGCCTTCGTTGCTGAAGACGATTCCGTCGAATCCCGCCTTGACGAGCGCTTCGGCGTCGCGCATCGCGGTATCGCGAATTTTCCTCATTCCCGCGCTTCCGTCATACAGAGGAGAGCCGGGAAGCGGCGGGAAATGCACCATCCCCAAAATAGGCTTCTTCACCTTGAACATAGTTTTAAACACTGTCACGTTGCATCGCCTCCATTTGCAGTATGTACGATCCCGTCTCGTAGTCGGTGACCAGTATATTGACAAGCCCCCCGCGGAGCGCCGCGAGGACGCCGCGGCATTTTTGCGCCCCTCCTCCGATACCGACGCGCCGGGGGATTTTCAACAACGTCGCGAACGGAATACTCATCAGGTGTTCATTGAAGGGCAGGGGGAGTTCCTTTCCGTTCTCGTCGATGATTCTGCCGAGCACATCGCCCACCCCACCTGCTCTTGCGGCTTTTTCGAGGTCGAGATACTCCCTCGGTATGTAGGAGTACGCCGGGGCGTCGAGTTCCGGCCCTATGGAAAAGATCGCCGTATCCACGGTGTTCCACAGCTTCGTGGTCAACTGGATCTGCGGTTCCGCTAAAAAGACGTCCCGGACGGCGGGCGAGCTGACGATGGCCGGAGCGAGAAGATAGAAGAAAGCGCATCCAAGAATACTCCCCATGGAACTGGCGAGGCGGTTCGTCTCCCGCTCCGGCTCTTCCTTCCCCCACCCTCCCATGAGCGGGACGATGCGGAGATCGGGGAAGCGGCGCGAGCGGTCGAGCGACTCGATCATCTCGCGTACGGTGACGCCGCACCCTATCCCGACGGTACTTCCTCTCTCGCAGAAGCGGGGCAGCAGTTCGCTCGCCTTCTTTCCAAGCAGTTTCCGAAGAAAGTTCAAGTCCGCATCCTGGGGCATGTCGACCACCACCGCGTCGACAAGCCCGAAGGTTCTCTTCAGCGTCGCCTCGGTCTCCGAGGAGCGGACAAGGATGTCGCGAACGCGGACTTCGATGACGCCGCGCTCCATCGCCTCCTGAAGAATCCGAGACACTGTGGGGGTGGAAACCCCGAGAGTCCTTCCTATCTCCGCCTGTGATCTCCGGGAGTAGTAGTAGAGTTCGGCTGCCTTTACCAGAAGCGCGTCCGAATACATCGGCATCCCCCTTGAAAAAAATTCCTGAAATAATTTTCTATCTCTCTTCTGTATAAGTATAGGAGAGTTCCGTAAATTGTCAATCGCTCGGAAGTGAATTGAAAGTGGAGGTGGTTGTATAAACGACGCTCCCCTCCTTCTGTGTACCACGGAGGGGAGCGTATCGGAAGTCGCGCACAACATGTTTTGGAGGGGCCAACGCGAAAGGTTCTCTCGTCCACAAAATCCCCTTCGTTAGTACCCGGGAAAGACTGCTTTCACGGAAGAGGGGCAATTTCCCTTCATTTCAAAGAGAGGGGGGGCGCTCAAGCGTCTTTCCTTTCGCAGTAGCGCTTGATCATCTTCAGCAGCGCCGTCCGTTCGACAGGTTTGGAGATATAGTCGTCGCAGCCTGCTTCCAGCGCTTTTGTGCGGTCTTCCGGAAAGGCGTACGCCGTCTGCGCGATGATCGGGAGCACGGTATTGAAGCGCCGTATCCGTCTTGTTGCCTCCAGTCCGTTCATTCCCGGCATTTTTACATCCATCAGAACAAGAGCTACGTCCGGGTTTTCGCGGACAGCCTGCAGCGCTTCTTCCCCGTCGACGGCGCGAAGCACGGAATACCCCGCCTTCTTCAGCATCGCCTCCAAAAGACGGAAACTGGTCGAGTCGTCCTCGGCAATCAGGATAAGAGAACCGCCCTGATCCGCCTCTGCGGAATGGGCTCCAGCGCCGCTCTTTGAAATCACGGCGCCCGGCGTGAGCGGCAGATACGGAATCGAAAAAGTGAACGTGCTCCCTCTGCCGACCTCGGAACGTACATCGATTTTCCCGCCGAGGGCTTCGACGTTGGCCTTTGCTATGGTCAGTCCCAATCCGGCGCCTTCATGCGAACGCGCCACCCCCAGATCCGCCTGCACAAAGCTGTCGAAGACGGCTTCGAGACGATCCTCGGGGATTCCCTCTCCGCTGTCCTTCACGAAAAAGAGCAGTTCGGAGCCTTCCAGTCGATTCCCGAATTCGACGCCTCCGCTGCAGGTGAATTTGAGCGCGTTGCCCAACAGAACGTTCAAGATGCTGTCCAGCTTGTGTTTGTCGGTGCGAAGCAACGCCTCTTCTCCCCGAAGATGCTCCGAAAGCGTCAAAAAGAGCCCCTTCTCCTCCGCCCGGGGCCGGAAGAAAGCGAAATGGAACGCCATCGTCTGTTCAACGTCGACATCGTCCATCTGCACCGTCGTCTTTCCCGCTTCGATTCTGGACGCTTCTATAATATCGTTGATCGTGCTCAGGAGCCTCTGTCCGCTCTGGTTGACGATCCGGATGTACTCGCTTCGCTCGTCGTCGTCCAAAGCCGGCTGCCCGAGCAGGTGAAGAAACCCGAGAATTCCGTTCATCGGCGTCCGTATCTCGTGCGATACGTTCTGGAGGAACGCCGTCTTCAGCCGGTCGCTCTCTTCGGCCTTTTCCTTGGCGCGTACAAGGGACTCGATCAGCTTCTTTCTCTCGGTGATATCCTGCTTGATCGCGATAAAATGTGCAATAGCGCCGTTTTCATCCAGAATGGGCGAGATCGCGACGTTCTCCCAGAAGAGTTCGCCGTTCTTTCGTTTGTTGTGCATCTCCCCTCTCCACGTCTCCCCGGAGATGATCGTTTCCCACATGCGTTTGTAAAAAACCTCGCTTTGCTCTCCGGACTTGAGCACGCGAGGGTTCCTTCCTGCGACATCCTCCGCGGCATACCCTGTGGACTGGGTGAACGCCGGATTGACATACTCTATATTCCCTGCGGCATCGGTAATAATGACGCTCTCCGAATTCTGCTCAACCGCTCTGCCGAGCAGACGTACCTGGCGCTGCGCCGCTTTTTTCGCCGTGATGTCATTGACGATGCAGTAGAGCAGACACTCGCCCCGCACGCAAATTTTGCTGGTGAACACTTCCACGTCGCGCACGGACCCGTCTGCCAGACGATGCCTGGATTCGAAACGGTTCTGCTCTCCCGACGCGGCTTTTTCTATCTCGCACAGCGCTTCTTCGCCCGGCGTATGGATATCCATTATGTTCATGTTCAGAAGCTCCTGCGCCGGCCACCCGTAGAAGTTCCCGCACTCTCTGTTGACGTCAAGAAAGCGTCCCGTAACAGGGTCGAGCAAAAACATCACGGAAAGGCTGTCCCGGAAAAGACTGCGGAAACGTTCTTCGCTCTCTCCGAGCGCTTCTTCCGCCTCTTTCCGCCATGTAATATCGCGGGCGAAACCGAGAGCTCCGTATTTTCCCTGATAGTTGATAGGCTCTCCGCTTGTTTCTACCCACACTTCGCTCCCGTCCATCCGCAAAAAACGAAGCTCTATACGTTCACGCTGCGGGCTGCGCTCATCGCTCAGACGCCGCATCCTCTCCCGGGCAACGTCATGGTAGAGAGGATGAATACGCTCCAGAAGCGGCATGCCGAGGAGTTCCTCCGCGGAAGCGACGCCGAAAAGACGGCACGCGGCGGGATTTACATAGGCGAACTTCCTGTCGATCTGGATATAAATCGCGTCGGGCGCGCCTTCAACCATATTCCGGAAACGCTCTTCGCTCTCGCGCAGGGCTTCTTCTGTCAGTTTCCGTTTTGTGATATCGCGCACCAGGCCAAGATAGAACGTCTCTCCGTTCCAGAAAGAACAGCCAAAATGGATTTCAACCGGAAAAACCGTACCGTCTTTGCGCCGTTGATGTCCATACAGAATGAAGGGGATTCCCGGCTCGATTCTCGACCACTCGGCCTGCGCGCTCTTCAGATCAAAGTCGCACTCTATATCGGTCACCGACATTCGAAGAAGTTCTTCTTTTGAATAGCCAAGGCTTTCGCACGCACGCCGGTTGACTTCCAGGAACCGGCCCTGAAAATCATGGACCAGCAGGGCGTCGCTCGTCGCCTGGTCGACAATGGCGCGATATCGCGTTTCCTGCTCGCGCATCGTCTCCTCCGCAAGACTCTTCATCCGCAACGCCTCTTCAAGACCGGCGATACGCTGCTGAAGATCACTGTACGTCGGTTCTTTCGGTATCATCCTTCCCTCATCTCTCTTTCAGTCCGCGCAGCATTCCGGCACGGAGCGTCGGATGTGCGGAGGATCGGCGTTCAACAGTAAAAACGGGCGGCGCCATCTTTTTACAACATGTTTCAAGGACAGGATTTCTCTCTCCTTCTCTCACGCTATCGCTTCATGGCTTCCTTCTTTCGCTCGGGAGGCATCTTCTCTATCGCATACCGCAGGGCAGTCCTCGGCATGACGTCCTTTCTGCTCAGGATGTAGCTGAACACTGCGTCTTCGTGCTTCGCGCAGGTCACCTTCAGCAACCAGCCGTACCCCTTCTGCACGAGGTCGTCGGCGTCGAGCAGCAACCGTTCGGCGATCTCGAAGACGTCGTCGAGGAAGAGGCCGTTCCTGGCGGGGATAATCAGCGAGACCGCGGACGCTCTGCGCACCCACCGGTTCTCCGAGGCGGTCCACTCCTTCAGCCGGTCCACGTACTGCGGGAATGTTTCGATGAAGGCGCCGATCGTATGGTTGCAGAGGGTATCGCAGGACGCCCAGTTGCCCACGTAACGCTGAATCCATCGCTCAAAAAGGAGGAAGTCCTCCTCCGCAAATTCCTTACGAAGCGCGTACGACCAGTTGCAGGCCACGAACGACTCTTCCATCATACCCGATTTCCAAAGCTCCTCACAGAGAGAGAATATTTCCTCTTTCGTTCTCCCCTTGAGCTGCTTGAAAAACTCCTTGGCTATTTTCGTTCCGACCGCAGTCTTTATTCCGTAGAGATTCACAGGTTCCTTGAAAAAACGCCGTCCGGTCCGCCGGATCTCTTCGTCGGCGTGGGCGGCGAGCTCTTTTCGAAGCTCTTCGAGCACCGGCTCCACAGACATCACTCTCTTTCAGGATCGTCATCATTTTTCAGGAAAACTCTACCACGCGGAAATAAAAGCATCAAGGCTCCACCCAGTAGCTTTCCGTCGGCACTCTTTCAAACTCCCTCTTTCTCTGCTATTCTTGACGAAGAAAGAGTCGGAAAAACAATCTGCATGAAGGAGCTGACATCCATGAAGTATCTTCCTTTCGGCAAGACCGGCGTCTCCGTCTCCGAACTCGGTTTCGGAGCAATCCCCATCATCCGCCTCACGTTCGACGAGGCCGAGCGCGTGCTCCGCGCCGCGTTCGACAAAGGGATCACGTTCTACGACACGGCGAATCTGTACCACGACAGCGAAGAGAAGATCGGACGGGCGCTCTCCCCGGTCCGCGACAAGGTTTTCCTGGCCACCAAGAGCATGAAGCGCGACGGGAAGAGCGTCGCGGAGCATATCGATCTGAGCCTGAAGCGCCTGAATACGGACCATGTCGATCTTTTCCAGTTCCATCAGGTCGCCCAGGAGAAGGACCGCGAAGCGATCTACGCCCCCGGCGGCGCGATGGAGGCGGCGGTCGCGGCGCAGCAGGCCGGAAAGGTCCGCTTCATCGGCGTGACGTCGCACAGCATCCCGATGGCGATGAAACTGATCCGAACCGGCGACTTCATCTCCGTCCAGTTCCCCTTCAACTTCATCGAGACCGAGGCTGCCGACGAACTGCACCCTCTCGCGCGCGAACTCGGCGTGGCCATCATCGGCATGAAGCCCTTCGCGGGCGGCGCGATCACGGACGCCGCGCTGGCATTCAAATTCCTGCGCTCCCACGCGGACCTCTTCCCGATTCCGGGGTACGACTCGGTGGAGTCGGTGGAGCAGGTCGTCTCGTTCTACGACGAGCAGAACAGCGTATCCGGAAAGGACTTCGAGGAGATGGCGCGGGTAAAGGCGGAGCTCGGCGGAGAGTTCTGCCGCCGGTGCGAGTACTGCCAGCCCTGTCCCTTCGGCGTCGCCATCACCGGCAGCATGATCTACCCCCTGCTTGCGAGCAGGATGTCGCCGAAGGTTGCCAGCAACTTCGCGGCGGCGAACCTGGACACCGTCCCCAATTGTACGGAGTGCGGCGTTTGCGTCACCCGCTGCCCCTACACGCTGCCGATTCCGGCGATGCTGAAGAAACACTACGAACTCTACCTCGAACACCGAAACGCGAAGGAATAACAGCGCCATGGCCGACAGACCGTCCGTTTCGCCGTGGTTCGTCCTCTCGCTGGGGGTCTTCGCGATTTCTACCGGCGCCATCTTCGCACGGATGGCCGAAGCGCCCCCGCTCGTCATCGCCGCCTACAGGGTCGGATTGGCGACGCTCTTTCTGCTTCCCTTCACGGCGCGGCGGGCGGTGCGCGAGATCTCCTCGCTCGACAGAAGCGACATTCTGCGCGGCGTCGCTTCCGGGGTCTTTCTGGCGCTCCACTTCGCCACGTGGATCTCCTCGCTCTTTTATACGTCCGTGGCCAGCAGCGTGGTCATCGTGAACGCAATTCCGCTGTGGACGGGGCTGCTCTCGCCCTTCCTGACGGGAGACCCGTTCTCCCCGTCGCTGAAGAAGGGGCTGCTGCTGGCGCTTCCCGGAGCCGTCGTCATCAGCTGGGGCGACTTCGCGCTGGGCTGGTCCGCGCTGTGGGGGAACTTCCTCGCGCTCCAGGGGAGCTTCTTCGCCGCTCTGTACATTCTCTTAGGCAGGAAGGTCAGGCCGCGCATCTCGCTGGGGAGCTACGTGACGCTGAACTACGGCACGGCGGCCGTCGTCCTCTGGATCGTCGTGCTCGCCTTCGGCCTCCCCGTCGCCGGTTACTCGACAGGAACGTGGAGCGCGTTCTTCCTCATGGCGCTCGTGCCGCAGCTGCTGGGGCATTCGAGCTACAACTGGGCGCTCCGCTGGCTGACGGGCGGCACCGTCGCGCTCTGTCTGCTGGGGGAGCCCGTGGGGAGCTCGCTGCTCGCCGCCCTCTTCCTCGGGGAACCAATCACGCCCGTCAAGGTCCTCGGAGGAGGGCTCATCCTTGCGGGCATCTACCTCGCGTCAAAGGAGTCCGGAGAATAGACGCGATTCGACGAAGAAAAAACGCGGAGGAGAACGTCGTGTCTCCTCCGCGCTGTATGATGTTACTTTTTTCCTCGTCTCGTCGCCTCCGGCAGAGGCGGTTTTGCCGGCTCCGGGAGCGTAACGGGGATGGACACAGGCCGATTTGCCGCGACAGGCTCCGGAAGCGCTTCCGGGCGTTCCAGCTTGAAGAGCAGCATTCCCAACGGCGGCAGCGAAATAGTCAGCGAATGCCAGGAGGAGTTCGGTATCGGCTCCGCCTTCGCGCCGCCGAAGTTACCGACGCCGCTTCCTCCGTACTCCGCCGCATCGCTGTTGAGCAGCTCCCTCCACCATCCGCCCTCCGGGACGGAGATTCGGTACCCGAATCGCGGCACAGGGGTGAAGTTGCAGACCGCAAAGACCATCTCCCCCCCGGCGCCCTTCCTGACGAAGGAGACGACGCTCTGCTCCCAGTCGGAGAAGTCGCACCACTGGAACCCCTCCGGCGAGAAGTCCCTCGAATGGAGGGCGGCTTCGCTCCTGTAGACCCGGTTCAAATCCGTCACCCAGTCCAGCATCCCCTTGTGGCGGGGAGAGTGCAGCAGATCCCAGAAGAGGCTGTCGTCGTGGTTCCACTCCCTCCCCTGGCCGAATTCGCTCCCCATGAAGAGGAGCTTCTTCCCCGGATGCGCGTACATATACCCCAGCAGCAGTCTTAGATTGGCGTACTGCTGCCATTCGTCGCCCGGCATCTTGCCGAGCATGGACCCTTTTCCGTGGACCACCTCGTCGTGAGAGAAGGGGAGGAGAAAGTTCTCCGTGAAGGCGTACATAATGCTGAAGGTGATCTTGTTGTGGTTGTACTTACGGTAGACAGGGTCCTTCTGCATGTACTCAAGAATGTCGTGCATCCACCCCATGTTCCACTTCATGCCGAAGCCGAGTCCTCCGATGAAGGTCGGCCGCGTCACCATCGGCCAGGCAGTCGACTCCTCGGCGATTGTCTGAACATCGGGGAACTCCTGGTAGATTGCCTCGTTCATCTTTTTGAGAAAGCCGACGGCTTCCAGATTCTCCCTGCCGCCGAACTGGTTCGGGATCCACTCCCCTTCCTTTCGGGAGTAATCGAGGTAGAGCATGGAAGCGACGGCGTCCACCCGTATTCCATCGGCGTGAAAGAGGTCGAGCCAGCAGAAGGCGCTGCTGATAAGGAACTCCCGCACCTCGTTGCGCCCGAAATTGAATATCTGGCTGCCCCAGTCCGGCTGGTACCCCTTCCGGGGATCCTCGTGCTCGTAGAGGCAGGTGCCGTCAAAGTGTGCAAGACCGTACGCGTCGGCCGGAAAGTGCGACGGCACCCAGTCGAGGATCACGCCGATCCCCATCTGATGCAGCACATCCACCATGTACATGAAGTCCTCCGGCGTTCCGTAACGGCTGGTAGGGGCGAAGTAGCCCAGCGTCTGATACCCCCAGGAGCCGTAGAACGGGTGTTCCATGACGGGGAGCAGCTCGACGTGCGTGAAGCCGGCCGCGCGGACGTACTCGCCGAGCTCATGCCCCAGCTCGCGGTAGGAGAGCGAACGGAAGCCCTCGGCCGGTTTTCTGCGCCACGACCCGACATGCACCTCGTAGACCGACATCGGGGCATTGAGAGCGTTCTGTGCGCGGCGGTTTTTCATCCACTCCCCGTCGTTCCAGGCATAGTCGCAGGGCCAGACGATGGAGGCCGTCTTCGGCGCGATCTCCCAGAAGGCGGCGAAAGGATCTCCCTTCTCGAAAACGCTCCCGTTGCGGGAGCGGAGGGAATACTTGTACAGCGCGCCCTTCCCCACTCCGGGAACAAAGCCCTCCCATATCCCGGAGCTGTCCTTCCTCGGGGAGAGATAGTGACGCGTCCTGTCCCAGTCGTTGAAGGCGCCGATCACGCTGACCTCCCGCGCGTTGGGCGCCCAGAGCGCGAAATACGTCCCCGGAAGTTTCCCGTCGTCGACGACGTGCGCTCCCAGTTTTTCGTACAGGCGGAAGTGATTGCCCTCCCGGAAGAGATATGAGTCCATCTCGCCGAAAAGAGAAAAATCGTACCGTATGTTTTCTGTCTTCGCCATTGCCGTTCCTCCTTCTGCGGGATAGAGCGCGCCCCCTCGAACGAACGGGGGGAAAGCCTCTATGGCCAGGGCTTTTCGGAGCCGGTGAAATATCCGGAATACTCCCCTCGTATTGTACCCTATGACGCTCCATGTTATACATATGCTCTATGGAAGAAAAACGAAGAGATGAAGAAGGAAGGAGCGCGCTGCATGGTACACAGTTCGCCGAACATCACTCTGGAAGAAGGGGCGGCGCCGTTGCTGCGGTGGTACGACGCCTGCCGGCGGCCCTTTCCCTGGCGGGAGACGAACGATCCGTACGCCGTCTGGATCTCGGAGGTGATGCTCCAGCAGACGCAGGCCGCACGAGGCGTAGAGTACCATCGCCGCTGGATGCGCATCTTTCCCACGCTGCGCTCGCTCGCCGAAGCGGAGGACGATGACGTTCTCAAAGCATGGGAAGGGCTGGGCTACTACTCCAGAGCGAGAAATCTGCTTCGTGCGGCGCGGCTGCTGCAAGCGCGCGGACTTGCTACGCTTCCCGCGTCCTTCGAGGAGCTGCGGGCCCTTCCGGGCATCGGCCCCTACACCGCCGCGGCCGTGGCGAGCATCGCCTTCGGTCTTCCCGTTCCAGCCCTCGACGCCAACGGGAAGCGCGTCTTCTCCCGGCTTCTCGACCTTGAAGAGCCGGTCGACCGCAGGGCAGGGGAAAAGAGTGTCCTGAGGGCCTTTGTGCAAATGCTTCCGGCGGATCGTCCGGGGGACTTCAACTCCGCAATCATGGAGCTCGGCGCGACGCTCTGCGCGCCTACGTCAACCCTGTGCGGAGAGTGTCCGCTCGAATTCCTCTGTCTCGCGCGGCTTCGGGGAAGCGCCCTCGAACGCCCGGTACTCTCCCGGCGGACGAAGTCGGAGAGCCTCGAAGGAATCCTTGCCGTCTTCGTGTCCGGAGATCGCGTTTTTCTGCGAAGACGCCCCCCGGCGGGACTGTGGGCGAACTTCGAGGAGTTTCCCTGGAGCGCGCCTCCTGCGGAGCAGGAATCGCCGTTGACCGAACTGGCGCGCAGAAGCAACGCGGACTGCGGCGGCGAAGTTCGCTGCTCCTTTACGAAGTGGCGTCTTCGCCTCGCAGTCCGGATTGTACGGCTGCATGCTCCCGGCGACCTTGAAAACATGAACGGCAGGTGGGCAAGCCCGTCGGAACTGGCGGCGGCGACTCTGCCCGCCGGAAGCAGAAAGATGCGGGAGCGGCTCTTCGGCGAGGGAACTATCCCTCCGCCCCCACCCTCCTGAGCCTGGGCCAGATAAGATAGGCGAGGACGCCGCAGACGACGAGCGTCGGGGCCATGAACGAGCCGTTGTAGACTGCGGAGTACATCCAGACGTTCGTCCCTTCCGGGGCGAACGAGCCGAAGAAGACGACTCCGGAGAGAACGTGACAGAAGAAGCGAAGCACGCCGCCGAGCGTTATCCCCAGCCAGAGAGGACGGTTTTTGAAGAAACCCGTTACGCCGAGGACGCCGAACGCGAGCGGATAGTCCAGAAGAGCCTGTGCGGGGTGCACGATGTACCCGCCGGTGATGAGCTGCATAACGCCCGAGACGGCTCCCGCCGCACATCCTGCTTTTCCGCCCCGCCTGAGGGCGAAAAGAAATATCGGAAGCATTTCGAGGGTGATGGAGCCTCCCTGGGGCATCGTCCAGAGACGAAGCGCCGAGAACACAACGGAGAGGGCGACTGCGAGAGCGCCTTCGACGAGAATAGTATTGCGGACATGAAACATGGAACACTCCTCCTTTCAACTTTTCATCGGTGGAATGTCCCTGAAAGCGGCACCTTCCCTTCGCCGGCATGACCCGGATCAGGTTCCAGGAGTCGGGGGACGAACACCCCCCTCTCAGTCCGTTGCGGACTCCCCCGATGCGAACGCCGCAATTATACACCTTGCCAAGAAATACTGTCAAAAACGGCCGGACTCTCTGCACGGGGAGAGGTTCGCCGACGCGGCGCCTTCGTTGCGTCCGTCGGCGCGATGGTATTATTAAAGAAGGAGAAGCCGCCAAGACTTCCTCCATATCTTCTGAAAAGAGCTGATCATTCATGGCGGATGCAACGCCGTTTCTCAGGGGGCTTCGGGGAGCGACCATTCTCGGGATCAATCCCCCCGTCTTCGACTTCACGTTTTTCGACCTGTGGGCCAAACCGCTCGGGCTCCTCTTTCTCCTCGACGCTCTCAGGAGACGGGGGAATACAGTCCATCTTCTCGACTGCATCGCGGAAGGCTCCGGCGAGAAGCTCTCCTTCGGACGCAGGAAGCTCCTCCGGAGGGAAATCTCCAAACCGGCTCCCTTCCGGAACATCCCCCGGCGCTACCACAGGTTCGGCTTGGACGACGCGGAGATTCTCCTGCGTCTGCATGCGCTCCCGCGTCCGGACTGCATCATGGTCACGTCCGGTATGACCTACTGGTATGAGGGCGTCTTTCGAGCCGTCGAACTGGCGAAGGAGGTCTTCCCCGGCGTTCCTGTCCTTTTGGGGGGAGTGTATGCCCGGCTCTGCCCCGAACACGCCGGACGTTCAGGAGCGGACATCGTACAGGACATCCTGCCGGACATCCCCTTCGTCCGCCCGGCGATGGAGCTGTACTCCGAGCCGGGGTACGCGCTGCTTCTGACGTCGTTCGGCTGTCCGCTCTCCTGCGAGTACTGCGCTTCCAAGCTGCTCTTCCCGCAGTTCATCGAGAGGGACCTTTCCGAAACGCTTGCCGACGCCGCCTTTCAGTTCTCCCTCGACGGAGTGCATGACGCGGCATTCTACGACGACGCGCTGCTGATCGACAAGGATCGGCGCTTTTACCCTCTCTGCGAGGAACTCGTCCGTCGTTTCCCCGGCGTTCGCTACCATACGCCGAACGGGCTCCACATCAGGGAGATCGACGAACGCTGCGCCGCCGCACTCAAACAGACGGGATTCCAAACCCTGCGCCTGAGCCTTGAGAGCAGCGACCCCGCCTTTCAACGAAAGGGCTCCGGCAAGACGTCCGGAGACGAGTTCCAACACGCCCTTCGCAACCTTCAAAAGGCGGGCTTCGCACCCGAACAGATGGAAACGTACATTCTCGCCGGCCTTCCCGGGCAGACGACCGTCTCCGTAGAAGCGTCGATACGCTTCGTCGACTCATGCGGCGCGAGGGCAAAGCTTGCGGAATTCTCCCCTGTGCCGGGAACGCCCTCGTTCGAGGAAGCCGCCTCCATTCTTCCCGAACTTCGGAGCGAGCCGCTGCTGCACAACAAGACGGTCTACTCGTCATTCCTCTCAGGGAATATCTCTCCCGAAAAACTTCAATTCCTAAAGGATTTAACGAAGCATCGATGATATATGTGCATACACATCTCGAGCTCCTCACCGAAAGGGTTGTATTTCCACCAAAATTTCTTCCAAACGGGCGATAATTTGCTTGACAGCATCAATGATAAGAAATATCATTACAGAGTGAAAATCCAAAACGAAAGGATGTGATGGAAGTGAAAGAGAAGCCGCACGAAATCACACAGAAGATACGTTTTTTCAACAGGTTTTATACACGGATCATCGGCGCCGTCAACCAGTCGGTGTTGAACAGTCCATTCTCCATGGCGGAGGTGAGAGTGCTCTTCGAGATAAAACACTCCGATAACCCTACGGCAAGCGAAGTCAACAGGGAGCTCGAACTCGACCCGGGGTACTTGAGCAGGATAGTCCGCCGCTTTGAACAGGATGAACTGCTGACGAAGGAGCGTTCGCATCTCGATGGAAGAGCGTATCTGCTCAAGCTGACCGAACATGGCGAACGTGTGCTCGCCTCTCTCGAAAAGGCGTCGGACAAGAAAGCGGCGGATCTTATCTCCCCCCTTTCAGAGAGAGAAATCACAGCGTTGCTGCGCTCTATGGAGACCATCCACTCACTTTTATCGAAAACTCCGCTTGAGCTCGAAGTCCGGCCTGCAGCTCCGGGCGAACTCGGCACGATCGTTGCGCGTCACATGGACTATTACAGCAAACAGTACGCATTCGACGCGTCGTTTGAGTCCTACCTCTTCGAAGGAATAGCCCGTTTCCTGAAGAACAGGGAGAACGGCATGGGACAGGCATGGGTTGTGAAGCACGGCGGTACGGTTGTCGGCTCCATCGCGATAGACCATGTCGAAGATCGGGTTGCCCAGCTCCGCTGGTTCCTCGTAGAACCGGAGTACCGCGGGATGGGAATGGGGAGGCGCCTCATCGAAGAGGCTTTGGATTTCAGCCGGATGAACCTGTATCACAGGATCTTCCTGTGGACGTTTTCCGAACTTCGGAACGCACGCCATCTCTACGAGATGTACGGATTCTCCCCCACTGAGGAGGTCACGCACACAATTTGGGGGCGTGAACTGACCGAAGAACGGTGGGATATCCTCCTCTTCGACCCTGACGAAGAGGTTGAAATGGTCTAGCATCTGGAGAGCCTTTCCGTACGGGAAGGCTCTTCTCTTTCTCCGGCGGCCTTATTCCGGGCGAGGACAACAAGCGGCGCCGGCTTCTCCGGCGTTTTCCCCCCCGGCGAATACGACTCTGTTCCGTCCGAGGCCCTTCGCGCTGTAGAGGGCGGCGTCCGCCAGACCCAGAATGGCGTCCACTCCGCTCTTCCCTTTTGCACATGAAACGCCGATACTGACTGTGATCGGAATTTCCCCTATTCTTGTCTTCAGAGGCGTCGCCGCGATCCCGGCGCAGATCGCGGCGTATTCCGCCATGTAATCGCCCCCCGCTTTCATCCGGAGGACAAGCAGAAATTCCTCCCCGCCCATACGGCCTGCGGCCCCTCTCCCCTCGGCGCTTTCGCGCAGAAGATGGGCGAGCTCGCACAAAACATCGTCGCCCACCTGATGCCCCCACGTATCGTTCACTCTCTTGAAATGGTCGATATCGCACATTCCCGCCGTCAGGATATCGCCGTTCTCACTCGCAGAGACCATCTGCCGCTCCAGGTACTCCAGAATAGCCCGCCGGTTGGCCAGTTTGGTCAGCGGATCATGGGAGGCTTCGTAGGCAAGCGCCTTTCTGCTCTCGACAAGCGCGTCCTGCAGCTCGACCATGCGGCGCCCCACCTCGACGCGCGCCTGCAGTTCACCGGTATCGAACGGCTTCGAGAGATAATCGTTCGCTCCGGCGTCCAGGCCGGCAATAATGTCCGCCTTCTCGCCCCTGGTGGTCAGCATGATGATATACGGCGGCTTTTCGATATCCAGGGCGCGCACCTCTCGTACGACATCCAGCCCCTCCATCTCCGGCATCATCCAGTCGAGGATCGCCAGCTTCGGGCCGTCTGTTTTTTGCAGCTCCGCCCATGCGGCTAAACCATCCACCGTCTCCACGACCTCGTGGCCGATCTTACGGAGCACTCCTGCGAGAATTTTGCGAGATGTCAGATCGTCTTCAGCTATCAGTATCCTCACGGCGCACTACCTCCACGGAGTTCATCTTTTGCTTCAAGAGATCGAAACAATGCTCCATCTCCGCGAAGAGAGAAGGCATCGAATCCGCCTCTTCCGACTTCCCGGCCTTTTCCACATCGAACGACGCAGCCCGCAGAGCTTCGGCCTGAATACTCGCCGCCGCTCCCTTTATAGCATGCGCCCGCTCCCTCACTGCAACGCAATCGCAGGCCCTTATCGCCTCTTCAAGCGCTCTCATCTGGCACGGAATATCTTCAAGAAAGCCGTGCACTATCTCCCGAACCATCTCTTCGTCCCCCAGCAAGCGCTCAAGGAGGACGTTTCTGTCCCAGATCAGAGCCTCCGCGTCAGGTTCCCTGTTGGTTTCTTCGAAGGCGCCCTTCGCATCGGGGAGCGCGAACGGCGATACATCCGGCTCTGGAACGGGATGGCGCCCTTCCCATGTACCAAGCCAGCGTTCAAGGACATCCGCAAGTACGTCGGGCGTCACCGGCTTGGAGATATAGTCGTTCATCCCGGCTTCAAGACATCGTTCTCTGTCTCCACGCATTGCATGCGCTGTCATCGCGATGATCGGCACGAAAGGACCGGTGCTCTGCGGAGGAAGGGAACGAATCCGCCGGGTAGCCTCAAGTCCGTCCATCACGGGCATCTGCACATCCATAAGGAGCAGATCGTACGCTGTTCTGCCGACCTCCTCGACGGCCTTTTCTCCGTTCTCGACGGAACAGGCCTCTACGCCGAACTTTCCGAGTATCCCGAGCGCAACCTGCCGGTTGGTGGAATTATCCTCCACGACGAGGATACGGTACCCCTTCCCGGCAAAAGGCCGGGGGTGCGCCGGTGAAAGTTCGTTCAGCGAGTGACGTGTGGCGAAAAAGTCCGGAGAGACGTCTTCTCCCCTGGCATGCACCAACGCAAGTACTCCAAGGAGTTCGCGGGCACGGACAGGTTTGGGAAGGTAGGCGGAAAATCCGGCCTCCGCAAAACGTTTGGCGTCTCCTCTGTCCGCAAGCGAGGTGAGCATAACCAGCCGCGTCTGTGAGAAACGCCCATCCTCACGGATTTTTCTTCCCAGCGTTTCGCCGTCCATTTCCGGCATGTTCATATCGACGAGGGCGAGAGCGGCCGGATCGCCCTGCTCAACAGCCTCCTCAAGCAACCGGAGGGCGGAGGCTCCATCCTGCGCCTCGAAAGGACGCATACCGCGGGAGACGAGATGCGCGCGGACGATCTCCCGATTGGTTGCGTTGTCGTCAACGATCAACACCCGAACTCCGCTCAGCTCTCCCTGTACGACAATACCGGACTCCACTTCAGAAGGCTGTTTTTCGCATCGGACCGTAAAAAAGAAGTCGGACCCGGGCCCCGCCTCGCTCCAATGGGAAAGACCGTTCTCAGCAGAAAGCTTCGGGGGGCTCTCCACGCCGATCCTTCCTCCCATCATCTCAACCAGCTGTTTCGAGATGGAAAGCCCGAGCCCTGTGCCCCCGTAACGGCGGGTTGTCGTGGAGTCTCCCTGGATAAACTTTTCAAAGACGCTCTCCTTTATTTCATCGGGCACGCCGATTCCAGTATCCCTCACGGAAAACCGGAGAAGCGCGCTCTGTTCGCTCTCCTCCTCCAGGGAAACGCGCACGACAACCTCCCCTTTGGATGTAAACTTGATGGCGTTGCCAACGAGGTTCGTAAGAATCTGGCGGAGACGCCCCGGATCGCCCAAGAGGCGGGATGGAACGTCCGGGTCCGGCGCACAGATGAACTCGAGCTTCTTTTGGTGCGCACGAACAGCCATGCCGGCGGCAAAATCGTCAAGCATAACGAAAAGATCGAATCGAAGGCGCTCAAGATCAAGCTTGCCGGCCTCAATCTTGGAGAAATCAAGGATATCGTTGAGCACGCCGAGAAGCGATTCGGCGCTTGCGCGCACAGCCTCTGCACACCGCCGCTGCTCTCGGTTCAGCTCGGTATCCAGCAACAAACCGGCCATCCCGAGAACGCCGTTCATCGGCGTGCGTATTTCGTGGCTCATATTGGCAAGAAAATCGCTTTTCGCCCGATTCGCCGCATCGGCCTTTGAGGCGAACTCCCTTGTTCGTTCGATGGCAAGCTCCAGCCTGCGATTCGTCTCCATAAGCTCTCTCAGAGCGGCTTTCTGCGTCGTGATGTCGTTGAGGAAGACAAGCGTGGCCGGGCTGCCGTTCCACTCGATGAGGGTCGCTTTCAGCTCCACCCACGCCACTGTGCCGTCCTTTCGCAACAGACGGATTTCGTAGCTCTGCTCAACGCCGCTCCCTGCAAGGCGCTTTCGATAGTTTTGCAGCAGCAGCTCCCTGTCGTCTTCATAGACCATTTCAAGAAAGTGCATCGAAGAAAGCTCGCTGTCGGAATACCCGAGCATATCGCTCACCGTGGGGTTGAAGTAGACCAGTCGTTCGTCCTGGGCGACACAGATGGCCTCCTGGGCGGTTTCAACCAGAAGACGGTACTTCTCCTCATTCGAACTCAAATGCTCCTCAAGACGCTTCCGTTCGGTTATGTCAATATCAATAGCGTAGAACTCCTTCTCTCCTCGTACATTCCGGATCAGCACGTGACTGGAGAAGACATGCACGGAGCTGCCGTCAGCCCGCTTCAGCATGACCTCGGAGGGAGGAAGAGGAGGGCCTCCTTGTATCCATGCCGAGATGGCTTCGACATGCTCCTGTATTTTTTCGGCGGGTATAATGAGATCCTCCAGTCGTTTTCCAAGAGCCTCTTTCGCAGGGTACCCGTAGAGGAGCTCGCTCGCGCTGTTCCAGAAGATCACGTTTCTCTCTTTGTCGTACCCCTGTACGGAAATAAATGGGACCTGTTCAAAAAGAGTGCGGAACCTGTTCTCGCTCTCCTCAAGGAATTCGCGCGCCCGTTGAATTTCGGTAACGTCCTCGAGAGTTTCGATAACTGCGGAAATATTCCTTTCCTTGTCGAACATCGGGCTGCAGACTATCTTGAAATTACGGATGCCGTCTACTGTCATCTTTTTCCTGTACTGCGTCGCCGTATGTTTCGACTCCATTACCGAGTGCAGAGGGCAGTCTTCGCAGACGCCGAGTTTTTGCTCCGAATCCAGAAATTCGTAGCAAAAAGAATGCTGCTTTTCCGGAGAGCGATCAAACCATTTTCTCGCGATACCGTTCAGCTCCAGGAGCTCAAACTCCGGAGAAATCATGGCCACCCCCACCGAAAAATTGTCGAAGAGCGCCTTATACTTCTCCCTGCTCTCGAAAATGATCCGCTCGGTGATTGTTCGCCGCTTTTCGTAAAAGAAAAGAAAACCGGAGATCGTTATATGAACGGAGAAATAGACGATCATGAAAAGAGGGGAAAAGTGGAGGGGGGCATGTCCAGTCAAAGCCGACGCGAACACGCCGGCCAGCACTGCGTAGAGAACAGCGACAAAGCGCAAGCCTGCCTTGTACCCTTTGAATTGAAACGCGAGGAACGGGAAGATATAGGCCCAAAGAAGACCGGCGCCTTTCGTCCCTCCCTGGTAAAAGAGATAGACGACCATGGAGCCGGAGACCAATAAAAACAGAGTTGACCAGGCTGAAAAATTTTTCGTCCGCCGATAGTACGCATAAAAAAAGGTCAGCAGCAAAAGACAGAGGAATACAAGCACGGCGTTGAAGTACGTCTTGTTGATGGCATTAAATAACGACATCGCCGCGCTTATGGAACACAAAAGCGCGGAGACACTTTGTACCGTCCTGTCATTGTTACGGGACTTCCCCGACTGCATCTGGTCCATAGCTCGACCTCGTGAGAACCAAATTCAAAATACGGAGCCGCAAAGAAAAAAGCAGATGTATTACTTTTATATTGTATCATGAATTTGAAGAGAAGGTTGTTTCGTAACGAGCGTCGAAGATGTGCCGGGCGAACCTGCGGAAGCGAAAGGACCGGCCGACTACTTCCCGAAAGAGACAAAAAAGACAGGCCCCGGATTACCGGAGCCTGTACAGCCTATCTGTATTAGGTGCACTTCCCGTTGGGAAGGACTAATTCATACTCAGATGAGTGTTCTCGTTGATTCTGTCGTCGTTCTTCTTGCGGAAAACAACCGGATCGACGATACGGCCGTTACGCTGTTCGACGTCGAGCAGACTGCCCTCGGGCAGAAGCCAGAATGGTTTTCCAGCCATGTACACTAACTTTTTAAACATATATCCACCTCTCTTCTTCTTTTCTTCTATTCTATATTCCGATCATCCAGCGCGCCGAAAAAAGACTTCGGTAAGGGCTCTCTTCGAGGGAAGTACGCGCGCGGCAAGACTCAAATAAAAAAGGCCTTCCGGAAAAATCCAGAATGGCCTGGAAACTTTCTGGCTCCTCGGCGAGGACTCGAACCTCGAACCTAGTGGTTAACAGCCACCCGCTCTGCCGATTGAGCTACCGAGGAATGTGTATATTTGGAGGCGGCACCCAGATTCGAACTGGGGATAAAGGATTTGCAGTCCTCTGCCTTACCACTTGGCTATGCCGCCGCATATCCTTTAAAAATGGAGCGGAAGACGGGATTTGAACCCGCGACCCCAACCTTGGCAAGGTT
>JAHDKR010000213.1 GCA_018436785.1 Synergistaceae bacterium | reverse complement strand
TCTCGACAGGCTCCTTTTGAGCATGCTCGACATACGCGCCGAAACGCTGCTTAAATTCCGTCGCATTCACCACAACGGGCATTCTACTCACCTCTTAATTATTATGATTAAAACGATCATAACGATCATTTCGCCTCTACAAGGATACTCTTTCGAAGGGGGTACGTCAACAGGACCGAGCAAGGGGGGTGCGGACACGGGTTTCACCACGGACGACAGCATCATGATTCTTGCCGTCGCCAAGGCGATCATAGAGGCCGCGCAGAGGTAACCGACAAACGAGTTGCCAGATCTTCGAAACTGCCGGTTTCCAGCTCGCCGCGACGGTGACGTCGTTGGGGATATCGACTGAAAAAGGAAGCCCCCGGTGCAGAATCGTCTGCCTGTAGAAAAGACGAATCGCTTCACTCGTCGTCAAGCCGAGTGTTGCAAAGATCTTCTCGGCCTCTTTCTTATCCTCGGCTTCCAATCTGATATTTACGGTCGCATTCACCATACCGCTCACCCCCCGAACGCATTTGTATTGCTTTTTGCGTTACATCTCTAGAGGGATTCCCGATACCGGCGTCCAGACACTCTACTTTTTCTGATGATCGAATGAGAAGGGGCTCGGAGAAAGAGCACAAAAACAAGAAAGCAACTACAGCTTCCTCCATCCGGGAATGACTTTGGCGAACTCGTCCTGAAGGGCGGCCCGCCTGGAATTGCCTTTTTTCACCTCGCGGGCGAACGCCGTCCACTTCGCATCCTCGCCCAAACGCTCGACAAGGACGCGCCGGACTGCCGCCATCAGCCGAGCTTTGAGCGCGTACACATCTCTTCCGGCGGTCTCGTAGAGGTTCCCCATGCTCCGGACGTAGCAGTCGTACATTCTTTCGGGGTGATCAGCCTCAAGCTTTTCCGCAGCTGCAAAAACATCGCTGTTCCAGTAGAGCTTTCTCCCGTGCTGCAAAAGGATCGTCAGCGCATCGGAGGACTCTCCGCGATGCATGTGATAGAAGAGGCGAGCATCCGGATACGCGCTTTTCATGCGCTCCGCGACCCTCTCTTCGTAGGCGGCCCACTCTTCGTCGGAACACTCCCGGCGAAACTTCAGGTACTCCTTGAAAAATGCCGCGCTGAAGAACTGATCGAAACGCAGTTCCGTCGCCCGCGCTCTCTTTCCCGTCGCGTCCAGCCTGTCTATGACGAAGGAGCGAAGCGTGTATTTATTGCCGTCGGCCTTTTCAAGCCCCGCCTCGGCCACTTTCATGGCCTCCTCCCAATCTCCCGAGTCTCTATGGAACTCCGCGAGATCGAGATAGTCCTCGGCCCGATGCAAATTCTCAAGCCGAATCGCGAGATACTTCTCCCGGTCGCCGCTTTTTTTGTAGTACTTCATCATGGAAGCAGGACCGTATCTTTCTTCCAGAGAATCCCCCTGCTCCTCGAGCGTCCGGCTCAGATAGTCGAGATCGTCCTCGTCCGTACACGCCGAAAGGGCGATGTCGTACAGAAGTTCGTGGGTTCCGTAGTCATCCTTCTCCAGATATTCGAACACATTGTCCGTAATTTCCCTCCGGCATTCTCTGCCCGCAAGCCCTTCGTCAAGAACGTTTGAAAGCTCATCAAGCAGATCGTACAACTCCTCTTCGTCGTCCTGACTCAAACCTCCGTACTCGTAAAGATCCGAGAGGCTCGGTTCCGCGCTCCGCCAAAGAGAGAGAATCTTCTCCTCCGCGGCGAGTCGTTCGACTACGGATGGCCGGGACGTACCGGCGGAGATGTATTCAAGCAGTTCAACATATCGCTCCGAAGATCGGGACGCGGTCTCTATCAGAAAATGCTCCAGCACTTCTTTCGGCGTCTCCGGAAGAATCTTCGCAAGGAGCTGTTCCCGTTCCGGCACACTGTTCGCATCTTTAACGCGAAGTTCGACTCTTTTTCTCATCCTTGTAGATCTCTCCTCTCTTGAACAGTCCCCAAAAACAGAAGAGATACGACCATACTCTTCCCCCAAGCGCGTAATACCGTTCGCAAGCGGCCGGCGTACCGATGATCATACTCTTCCCGGCCAGAACAATAGCATGAAGGGGGAGGTCGCTACAAGAGCGATGAGACGTCAGTGTGGTATGTTTTTCTGGCGACATGAAATAGAATAGGCTGCTATATTGAGCAATACGAACAGCATGGATCCAACCGGGCCGAATACGGCGCGAGACTACTGGACAACATCTCGTCAAAGTTAATCGGAAGCGGCATGGAGGGAGTCGCCGCCAGATCATTGCGTCAATACAGGCAGTTTTTTGCGACTTACCCCGAGATTTGGCAGACACTGTCTGCCAAATCATCGGAAGCCCTGATTCCATCTTCCATTCGGCAGACGTTACCTTTAGAATCACCCGTTTCTTCGCCCGCCCGGGAACCAATCTCGGTCGAGCGCTGGGATGTTTTTCGGAAACTCTCGTTCAGCCACTTTGCAGAAATGATTGCGATTACGGACGAAACCAAGCGTCTTTTCTACGAAGTCGAGTGCATCCGCGGCAACTGGTCGATTCGCGAATTGAAGCGCCAGATCGCCTTCGAGGAAGGAATGATCGCAAGGTGGCTTGAGCGCCTGCGGGAGATCGACGAGACGCCCGTTTCGTGACGCTCTTTCCATCCGGGAGACGGTCCTCCGATAAAGTCATCGTGATATACTGTGAAATAATCGGATGCTGTGGGTATCCGCGACAACGAGGAGGAGGATGAACAATGCGCGGTATCGCCGAGGTCGATGAGAAGATAGAGAACGCTTTTATGTCGCTGCCGTCCGAGGATAAAAGTGCGGTGATCAGCCACGGCGCGGCGATTCGCCTCTCCGAGCTGAACAAGCGCGCCTTTCTGGCAAGAGAGAAGGTTCGCTCCTTCGAGGAAAAATACGCCGTGAAGCTGCCGGAGATTGAAAAGACGGGCCTTCCCGACGATGCCGGATACGAGATGCACGAGGACTATATCATGTGCAGCCACTGGAGCGATGTGATCGAGAAGACGGAGAAGCAGATAGAGCTGCTGCGTCCTCTGCTTGAGTACGGAGTTCTACGATAAATGACGGCCATCGACCGGCTGCTGGAGATCGAGGCTCGATTCGCCGAAGCCGTAGAGAAGATCGTTCCGTTGGAGTTCGACGGCGATGCGCTCAAGATCGTTCTCCACCTAAAGGACGGCGGCACGCTGCGAGTGGTCGAGCAGTGGAAGAACGCCCGCCTCGAGAAGTACAGCTACTATTGGCTCGCACCGGACAACTCGCTTCGGATCGGCTGGGACAACGTCCCTCATCATAAGCACGTGGCAACCTTTCCGCACCATAAGCATGTCGGCACCCGGGACACGCTGCGGCCGTCCGAGGAAACATCCCTGGAGGACGTGCTGCGCGTTGTGCTCGACATGAAAAGTGAACGTTCCTAGGAGCCCGGCCGAATGAGAATGCCCGAAGCCGCAGCGGTGAACCTTGCACGTTTTCAGCGGCTTGGAAAAAGCTTGCTCGATGAACAGGCAAGGAGCTGCTCCCGAATGGAAGAGACGGCGGCCCATTCTGCCGTGCCCGGTTTCCGATGAAACTCCCCCGATGGCGGCGGACCTACGACGAGCGGAAGGAGACATGGCCGATGCGCCTTCTTCGCAACGGAAGACGCCTTCGCGAAAGCGAAACCGGAAAACGTTGCGAACGATGGCTCGGTGGTGTCTGGTGCGCCCTCGGGGGACGCGACTACGAGAGCGGCAAGCGCTGGAGCTACCGCGAGGTCGTGTCCGCAATACGGGACATCCGGAGAAGAAGACTGATCTTCTCGCTGCTCTACGCCTCGGTTCTCGCCGGAACGCTCACCTTCCTGAAGCTTCAGGGCGTGCAGAGCGACGAGAGCGCTTCGAGGATTCTGAGAACGCTCTTCTCGATAGCGCCGGTCGTCTTCGCCCTCTACATCAAGATTCTGATCGCGAGAAGCTACGACTATCTCTCGGGCGCGGACGCCGAGATACGAGGAGCGCTCTCTCAGCCGCTCTCGGCGAGCAAGAGCATCTTCGACGCGACGCTGGTCTTTCTGCTGTGGAACCCGATCATGGACATCCGCTCTCTGGAACATCTGGGAGAGATCCTGCGAATGCTGATAAGATAGCCGCTCTTTTTCCCTTTCTGCAACACACCGTCAAGCGCGTTCTCTACCCCTTGCTGCGAGAAAAGCGCCCGTCACAGAAAAGCGCCCGTTTATTGCACCCGTACAGTTTTTTTTCGATATTCCCAGAGATTCGGCAGACGGTGTCTGCCAAATCTCAACCTCTGGTTCCACTCCTCATCGAAAATCAGATACGCGAAGCGGAGATGACGGCGGTTTCGGCGCTTCTTCCGCGTTCCCCAGCCCGCACTGTTTATGCACGATTTTTTTTGAATTTAGCGGGCGATCTACGACGAGTGGACCGCATTCACGGCGGAAGAGTGAACGGTTCCACGCTTCCGGCCTCTGATCAGACACATCGAAAGGCTCGCCACCGTGAAATCATACGGCGAATGGATCGACGACGTGCGGGGAGACGGAACGTCCGGGAATCCCAAGGTTTTGCCCTGCATGTCGCAGCACCCCGCCGTGACGGAATGCGTGGAGGAGTTCTACCGGTTCTCCGCGACGCACCCGGAGTTCAGCCTCGAAGAGTACCGGAGCATACTCGAAGAGTGCG
>JAHDKR010000108.1 GCA_018436785.1 Synergistaceae bacterium | reverse complement strand
TCTCGACTTTCTTCATGCCCGTCTCGCGCGCTTTCTTCACGGCCCCTTGAATCAGCTTTCTTCCTATCCCTTGATTCCAGTACGGCTCGCGCACCGATATATTCATGATCTCCATCGTGAACGGGCGCGTCGGCATCATCAGCAGCGCGCCGACGATCTCGCGATCGATTCTGCACACGAACGCGTAACTTACGTCCACATAGGCGTTCAGCATTTCATCGGACGGGTCGGCGAGATAGAGCAGATCCCGCGGAATGCTCCGGGGATCGCCGCACTCTTCGATTACGTGTTCCACTTTCGACACACCTCTCTTTAGGTACATGGTCGAGCCTCACGAAAACAGCCTTTCAGCGACGTCAGAATCAAACGGTTCGCTCTTTGTATTTCCGGGGAGGAAAAGGGCGACGTCGAATAAAAACCGTGTTCGCCGGGTATCAGGCCGGCCGAGACTCTTGGTTTCGCGTTCAGCGCGCCGATCGTCTCTTCGACGTCGAATCCCCTCTCGCGGCAAAAGTACAGATCAACGTCCGCCGACGGTTGGATATCCAGATGATTTCTGATTCTGGACCCGTAAAAGCCTATCGCCGAATCGATTTTTCCATTTCCGGAAAGCAGCCATGCGACCGTTGCGCCGACGCTAAAACCCAGAAGCGAGATCTTCGCGCCGACGTCTTCTTCGATTATATCGCCGATCGTCCCTGATGCGCGCTCTATTCCCACTTCGGAATAGAACTTGCGGTAGGAGGCCTGCTCGTCGCTCCCGACGTACCCGTCGGAGTACAAGGAAGGCAGGACGACGGAGAAGCCTTCCGACATCAGGAAGGAGGCCAGCCTCACGAGGTTCTCCGTTACGCCGCGGACTTCGTGGATAATCACGACGACGCGCTTTTGGTCGCTCGGCTTCGGCTTCATTACGGAAGCGCGCAACGGCGGGCGACGAAAAATTCGTAGGCGTAATAGCCGGAGTGGCGGCGGTGCATCTCTGGCTCTTCGGCGATTTGGTCGAGGAGAGCGGAGGCTTCCTGATCGTCTGCGTATTTTATTCGCAGTTCGGCGATGCGCGCTTCCATCGGCGTGTAGAAGTCGTCCCACCACGCTTCGTCGGGGAGGGGGAAGTGTCCGACCGGCTCGAATCCACAGTCGCGCAGCGCGGCGAGGTACAGCGTCTGCCCGCCGACGCCGCACCCCAGATCGAGGATCGAGGGGGATTCCGGCAGTTCGCGGCACAGGGCGAGGGCTTCGGCGGCGCATGTTTTGCTGCCGGGCCCCTGACGCGGCAGGTCTTCGAAGACTTCGAAGAAGATCTCCCAGAAGCGCGGTGAGTGGCTCTCCATGATCATTCTCCTCCTCGTTCCGCCCCGGCTCCAGGGCGCTTAGCTGCCGACAAAATAGTTCCCTTCGATTTTCAGCGCGGCTTTTCCGCCGAACAGGACCTTTCCGTCCGTCGTCATCAGCTTGACTTCGTTGAAGATACGGTTGTCGCCGCCCTGCTCTATTCTGACGGCGTCCCCGCTCCACTTCTTGTTCTTGAGCAGGTAGTAGCCGAACGCGCTGTTCCCCGACCCTGTGGCGGGGTCCTCCAGGTAGCCGAACTTCGGGGCGAACACTCGGGTGTGGGCGAAGTACCCGGGCTCCGCCGTCTCCATCGAAAAGACCAGCACGATATCCACGTCGTTGTGAAGGCAGTAGGATTTCAGAGCCTGCTCGTCGGGGTACATCGACACCTCCTGCTCCAGAGCGCGTATCGGCACGAGCAGCGTCCGAAGCCCCGCGTCGATGATGTCGACGGGCAGCGCATCCGAAATGGCCTCTTCACGGATGCCCAGGGCTTCGGCGATCGACGCCCGTGAAAGTGTGCATCCGTGCATCACCGGATCCGGCGCGGAGATATAGATGCAGTCCTCTTCTTCAATATGATTGTAGATGTTCAGCCTGCCCTTCTTATTTGTGCAAATTTCGATGACCTTCGCGCTTCTCAGTGCCTCGTCCCGCCGGATGATTTCGTACATGGTCGCTATCGTTCCGTGCCCGCAGAACGCGACTTCGCACTCCGAGGAATAATAGGTCAGAAAAATCTCCCGCTCCTCGTTTTTTCTTGCATACACCACTTCCGACACGAAGCCCGCATGCTCCTTCGCGATGCGCTGCATGCTCTCGTCGGAGAGCGTTTCGTCGCCGAGGTCGAGAAAAGCGGCCGGATTTCCTTCGGAGTTCCCCTTTGCGAAGGCGTTGAGCTTGTAGTATTTATACGTTTTCATCTCTTTCCCTCCTTGGAAATGCCTCCGTCGCCGTTCTGCTCACGTATCCAGTTCTTCAGGAAAGTGAGCTGCTCGGGAGTGTGGAAGTAGTGCTCGCCGCCGCTCATGACCGTTACTCCGCAGGCGAATTTTTGCGCGAAGGCGTCAAGAACGCATCGTTCCGTCAGATTGTCGTTCTCTCCGTAGAGTATCGAGGTCGGGCTGTCCCAGCGGTCGACCGGGTGCGCCCGCACATATTCATAGTAGTCCCAGGAGAGCGTCTCGCCGAAGGATGTCGGTATCTCCCGCTCCCTCTGCAACCGCTCCTCATCCACATTCGCCCAGTGCATCATGTTCCGGATAAGGCGTTCCATGTCGAGCAGCGGCGAGAGGAAGAGGCACTTGTCGAA
Source organism: Synergistaceae bacterium (assembly GCA_018436785.1). GTDB lineage: Bacteria > Synergistota > Synergistia > Synergistales > Aminobacteriaceae > JAAYLU01. The sequence goes on along the minus strand of JAHDKR010000108.1, from coordinate 12,907 downwards.
AACGACGTCTCTGTAGGCGACCAGGCTGAAGTAGGCGCCGAGGCTGCATGCGAACAAAGAGACGCTGCTGTACGAGTCTTTTACGGAATCGTACACGGTTCGCAGGTCATGGACGCCGTTCTGAACGGTGCAGGGGTAGTTTTCCCCCTTCCGCTCGCCGTGCTCCGGCAGGTCGAAGGCAAGGACCTGATTTCGCAGGAGGACGACGTCCTCCGCGAAGGCTTCCGCCTCTTCTTTCCGGGAGAGCTTCCCGTGGACGAAAAGGAACAGCCTGTCGGAGGGCTCCCCGTAGAGGACGGCCGGAATGCCGCCGCTACTCCCTGACGATTGTATATTCCGGTACGACGTCGACATTGTTCTTTATCATCTGCCACACGGGGCAGTACGTTTCTTCGGTAAGCTGCACGGCCTTTTGAATGTCTTCTTCTTGTGCATCCGGCGATTTCAGGATGAAGCGGAGCGTAATCTTCTCGAATTTTATCGGATGCGTCTCCTTCCGGATTCCTTCCGCCTGTACTTCGAATCCGGAGACAGTCTTTCGCATTTTTCGCAACAGATAGACAACGGCGGTGGCGCTGCAGCCGCACAGGCTCATAAGGAGCAGCTCGAGCCCGTTGAACCCCGCCCCGTCGCCCATCGGAGGCGCGTAATCGAACGTGAGCGGCTGTTCGGGATTGGCAGATGAAACGCCGATAAATTGGACCTTCTGGTTCACTAACCGGACGTTGACTTCTTCTTTCATTCCAGGCATTTTTCTTGCTCCTTCGATCTTTTAGAATGTGATTCGTTCGAGAGCACAGCCTCTCGTACAGATGGCGCAGAGCGCGGGAAGGCGATATCCTCGGGTGCAGCGGCGAAACAGTATACGGAATAGAGCACTATCAAAGCCACTCTTGAAGAAAACTTTATCCCTGCGCCCTTTTACCATATCCTATCAGTTAAATCAAGTTTTTTGTTCAATTTTTTGTTTATTGCCGCCCGGCGTCTTGCAAGCACGCGCTTTCGTGCTATTATCAGGCGGCGGAAATTATTTGGAAGCAGAAGGAGTGGTGACGTATGTTGTTGAAGAGGGTCGCGCCGGAGGTTGTCACAGTCCGGGAGGCGACTGCACGCTGAGTTGATGTATCCGCCTCCCGAAAGTCATTGAAAAATACTTTTTGGAGGGAAAACAGTGAACACTAAAATTTTAGAACGTATCGGCTTCGACCGGCGCTTCGCCGACGAAGCAAGCATGTACCCAGGATTCTACGCCGGGCGCGTTGTGTCGCAGTCGAAGGACCTGTACAGGGTGACGACGGAAGAGAGCGACTTGACGGCGGAGATCTCGGGAAAATTTCGTTTCGAGGTGCGCACGCCGTCGGACTATCCGGCGGTGGGCGATTTTGTGCTGCTCGACCGGAACGAGGATTCGAGCGGCAACGCGATCATTCATCGCGTGCTGACGAGGAAAAGCGTCTTCATCCGGAGGGCTGCGGGGACGTCGAACGAGGAGCAGGTGGTGGCGGCCAATATCGACACCGTCTTCATCTGCATGTCGCTGAACAACGACTATAACCTGCGGAGGGTGGAGCGCTACCTGGGGGTCGCCTGGGCGAGCGGCGCGGCGCCCGTGGTTGTGCTGACGAAAGCCGACCTGTGCGACGACGTCGCAGAAAGACTGGCGGAGCTGGACTCTGTGGCCTGCGGGGTTGATGTGCTAGTCACGTCGAGTCTGACCGAAGACGGGTACGCATCCGTCCTTGAATACCTGGGCGCGGGGCGGACGATCGCCTTCATCGGCTCGTCGGGCGTGGGCAAGTCGACGCTGATCAACAGGCTGATAGGCAGGGACGCGCTGGAAACGCGGGGCTTGCGGAACGACGACAAGGGGCGGCACACGACGACCAGGCGCGAGCTGATCGCACTTCCGGACGGCGGCATCGTCATCGACACGCCGGGGATGCGGGAGATGGGGCTCGAAGGCGCCGACCTTGCAAAGACGTTCGCCGACATCGACGAGCTGGCTGCGCAGTGCCGCTTCCGCGACTGCACGCACGCAAACGAGCCGCACTGCGCGGTGCAACGCGCCATACGGGACGGCCTGCTCTCCGAGGAGCGCCTTGCCGGCTATCTCAAGCTGAAGAAGGAAGCCCGCTACGAGGGGCTGAATTCGCGGCAGATCGAGACGGAGAAGCTCTCTTCCATGTTCGCCGAGATCGGCGGCATCAAGAACGCGCGCAAGTTCGCCAAGGAGAAGAACAGAACGAAGCACGGCTATTGCTAGGGAGCCTCTGAAAAATCAGAAATGCTCTCTCGGGAAGCCGCTTTCACCGAATTTCCCGAGGGAGCGCGCCTCTTTCCGAGAATCTCTCAACGCAACGCCCCCGTCCTTCCGGTTCAGGAAAGACGGGGGCGTTGCGTTGTTTCGACGGAGCAGCACCCTCCGCCGGGTTATTCCACGGTTATTCTGCTCTTTTTGTTCGTATTCCAGACGTGAAGCCCGAGGGCTACGCCAATGACGCCGTACACCATGAAGGTTCTGAAGTATTCTCCGAGGATCGCCTGACCGAAGAGCGACTGCCCTATCTCGGGCGACATGATGAACATGGCGTTGAACAGAATGGTGCCGAAGATGGCATGGGTGATGCTCGCCTTCGAGGTGGACGCGCCGCCCACGAGGAGGGCAGCGACCGAGAACATGCCTATCTGGGTGTGCGCGTTGTAGGTGTTCAGCGTCCCCATGTTCTGGAGGTAGATGATCTGCCCCCAGGCCGCAAGAACGGTCGAGATCATAGTAGCGATGATCCTCGTCCGGTCGACGTTGATTCCGGAGACCTCCGCCGTGTGCTGGCTCTGCCCGACGGAACGGAAATCCTGCCCCAGCTTCGTCTTCATGATGAGCACCGTGAAGACGCAAAGGCCGATGATGAGCAGCCCCGTCACAACGGGTACCTTGCGCACCATCATGAGTTGCGACTTCGTGACCATTGCGTGGACGGCGACGCCCGCGAGAGCAAGGCACAACGTCCCGTTGACGATGAGAGACGACATTCTGTTCCTGTACCCGTACCCTTTTCTCTTGTTCCAGTAGTAGCGAATGAGCAGCAGCGCAAGAAGACCGAGGGCAATGATCAGGAGCGCGTGGACGAACGGGATCTGGTAGATGTTTTCAAGCGCGTACTTCAGCCCGCCCTGCTTCACCGGCACGAGGTCGACGGTCATGCGGATGCCGATGCCGTCGGGCTTGATCATCGGGTGCGTCGCGGGAACAGCGATGACGACGCCGACGACGAAGAGGAAGAGAAACTGGTAGATACCGTTCGCAAAGAAGCCGACAATCAGACTGGCGATCATCTCCTGACCCCGCGTCTTGTTGTACAGCTTTCCAGTGAAGTACCCGCAGAGCGCGGCAACAAGCGCCGCCACCAGGAAACAGAACAGAAGCCCCGAAATGCCGCCCATCTCGAAGTAGCGCGCTATGGATATGGCAACCTGCCCCGACATCGCCCCGATAACGATGCCGAAATTCAGCCCGAGCCCCGCAAGTACAGGAATGATAAGCGAAAGGACGAGAAAAGAATTTCTGAAGATCCTGCTGGAAAGCTCCGAGAAGAAGTAGCCGACGGAGACGCCGCTCGACACCATGAAGCCGAAAAGCGTGAATGCGATAAAAATCAGCGTGACGATGTTCTCAAGAATCCACTCGCCTGCACCCTTGGATCTGTTGTGTAGACTTTCCATTATTGCACACCTCTCTTCACCTGGGTCAGGGCGTAGAGGATGATTCCGTTCTGAATAATCATTCTCATTATCTCCGACAGGTCGGTACCGGCAAATACTTCGTTCGCCACGGGAAGCGCCGTGGTCAGCAAGCCCTGGAAGAGGACAACGCCGATAATAACATGGGATACTTTGGCGCGCGACGCGGTGGCCCCTCCGATGAGGACTGCGGCAACCGCCGGGAACGCCATCATCAACGGCGCCGTGTACAGCTGCGCGTATCCGTAGCTCTGGGAGTAGACGATGATGCCGATCGCACCCAGAACTGTGGAGATCACGTTTGCGAAGACCCTGTTGCCGTCGATATCAAGGCCGGTAGCCCGCGCGAACTTCGGGTTGATTCCTCCCGCGGAAATCGCGATTCCCCGCTTTGACCGGAAGAAGAGCCATACGAGAAAAGAAAAAAACGCGAACGTCAAAAGAAGTCCCGTTGGTACGATCACTTCCCCGATGGTAAACATCAGGAAATTATTGAGAATCTGCGCGCCCCCGACCGCGTCGAGCTGAATCGTCTCCCTGAGTCCGGTGCCGATGAACCAGCCCATTTTGGGGTTTTTAAACGGGATCATCAGCCACGCGAGACACATCAGCGCGACAATCGAAAACCCCGTATAGGTGGCAATCGTCATCTCGGATCCCTTCACCGCGTTCATCAGCTTGCCATATCCGTAGCCGACAATCGCGGCGAGCGGAATCGCGATGGCGCACGACGTCAGAAACCATGCCATTCCCATCAAGTTCAGCTCGATAGCGGTGACAAGACCGAGCAGCCCGCAGACGATGCCTATCGGCAGAGCGAAGTTCGGCCCCGTTCCCGACTGGATCGCGGGCACCATGGCAAGAACGAGGATACCGTTCATCCCCGCTCGTTTTATCGTATCGCTTACAAGGGTCGACATCGATATGCCGACAAAATGCCCGGCAATCACCGTAAAGACCCAGAATCCCCCGATAATCAGCGTTGGAAGACCAATACCGCCCAGCACTCCGCCGACGCAGCGGAGACGATTATTCCCGTTGCCGTTTCCGTTCATCTCAGACATGCGATACTCTCTCCTTCGGTGAATCTTCCGCTTTTTTGACTCTGCTGCCGGACATCATCAGGCCGAAATCAGCGTCCGACGCATCCGGGGACAGTACGCCCTCGACCTTTCCTTCGCAGACGATGACGATCCTGTCGCAGATGCTCCGAAGCTCCGCGAGCTCCGACGAGGTCATGACAATCGTCATTCCGAACTCCTCGTTCAGTTTCAAAAGCAGGTCGAGAATCAGCTTCTTCGCACCTATGTCGATACCTCGTGTAGGCTCGGAGACGAAAAGAAAGATCGGATCCTGCGTCAGCGCCCTCGCGACGCAGACCTTCTGCTGGTTGCCGCCGCTCAAGGCGCCCGCGTGCTGCAGAGGCGATTCGCAACGAATATCGAGATCCTTTATCATTTTCAGCGCATGGCGTCGAATCGCCGCGTCGTCCTGAAAACGGAACGGACCGCTTTTTTTCAAGAATTTGTTCCCGACCTGCATCGCGGTGAAAGCGATGTTCAGCTCAATGGACTCGTTGAGCAGCAGTCCGACGCCCTTTCGGTCCTCGCTGACGAAACCGATCCCCGAGGCGATCGTCGCGTGCGGGTCGTCGAGATTCAGCCGCTTGCCGTTGAACAGCACTTCGCCCCTCGACGGGTAGGTTCCCATGACGCCGTTCGCGATCCCGAGCTTTCCCTGGCCGGCGAGTCCGCCTATCCCCACGATCTCGCCCTTTTTGATCTCGAGGTCGATCCCCTTGACCATCTCGCCGGGCATTCCGACATGCAGATCACGTATGCTCATCATGATTTCGTCCGAAACTTTGCGCGTCTCGGACTGCACCCTGCTGATCGCCACCTTGCGGCCGATCATCAGGGCGGCTATTTCCACCGCGTTCGTATCCTTGATTTCTTTCGTGGCCACAAGTTCTCCGTCGCGCAGAACCGTGACCCTGTCCGCGACGGTAACGATCTCGTCGAGCCTGTGGCTGATGAAAATAATGCCGATTCCCTTCGCGGCAAGCCGTTTCACGGCGGCAAGCAGATTCTGCGCCTCACTCTCCGTAAGCACCGCCGTGGGCTCGTCGAAGACGAGAATCTTGATGCCTGTCTTATCTATCTCGCGGGCTATCTCGACGAACTGCATGTGCCCCACGGGAAGCCCCGCGACCATGATGAACTCGTCGACGCCCATGTCGAGCTTATCCAGCGCTTTGCGGGCGTCGGCGTTCATAGTGACCATGTCGAGCGTTTCAAGGCGTTTGCCGAGAACTCTGGAGACGACGTTCGGAGTGGTTATTTCCCTGTTGATTTTGATGTTCTCCGTGATTGAAAACCCCGGAATCAACATGAACTCCTGGTGAACCATGCCGATTCCCGCGTACATAGCCTCATGCGGCGACTTGAACGAAATCTTCTTTCCGTCGATCAGCACATCGCCCTCGTAACCACCGGTGCTTGTAATTACAGGCATCCCGAAGAGAATATTCATCAGTGTGGACTTCCCGGCGCCGTTCTCCCCTATAAGCGCGTGTATCTCGCCCTCTTTGACATCGAAGTTGATGCCGGTCAATACGCTGTTTCCGTAGTAGTTCTTGGAAACATTTTTGAACTGGAGAAGGCTTTCGCTCAACGCATTACCCCCCGTATCTCAAAAAATATAAAAGCTGCAATAAAAGAGGGACGAACGGATTCGACACCAGCAATTCGCTTCGGTGAAGGATCCATTCGTCCCCGGACGCTACATTTGTTACAGCTTCTTTTTATGCAACCCTTCGATTAGTAGGTCAGGAAGTCCATAAGGACGAACAGGAAGTTATCGTATTTCTTTCCCGCCTCGTCGACATACGGATTCGTTTCCACCGCGACCTTCGCATAATCGGACATGCACTGCTCCAGAACTTTGACATCGAGCTTATCGAACGGGACTTCGCCGTCGATGACTTTGAAAGCGTACTCGGTACCTGCGACCGTACCCATCATTGCAACCGGCACGGGCCACGTGGAGAGTCTTCCCGTCATCCCTTTCTCCTTGAGGATTCTGCGCGTCTCGTCGATAACGTGCTTGATGTTGTCCTGCTTGGACAAATCGGACTCGATACCGAGAGCCGTCGGGAATCCATGGTACGGAGACGGGCAGCAGGGCTGCGGATAGATTGCGCCCGTGTCGACGACGGACTTGATCAGCGGAATCTGCATTGCGCAGTTCGTGGAGAAGAACGCCGTGTCCTTGCCGTACTTCGCGACCATCTTCGGCACGTCCTCGAGGATGAACTGCTGCGCGCCGGGAAGGCCGGAGTCGCCTGTCGGGTCCGGAGCCGTCGCGTCGACGAATTCAAGTCCGAGTTCGGCGCACTTCTTTTTCATAATCTCTCTGCGCGAGGAAAGAAGAACCTGGGACATGTGACGCGGGAACGAATAGTGGACAAAAACCTTTGCGCCAAGCTTTTTGGCCTGGGTGGGAATCGTGTTGCCCATTGCGAGTTCGTCGGGCATCATGATAATCTGCGCCCTCGCGGCCACATCGGGGGGATTCTCCTGCGGGGTGCAGTACACGATGAAGACATCTTTTCTTGTTTCAAGAAGTTTGTCAACCGCCGCGTTCGTTCCCGGAACAGCCTGGTTGATGATAACCGCCTTCACATTCGGATCATGCGCCAGCTTGGCCACGACGCTGACCATCTGCTCCTGCTCCGCCATGAAGTTGTCGGGCCACGTAACGTGAACAACTCTGTCTCCGTACTTCGCGACCATTTCCTGTGCGGAACGATACTCTTCCTCGTTCTGAGAAACAGTGTTCGTCACGATCGCGACCTTACCCACAGCAGCCTTAACGGGCTCTTCTGCAGGCTTAACGGGAGCGTCCACAGGACCGGGCTTCGGCGCCATATAGTAATAGGCAAAACCGGCAAGCACGGCGAGGACTACTAAGAAACCCACCACTTTCTTCATTCGGTACCCTCCTATCCAATTTTAAATTCAAATGCATTCCAACGAAAGATACCGCCCAGCGGCCCCCTTGTCAAGCGCTAACTTTTCCGTTAATAATATCACTATTACAAATTCATCAAGCCAGCATGATAAATATTTGAACAAAGGTATCAAAAGACAACAAAAATTCACCTAAATTTCGCATATCTCACTCCTTTCGGAAAGTTGTTTTGGACAATGGCCTTTTCAAGCGCTAGAATAGAGCGTAGCGGTTGTTTCGCAACTCTTTCCGGAGGGATGTTCATGATCAATCAAAAAAGGTTAAAAAAGCTTGCCGATGAGTTACACAAGCTGGGTTTGGACGCAATCTACCTTGGCCCTTCAACGGACCTGGAGTACATCAGCGGCCTGGATACGCACCCCGACGAACGGGTCAGGGGACTGATGGTCTCGAAGGACGCCCGTTGCTTCTCGATGACCCCCCTGCTCTACAAGGAGGAGATGGTGAAGGCGTTCGGCGACGTTCCCTTTTACGCCGAGTGGAACGACCACGAAGGCTTCACCGGCGCGTTCCGGCGGGGGTGCGAACACCTCGGGCTCGTCGGCGCAAAGATCGCGTTCAACGACGGCGTGCGGGCGATCGATATGCTCGCGATCAGAGACGCGATGGAGCTGCGGATGTGCAATGGCGGCAAGGTGCTCGACCCGCTCCGCTCCCGCAAGGACGAGGAGGAGCTTGGGTACATGAGGGAGGCGTCCCGTATGGTCGACGAGGTTGTGCGGAAGCTGCACGGCTTTATCCGCCCCGGAATGACCGAACGGCAGATCGCGAAGAAAATCCCCGAGTTTTTCGAGGAAGCGGGTTCCAACGGCATCTCCTTCAGCCCTATCGTGGCCAGCGGCCCCAACGGCTCCATGCCGCACTACGGCGGAGACCAGCGGGTGATCGAGAAGAACGACGTAATCATCCTCGACCTCGGCGGCCGCCATATGAGCTACTGTTCGGACACGACGCGCACGTTCTTTGTCGGCACGCCGACCGAGGAGCAGAGGAAAGTGTATGAGATCGTCCGGCAGGCCCAGGCCGCCGGAGAAGCGGCGGTACAGCCCGGAGTCACCGGCCAGGAGGTCGACAGGGCGGCGCGCAAGGTCATCGTCGACGCGGGGTACGGAGACTACTTCTTCAACCGCGTGGGGCACGGGATCGGTCTCGCGGTGCACGAATCCCCCTACATCATCGAGGGGAACGACAAGCCGCTCGAGCCGGGGAACGTCTTCAGCGTCGAGCCGGGCATCTACCTGCCGGGGAAGTTCGGCATCAGGATCGAAAACATCGTCGCCGTGCGCCCCGACGGAACGGGCGAGGCGCTCAACCATTTTCCAAGAGACATCGAGTCGGTCTGCATCAAATAGTCGCAGAACCAACGGAGAGCAGGAAAAAGGGGCGCCCGGAAAGAGGACGCCCCTTTTCATATCCTGGCGGAAGCCCGAACGCTACTGCCGGGCGAACTCCTTCTTGAACTCGTCGATCAGCTCCTGCGAGAAGCGCTCGGCGAGCTTGTCCCACGTCGCGGACACCTTGACGAACAGCGGCGCCAGCTCCTCGGGCGTATACGTGTGCACTTCTATACCGGCGTCGCGCATACTCTGAAGGTATTTCTCCTGATCCTTCTCGGCGAGGTAGACGCTGACTGCGGAGATTTTCGCGCAGGCGTTCTGGATGATTCCGCGATCCTCCTCGGAGAGATTCTCCCAAGTCTTCAGGCTCATCATGTAGTTCAGATTCTCCACCGAGTGGCGCAGGTCATACCAGTACTTGATCACGTCCTTAAGGATGGTGTACGCCGCCGCGGGCGTCATTCCGTACACTCCCTCGGCAAAGCCGTTCTGGAGCGAGCCGTGCACCTCATCCCACGGGATGGTGATCGTCCGGTAGCCCATCGCCTCGGCGCCGAGCTTGAAGACCTCCATGTTCGGAATGCGCAGCAGGATTCCTTTTTTGACCTCGGGATTCAACGGCTCGTTCACGGGCTTGGTGCTTCCGATGCCGATGAACCCTTCGAACTGGAAGCCGAGGAGTTTCACGCCGAGCGCAGAGTTCAACTCGTCCATCTTCTTGAATACCCATCCGTCGGGAGCGAAGACCGTTCTGGCCTCGTCGAACGTCCGGACGAAGCCGTTGATGTTGCAGAGCTCCAGCCGCGGATCGAACTGGCTGGGAACGGTGATCGCCGCCATATCGATGGAACCGCGGATCAGCTCCTCAAAAATGAGCGTATAGTCGCCAAGTTCGTTGTCGGGGTGGAGCCTGATCTCTATTCGCCCGCCGGTCTTCTCCTTCACCTCGTCGGCCAGCTGCTGCATCAGCTTCGTCGACGTGTGCTCCGCAGGAAACTGTCCCGCGAAACGGAGCACCGTCTCCGGGGCGGCCGCGGCGGGGCGGACAAGGCATGCAAGAACAACAAGCGCGGAAACAAGCAAGAAATACCGAGTAACCTTTCGCATTCAACGCACTCCTCTCGGAATAAAACGATCTGTTCCGGTTGCAGTCAACCGGCCCGGCGTCCTTGGAGCATTCAAGCTCCGGCGCCATTCCCACCCTTCTCCGGACTGAGACAGACCGCGTTCACCCCCTCAAGAGTTCCGTATCGGACGTTTTCCCGTCTCTCCGGATGTTTCAAGAAAACCCGGCTGCATATTTTCAGGAGACTTCATTTCACTTTGCAAGACGATATTTTCCTCATTGTAGCAGCGTGTACAACCGAAGTCCACACCCGTTCGGCAAAAATGTTCCCAAATTCACAACGTCGTCCGCCGAGCGCCAAAGACGTTTCGACATAAATTTCACATGGTATAATAAAAAGTTACATACTATCGCAAAATCCTCAAGCTCTCTGCAGAAAATGTGAAAGGCAGGCAAAAATATGAAACATCAACCGAGTCCATCCATACTTCAACGGATTCTACAGTTCCAGCGCGACGAGCTGACCTCCAGCATCCTGTACGAGTATATCGCCGGACGTCAGAAGGACGAGGGCAACAGAACCGCTCTGATGGAAATCGCGAAGGCGGAACGGAGCCATTACAAGACGTGGAAAGGGTACACCGGACAGGAACTCCGCCCGAACATGCTCAAGATTTTCTTCTACAAAATCATACACATGCTCCTGGGCGACACCTTCACCATCAAGCTCTTCGAGATCGGGGAGACCTTCGGGGCGCAGGAGCTGCGCGAAATTGAAGAGGAAATTCCAGAAGCGCGGACCATTATGAAGGAAGAAGAGGAGCACGAAGACCGCCTCATGGAGATGGTGGACGAAGAACGGCTGCACTACATCGGATCCATGGTGCTGGGGTTGAACGACGCGCTCGTGGAGCTCACCGGCACGATCGCCGGACTGACCTTCGCGCTGATGAACACCCGGCTCGTCGCTCTTTCGGGAATCATCACCGGCGTCTCGGCGACGCTCTCGATGGCGGCGTCAAACTACCTGGCCGAACGCGCCGACGGAAACGCGAAGGCGCTCAAGTCAAGCTTCTACACCGGTATGGCCTATCTGGTCACCGTTGCGCTGATGGTGCTCCCCTACCTGCTGCTGCCCAACAGTCTCTACCTGGCGGCGTTCGCCATCCTGCTGGCTGTGGTGGTGATGATCATCGCCGTGTTCAACTACTACGTTTCGGTAGTGCAGTCAATCCCCTTCTGGCCGCGCTTCGCGGAGATGGGAACCATCAGCCTGAGCGTCGCGGCGATCTCCTTCGTAATCGGCCTGCTCGCGAAACACCTGCTCGGGATAGAGATATAAACAAACTCAACGTGTCACGCTCCAAGCGCAAAAAGTTCAGACTACCGGAGGCTATCTTCTTATGAAACGTGGTGAATAGGTATGCACGCCGTCGATGCGTTCAGGGACAAAATTGTTTTCGAGAGGGTGACGCCGGAGCGCGCCGCGTCCTTCGCGGACTTTCCGGAGCGAATGTCGCCCGAAATCCGGCGCTACCTCCGGTCGCACGGGATCGACGCGCTCTACTCGCATCAGGCGGAAATGTTCGACCGTGCGATGGACGGCGAAAACACGGTCGTCACCACGTCCACAGCGAGCGGGAAGACGCTGGCCTTTCTGCTGCCGATTCTGCAGGCGATCCTGGAGGATTCGAGGACGCGGGCGATCTTTTTATACCCCACCAAGGCGCTGGCGAGCGACCAGTTCCGCGCCCTATCGCCCCTGCTGGAGCACTTCGGCGCGGGGCGCGTCCAGGCGGGAATCTACGACGGCGACACGCCGCCGAACGAGCGAAGCCGCATCCGAAGCAGCGCGAACATCATCCTGACCAACCCGGAGATGCTGAACGCGACCTTCCTGCCGAACCACGGCTCGTTCGGCTTCAACTTTCTGTTCGCGAACCTGAAGTACGTCGTGGTGGACGAGTTGCACTCCTACAGGGGGGCGTTCGGGTCGCACCTCGCCAACCTGATGAAGCGCCTCGCCAGGATATGCCGCTACTACGGCTCCTCGCCGCGCTTTTTGTGCAGCTCCGCGACGATCGCGAACCCCGTCGAGCTTGCGGAGAAGATCTGCGGCGCGCCCTTCTCGCTGGTCTCGAAGGACGGCTCTCCCGCGCCCGAGAAGCGCTACTACCTGTGGCAGCCGCCGCTCGTCAAGGGAGGGGCTTTCAGGATCTCCCCGGCTCGCGAGGCGACGGGGCTCATCGCGCAGCTCGTCCTGCGGAAGTCCGCTTTTCTGGCGTTCTGCAAGTCGCGCAACGCGGTGGAGGTGGTGCTGAAAGAGTCCCGCGACCATCTGAAGGCCGAAGGGCGCGCGCTTTCGGGGGAGGACCTCTCCGACCTGATCTCCGGCTATCGGGGCGGCTACACGCCTCTGGAACGGCGAGCCATCGAGGACAAGATGGCGGGCGGCAAACTGCGCGGGCTTGTGGCGACCAATGTGCTGGAGCTGGGCATCGACATCGGGAGGCTGGACACGGCCGTGCTCGTGGGCTTCCCCGGAACGCGCGCCTCCTTCTGGCAGCAGGCGGGGCGCGCAGGACGGAAGGGGGCGAAATCCTCCGTTTTTTTGTTGCTGGACAACCTGCCGCTGGACCAGTACCTCGCGATCAATCCGGAGTGGCTCTTCTCGGGGGAGAGCGAGAGCGCCGTGGTCGACCCCGACAACCTCTTCATCCAGCTCGCCCACGTG
>JAHDKR010000038.1 GCA_018436785.1 Synergistaceae bacterium | reverse complement strand
GCCTTGAGCACGATGCCGTTGCCGCAGCCGGGGCACCAGATGGTGGGGAGCTTGTGCGCCGCGAGGTAGTCCAGATACGTGAGCATGCTCATGAGAACGCCTCCTCCGTGCGGGAGAGAATGTCGGCGGGCGCGACGAGCATCCCGTCGACCCGGTGGACGCCGAGGACGGGGATGCCGAAGTCGTTCAGCCGCCGCACCTCGCGCACGACCTGTCCGAGATTCATCTCCACCACGGCGGCGCCCTTCACGCGGGAGAGCAGCGAACGCACCTCGTCGTCGGGGAAGGGCCAGAGGGTGGTCAGCTCCAGCAGGCCGACGCGCTTCCCGAGGGCGCGGGCCTGCTTCACCGCCGCGCGCGAGGCGCGGGCGGAACAGCCGAAGGAGACGAGCGCGTACTCCGCGTCGTCGAGGGCGTATTCGCGCACCCGGATGATGTCGGCGCGGTTCTTCTCCAGCTTGTCCGTCAGGTGCCGGATCACTCGGTCCGCATTCTCCGGGGTGGCGTTCTGTCCGCCCCGCTCGTCGTGCATCGAGCCGGTGATGCGGATGACGTAGTCGCCGCCGAAGGGGGGAAGGGGCGTGATCGCGCGCTCCTCCGGGTCGACGGCGAACGGGCGGAACTCTTCGAGGGGGCAGTGAGGCATCGCACGTTCGATGACCTCTTCGGAGGAAGGAACGCGAAAGACGGCCCGCTCCCGCAGCTTCGCGATCGCGGCGTCGGCCAGCAGCACCACGGGCGTGCGGTACCTCTCGGCTAGGGTGAAGGCGCGGATGGTCATGTCGTAGCAGTCCTGCACCGACGACGGAGCCAGCGCGATCATCCCGTGGTCGCCGTGCGTCCCCCAGCGCGCCTGCATCACGTCCCCCTGCGCCGGCTTGGTCGCCATGCCGGTCGAGGGGCCGGAGCGCTGGACGTTCACCACCACGCAGGGAATTTCGCCCATCGCGGCCATGCCGAGGTTCTCCTGCATCAGCGAGAATCCCGGGCCGCTGGTCGCGGTAAAGGCCTTCTTGCCCGCCGCCGACGCGCCGATGATCGCCGCCATGCTCGAGAGTTCGTCCTCCATCTGGATATAGACGCCGCCGACCTCCGGCATCCTCCGCGCGGCCGCCTCCGCGACCTCCGAGGATGGCGTGATCGGGTACCCCGCGTAGAACCGCGCCCCCGCCGCGAGGGCGCCCTCGGCGATCGCCTCGTTCCCCGACAAAAACATCGGGACAGGTCCGGTAACGAAAAGATCTGTGCGTTCGGTCATGAAGTCCTCCTTATATATAGGTATGCGTCATGCCGGGTTTTTCTCCGGCTCGCCCCCGCCCTCCGACGCGACGGGAAGCAGCAGAATACCGCAGAAGATCAAGGCCGCGCCCCCGATGGAGAGGGGGGAGAGCCGTTCCCCGAGCACCAGCGCGGAGAGGATGCACGCGGTGAGCGGTTCGGCGAGGGAGATCGTGTAGGCGTCCCGGAGGTAGATCTTCCGCAGCCCCAGCGAGAAGAGGCTCATCGGCAGGGCCATGGTGGCGAAGCCGAGAGAAAAGGAGATCCCCAGTCCGGCGCGGGTGAAGATCCACGAAGAGTCCAGCGAGAGAAGCACCGGAAGGGCGACGATCAAGGCGGTTCCTGTGGTGACGGCGATCGTCTGAGTGTCGTTCAGCGTCGCCCCCTGCATCTTGAACCCCAGCCCCATCAATGCGTAGAAGAGCGCCGCCGCGAAGGCGAGGGAGATTCCCAGCGGATCGAGGAGCATCGGGCCGGAGGAGCCGCCGAGGACCAGCAGTGCGCAACCGGAGACGGCGACCGCCGTCGAGATGAACCAGCGGACGGAAAGGGGCTCGCGCTGCACCAGCGAACCGAGCGCCCCGGCGAACATGGGCGACGCGCCGATGGCGATCATCGTGCCGATGGAGACGCCCGTCAGTTTGAGCGCGGTGAAGAAGGAAAACTGAAAGCCCACAAGCCCCGCGACGCCCACCAGAAGGGCGGGGAGCGACGTCCTGCGCAAAAAGCCGATTCCGCCGTCCCGCCAGACGCACCATGGCAGCAGGATCAGCGCGGAGAGCGTGATGCGGATCGAGCCGACGGTGAGGGGGGGCGCCCCCTCGGGGGCCAGCGCCTGCAACGTGCCGGTGGTCCCCCAGCACATGCTCGCCAGAAGAACAAGGAATACGCCGTACAATCTCTCTTTTCGGGACGATATCATGGGTCTCAGTCACTCTCGCTCGCGTCGATTTTCGGAAAGTCCGAATGTTCCCGGCGTGCGCCGGGCGTGACTAATGCTAATGCGAACGAGTGGTTTCGTCAAATGATTTTCATCCGGTCGAATCCGCGGTTTTTCTCGGCGGAGAGGAGGACTGGAGCAGCTCCCACCGTCTCTCCGCATGATAGGACGAATGTCTTTTCCGGCGGGCTGTCCTCTTTCTCCAGAGGTTGTGAACTCCGTCAGGGCCTCTCCGGAGCGCGGTGCAACGGCAGCGCGATCTCGACGATGAGCCCGCCGAAGGGTGCGTTGCGCGCGACGATCATTCCGCCGTGGCAGCGGACCGCGCGTTCGGCGATGGCGAGCCCGAGCCCCGTGCCTCCGCTCTTGCGGTCCCTGGAGGCGTCCAGCCGGTAGAAGGGGCGGAAGATGCGCTTCAGCTCCTCGTCGGGAACTCCCGGTCCCTGATCGCGTACAGCGAGGACGATCTCTTCTCCCCGTATCTCCGCGCGCATTTCGACTGTGCCGCCGGAGGGCGTGGCGCGCAGCGCGTTGCGGACGACGTTTTCCACGGCGCTCCTGAGCAGCTGCTCGTCTCCGTGAATCTCTATCGTCCGGGGTATGATCGACGCGAGAGCTTCCTTTCCCTCGTCCGCACCCTCGAAACGGGCGTCTTCCGCAATTTCTTCAAGCAACCGGCGGAGGTCGACAGGAGCGTCGAGGCTCTCGCGCGGGTACAGTTCGGCGTGGGAGAGCGCGAGAATCTGGCCGACCATTTCGTTCATTCGTTCGGCGTCCCGTCCGGCCCTGTCCAGAAACTCCGCGGCGTCGGGGGAACACCCCTTGCGCGCGAGTGTCAGCGCGACGTCGAGGCGCTGGAGAGGCGAGCGCAATTCGTGCGAGATGTCGCCCATCAGGCGCTGCTGCGAGGTCAGAAGCTCCTGGATTCTCTCGGCCATGCCGTCGAACGCCTTGCCGAGATCGGCGATATGGTCGCCCCGCAAAGTGACTGATTCTCCCGCTCTGGCCTTCAGATCCCCTCCGCCGAGCCGAACGGCCGCCTCGCGCAGCGCGAGAATCGGGGCGACGATATGCCGTACGAGCACCAGGCAAAGCAGCGCGCCGATGCCCATCGGGATCAGGAACATCCACCAGTGGCGCGGAGGAAAGGGCGGTCTTCCGCGGAAGAGTGAGAATTCCGCAGCAAGCCCGTACGTTGCTCCGGACGTCGCGACGGGGATATCAACCGCTACGACTCCCGGGCGGTTCCGCGCGGTTTCGGCCCGTTCGCCGGGGGGGAGGAGCGACAGTTCGACGCCGCTCGCCGTCTCCGCGTGCGCCAGAAGCGAACGGACGACCTCCTCGTCGCCGCGTTCAAGAGGACGACGAATGTCCTCGGCAATGGACTCCGCGGACCACGTCAACAGACGCAGGAGTTCTTCGGGAGGCTGGAACGTCTGGCGGGACTTCTCGATCGTGAAAAAGATTTCATTGACCGCGAGCGAGAGAAAGAGCGCGAGGAGGAATCCCAGATAGACCTTCCAGAAGAGCGAAAGGCGCTTCACGGCGCGACACGCTCCCTTCCCGTCTCGGGGCGGTCGGGAAAGACGAGAACGTACCCTTCGCCGCGTATGTTCCGGATGCGCTCCGAGCCGTCGCTGTAGGGACCGGTCTTCCGCCGGAGGTTGCTGACGTGCACGCCGATGCTCCGGTCGAAGGCGGAGTAGCGCCGTCCCAGAACCTCCCGCGAGATTTTGTCGAGCGGGACGACATGCCCCGCCGACAGCATCAGCAGCTCCAGCAGGCGAAACTCGGTCCCCGTCAGCTCGACGGCCTGCCCGCCGACCGAGACGGAACGCGACAGCGTGTTCATCGCAAGGTCGCCGATCTCCTCGGAATGCTCGTCGCCATTTCCCGGCTCCGTCCGGCGCAGCACCGCCCGGACCCGCGCGGCCAGCTCTCTCGTGTTGAAGGGCTTGGGCACGTAGTCGTCCGCGCCCAACTCCAGCCCCACGATCCTGTCGACGTGCTCTCCTTTCGCGGTGAGCATCAGCACCGGGACGCGGCTCTTCGTCCGGATCTCGCGCAGTACGTCGAAGCCGCTGCACCCCGGCAGCATGACGTCCAGAATCACAATGCTGCAGGCGCCCGACAGGGCCTCCGCAATTCCGGAAGGGCCGTCGTGGACGGCGGAAAACTCGAACCCCTCCCCGGAAAAAAACGCCGCGAGCAGTTCGCACAGCTCCACGTCGTCGTCGATCAGCAGTATGTTTCGCATGGTTCCTCTTCCTCTCCGCGCGCCCGGACGCGCTTCCACAGTATAGCAAGAGCTGTGGCGGAGAGCGTCCCTCTTTGCCTTTCTTTGCACTTCTTCGCTGAAAAAGACCTCTCCTTGACGATCTCTTTTCCCCTCTTCGCCGAAAAGCATAAGGAGAAACGGCGTCGTGTCCGGAAAGGAGGCGAAACCGGCGCGCGTTCACACAAGGGTATGGAGGTGAAGGAAAGAATGTCGATGGAAATTCAGGGAGTTGCACAGGCGATGACGCAGCTCAACGTGCGCGTCAACTCGGAGGAGAAGAGCGCGTCGAAGGAGCAGGAAAACGCGGCGGCATCCTCTTCGTCCGGCACGACGCAGACGCAGAAGACGTCGGGGGCCCCCGCGTCGTCCGGCACGGGCGAGGCGTCCACGGGCAGCAGCGGAACATGCGGCAACTGCGGCGCCACGCTTGCTTCGGGCGCTACGGTCTGCGGAAAGTGCGGTACGGCGGTGGAGTCCGAGACGGACAAGCTGCTCAAGATGCTGACCGAGAGCGGAGAGATGGCGAACAGCGTCGACCACGGAATATCGGCGCTCTCGGTCCGGGCGCTTCTGGCCGGTCGGGAGGAGGAAACGGAATAGCGTCCGCGTTCCCGGGAGACGTCAGCGCGCCCCGGTCACCCGAACCTTGCGGGCTGCGAACCACTCTGCGGCCCGCTGGATCTGGTCGCCCTGGAGCACGATGTCGTCTCCCTCCACCGTTCCTCCGCACCCCATCGCGGTGCGGAGTTTTTTCGCAAGCCCGTCGGTATCGGAGGGCGCGCCTTCTCTAAAGGAAAGCCGCGTGACGGTCTTGCCCCCGCGTCCCTTCGTCTCGCGCGAGAGAATCACCCGTACGGGAAGCTCCCTCGGCGGTTTGGTGGTCTTCTCCTCTTTCGGTGGAACGTCTTCGGGCGCCCGAACGACCTCCTCCCTCCCCAGAAGCGCGCCCAGCGAGAGCGCGAGCGGCGCGGCGTCCGGTTCGGTTTCGATTCGTCCTTGTTTTACCTGTCGTGCCATTGGGTTCCCCTCTTCCGTAAGCTCCGGACACCCGCCGGAGACGTATCGTCGACGGGATTTATTGTAGAAGAGGATGGTGCAAAAAGCCAGAGCGAAAGAGGCCGCGTCCCAGGCGTCTCTCTTCGGACGTCGTGCGCGGACGAGCGGCGTAACCGTCCGGGGCGCGACCGACCGGAGGAACGGTACTCTCCGTTCGAGATCGTTTCCGAAGTGGAGCAAGGTGCGCGGCGGCGTGCACGGAAAGTACATTTTTAATACAGTAAAACGCTTGACTTGTCGTTTATTTAGGAGTATTCAGTGTATTAAAAAACATCAGTTGAGGGTTTCGCCGTTTCTTCCGTGTCGGGCGGCGGCGTGGGGGTGCACCGGTTCGTGGAAAGGCGCGGGACGACCGCGCCGCGCTTCGTCCGTCGGCGCGCACGAAAGGGAGGTCCTACCGCGATGCACCGGACGCACCAACACCGTACTTCCATTTTTGGACGAAGAGCGTTTCTGCTCCTCCTCGTCTCTCTCCTCGCGCTCCTCGGTTCCGCGCTCTCCGCCGGGGCCTTTCCGGGGGAGCGTTTTCCGTCGGGCTTCGACCGGGGAAAGGTCTTCGCGGAGTTCGCTTCGAGGGTGGACGGCAGTCTCGCGGAAATCCGGGAGAGGCGCGCCCCGAACGCTCTCTGCCCCGCCGGCGCCTCGAACGAGAGCGCCGCGGCCCGGCTCGAAGGCGGCTACGGGAGGTTTCCCCTGCTCTTCGTGAAAAACGAGGGGCAATCGGCCCCGGAGGTCGCCTTCACCGTGCACGGAAGCGACAAGACCCTCTACTTCACCTCCGAAGGTCTCGCCTTTTCTATCCTCGTGCCGCGCGAATCCGGAAGCGAAAGCCGCGGAACGCGCCGCCTCGAATCTCTCCTCGAAGGGGCCGGAAAGCCGCGCGAAGAACGAGAAGCGCCCCGCGAGCGGTGGACCCTGAAGCTCGGTTTCGTGGACGCCGAACGCGTCCGCCCCGAAGGGGAGCGGCCAGCCGAGACCGTGATCTCCTACTTCAAGGGGCCGAAGAACGAGCACCTGTCCGGAGTCTCCGCCTACAACAGCATCGTGTACAGAGACCTCTGGCCGGGGATCGACCTTGTGTACGACGGCGACGCGAACCATCTGAAGTACCGGTTCGTCGTCCGTCCCGGAGCGGACCCGAAGCGGATTCGTCTTGCCTACCGGGGGGCGGAGCGTCTCTCCGCCGACGCTGGAGGAGGGCTGGAGATCGTCACAACCGCGGGCGTCCTGAGGGACGCCGCGCCTGCCGCCTGGCAGGAGACGGAGGAGGGGCGCGTGACGGTGAGAGCGGCCTACGCGCTCGGACGGAGGGTGTCCGGAAGCGGCGAAGAAAGTCTCGACGCCGCGCTGGACTACGGATTCTCCGTGGGGGGTTACGACCCGACGAAGGAGCTGATCATCGACCCCGTGGTGCTGGTCTACTGCGGCTGTATCGGCGGCGGCTCGGGGGAGGATATAGGAACCGGCGTCGCTGTGGACGGAACGGGCTGCGCCTATGTGACGGGCCATACAGCCTCCGGCGAGGGGAGTTTCCCCGAGAAGGTCGGGCCGGATCGTTTTTACAACGGGGGCGCTTTCGACGCCTTCGTGGCGAAGGTGAACGCCGCCGGGACGGACCTGGAATACTGCGGCTACATCGGCGGCACGGGGAAAGATGAAGGATTCGGCATCGCGGTGGACGCTTCGGGGAACGCCTACGTGACGGGGCGGACGTCCTCGTCGACGGACTTCCCCGTACTGGTCGGGCCGGATCTAGTGTATAACGGGGGTGATTTCGACGCCTTCGTGGCGAAGGTGAACGCGGACGGGTCGGGGCTTGCCTACTGCGGCTACATCGGCGGCTCGAATGGCGATACAGCGGAAGGCATCGCGGTGGACGCTTGGGGGAACGCCTACGTAACGGGCAGTACGGCCTCCGAGCAGGGGAGTTTCCCCGTGACGGAGGGACCGGATGCATCGTACAACGGGGGTCCTTCCGACGTCTTCGTGGCGAAGGTGAATGCGGACGGGTCGGGGCTTGCCTACTGTGGCTACATCGGGGGCACGGGGGATGATTTTGGAAGCGGCATCGCGGTGGACGACTGGTACTTCGCCTACGTGACGGGCTATACGTCCTCCACCGAAGCGAATGGCTTCCCCGTGATCGCATGGCCGGATAATTCGCACAAAGGCGGCTATTTCGACGTATTCGCGGCGAAGGTGAACGCGGACGGGTCGGGGCTTGCCTACTGCGGCTACATCGGCGGCACAAATGCCGATACAGCGGAAGGCATCGCTGTCGACGGCGTGGGCTGCGCCTACGTGACGGGGGGGACGGCCTCCACTAAAGCAAATGCCTTCCCCGTGACCGAGGAAGGGATGGATGATTCGTACAACGGCGGCTCTTCCGACGCCTTCGTGGCGAAGGTGAACGCCGCCGGGACGGGGTTAACCTACTGCGGCTACATCGGCGGTACGGGGAACGATGCAGGAAGCGGCATCGCGGTGGACGGCGCGGGCTGCGCCTACATGACGGGATCGACGACATCGACGAACTTCCCCGTGTCCGGGGACTGGCCGTATTCGACGTACAACGGCGGCTCTTCCGACGCCTTCGCGGCGAAGGTGAAGGCCGACGGGACGGAGTTGACCTACTGCGGCTATATCGGCGGCTCGGGGGACGATGCAGGAAGCGGAATCGCGGTGGACGCTTGGGGGAACGCCTACGTGACGGGCTATACGGGATCGGCGAACTTTCCCGTGGTTGCGGGTTGGCCGGATAGTTCATACAAAGGCGGCGGCTTCTTCGACGCCTTCGCGGCGAAGATAACTTCCCATACGGGTTCCGTGCGCGTTACCATCGTGGGTCCCGTCGAGGCTCGGTGGAGCCTCGACGGCGTAGGGAGCTACGTCTCGGGACAGACCGTGCCGGGCGTTCCCGTCGGCGTCTACGTCGTCTCCTTCTCGGATGTCGCGGGGTGGGATACGCCCTCCGATCAAAACGTCGTCGTCTCGGAGGACGTCACGACCGAAACGAGCGGAACATATACGGCGACCTCGACGCCGACGGCCACGCCCACGCCTACGCCCACTCCTGACCCTGACCCTGACCCCACACCTACTCCGCCCCCCACCCCCACGCCGACACCGCTGCCGCCGGTCGAGCCTCCCGTCGTCCCGCCGGATACGCCTCTTCCGGAAGGCTCCCGTCCGTCCGTGCCGACGCCGCTGGTAGTGACGCTGCCGCCGAATCCCACGCCCGAGCAGAAGCGGGACGCGCTGTGGAAAGTCTTGAGCGAAGCCCTCGTTCCGGACGAGCGGATAGAGTCCATCATCGATCTCCTGACCATTGACGACGCAGGGCGGGTGTACATCACGGAAGAAGGCATGGAGCGGCTGGGCGAGCTTCTGGACGATATCGACATTCCAGAGGGTGCGGAAGGCTCGCCCCTTGCGGTCTTCCGCGCCGTGCTCGACGCGCAGGGAAGCGCGCTGACGGCCTCGGACGGCGTGGCGACGGCGATCGTCTTCTTCAGGATTCCGGAGGGATTCATCGGTAAACGGTCGGATCGTCTGCAGGTGGTGAAGGAGATCTCCTCGAAGATCGCGGAAGCCTTCGAGCGGGCGTATACGCTCGAAGACCTGCGGGACGGCTGCGCCGCGGTGGTCGAAGTGGAGACCGCCGCAGGCGTCGAGACGCTGAAGCGGGTTCTTGAAGCGGACGAACGTATCTCCGCGAACTGTCTCGTCGCGCTCGCCATAAAGGACGGCGGCCGTTTCGACCTCGACGAAAAAGAGAACGGCGGCGTGACGGATCCGGCCTTCATCGTGGAGGGCGTGAAGAAAAGCGACCCCGATGACCCCGACGGACCCAGCGGAAGCGGCGGCGGCTGCACAGCCGGAGGCTTCTCCCGTACGCTGCTTGCGCTGTTCGCGCCCCTTGTGCTGCTCGCGGGAGGCAGAAAAAGGCGGTAGCCGCAATCAATCGCAGGGGGAAGAACCACCTGCGACACAGTGAAAAGAGAGCGCGCCGCTATTCTCCGGCCGGAGACGAAGGGCGCGCTTCTTCTTTCCGCCGTCGTTCTTCATGCGGCGTCTCTTCTCCGGAAAAGCGCTTCCCCTCTTCCGCTGGAGGCGTATCTTTCAACCCGAAAATATTCTAGAATAGAGCGGTTGAAAAAGCCGACACGAAAGAGGGGATCCGCATGATGAGGCTGGAACGGACGCACGGGAGCGCCGCCATGGGTCGCGCTCCGGACGGGGCGTGATGGCGTATCTCGTCGTCGCGCTCACGGTGCTTCTGAATGTCGCCGCGAACATCTTTCTGAAGATGGGGATGAGGGAGTTCGACGGAGGCGCCGGGGTCGAAGCGGTTCTGTTCATGATGAAAAATCCGAGGGTCTACCTTGCGGTGTTCTGCTACGGGTGGGCGTTCGCCGCCTACGGGCTGATGCTGATCAAGCTCGACGTCGGCGTCGCTTATCCGATGATGACCGGAGCGATCGCGCTGACGCTCGCCGCCGTCTCCCGCGTCTGGCTGGGGGAGAGCATGGGGGCGGCGCAGCTTGCAGGCATCGCGCTGATCGTGAGCGGCATCTTCTTTTTGACGAGGTGAGCGCAGTGGACGGAGCTCTTCGCGTCGCATGCCGGGCGGCGGAGCTGTTCCTCGAATTCCTGACGACGGCCCCTTTGCGTATGGCCGTTCTCTGGTGGCTGTCGCTCGTTCTTCTCGGCCTCGCCTTTCTTCCGCTGACGCTGGCCGTCTTTAAAGGCTTTCACGACGGAGGGTATCTCTTTTCCCGCCTGCTCGGCCTTCTGCTCTCGTCGTATACGGTCTGGCTGCTCTCCTCGCTCGGCGTCGCGCCGTTCTCCGAAGGCGTCGTTTTCGCCGTCGCGGGGGCCGCCGCCCTGATCCACTACGCCGTGCCCGGGTCGTTCGCCGGGGTGCGCGCCTTCTTCCGGGAGAAGCGGAAGGTCGTCCTCGCGGAGGAGTATCTCTTCCTCTTCGCCTTTCTCGCGTGGACGCTTCTGCGGAGCTTCAAGCCCGACATCGAGGGAATCGAGAAGTTCATGGACTTCGGCCTGGTCAACGCCGTCCTTCGCGCCGAATGGATGCCTCCGGCCGACATGTGGTTCTCGGGCGCGCCGGTCAATTACTACTACTTCGGACACTTCGTCGCCGCCTTTCTCGTCAGACTGACGGGAACGCCGCCGGAGATCGCGTACAACCTTATGATCGCGGCGCTTTTCGCGTTCTCCTTCGCGCTTTCGTTCTCCATCGTCTTCAACATGCTCCTGCGGACGAATCTTCGGAGCGTCAAAAAGGCGGTCGCGGGCGGTCTGCTCGCCGCGTTGCTGGTGACGCTCGGGGCCAACCTGCACCCGTTCGTCTACGGGACGCTCCTCCCCGCGCTCAAGAGCGCCGGGCTGTACGATGGGGAGGTCGAACGCTACTGGTACCCCGGCGCGAGGAGTTTCATCGGGAGCGAGTCTCCGCCGGGGGACAAACCTATTCACGAGTTTCCCGCGTACGCCTTCGTGCTCTCCGACCTGCACGGCCACGTCCTCGACACCCCGACCTCCCTCGCGTCGTTGGGAATAGGCGTTTCGATGCTTCTTTCTCCGCCGGGGACGTTCGTAATTCGCGCGCCCGCCGTCGAGGCGCTCTCCGGGGTCCTCCTGGGGACGACGTGGATGACCAATACGTGGAACTACCCCATCTATCTGCTGGTGCTGTGCGGCGCGGCGTTCGTCTGCGCGCTGAGGCGGCACGGCCTTCGCTTCCGCGCGCTCGCCGAGACGCTCATCGCGGCGGCGGCGCTTCTGGTGGTCTCGCAGGCGGCGGCGCTCCCCTTCAACCTTCACTTCGAGAACATGACGAAGGGCGTGTACAGGGTCATGGCCAACAGTCCGCTTTGGCAGCTCGGGATCGTGTGGGGGCATCAGACCTTCTTCGCCGTCTGCTTCGGCCTCTTTCTCCTCTGCCGGATACGGGCGAACGCCCGGCGGACGCGCTTGCTCGGCATTCCGGAGACTGCGCTCTCTCCCTCCGACGTCGCCGCGCTCGCCATGTTCGCGGCGGCGTTCTGCCTCGTCGCCATCCCGGAGATCGTCTATGTGAAGGACATCTATGTCCAGAAGTACCACAGAGCGAACACAATGTTCAAAATGGCCTACCAGGCCGCGCTCCTCTTCGCGCTCGCGAGCGGGTACACGGCGGCGCGCGTCGCGGGATCCTCCTCCTTCGGCCCGAAACGCCGCACAGCGTTTGTCCTGCTCTTCGCCGCGGTCGCGGCAATGCCCCTGACGTACCCCTACTGGTCCATCCCGGGTTTCTACGGTCCGCTCCCGGAACCTGCCCGCTACCGGGGCCTCGACGGGCTCGCCTTTCTTCCGGCGGCCGACGCCGAGATCGTGGAGTGGTTCCGCCGGAACGTCGAGGGAAACCCCGTCATCCTCGAAGCCGACGGCGAGAGCTACACGCGCTACGGAAGAGTCTCCATGGCCACCGGCCTGCCGACGCTCCTCGGGTGGCACGCGCACGAGTGGATCTGGCGCGGCAGTCCGGACGGTCCGGACGAGCGGCGGAACGACGTCCGGACGCTCTACGAGTCGGACGACGGCGAAGCGGTTCGTCGGCTGGTCGATCGGTACGGTATTCGCTACATCGTCGTCGGCGCGCTCGAACGGGAACGGTTCCCGTCGCTCAAGGAGCGCAGGCTGGAGGCGATGGGGCGCGTCGTCCTTCGAACCGCGGACGGCTCGAAAATAGTGGAGCTCGCCCCGTTCCGGAAGGAACGAGTGGAGGGCGGGCCGTGAGCCTCTCTTCGCTGCCGGCGCTCCTCGTCGAGTTCGCCGCGCACCCCTCGTTTTACCGACTGATCGTCTGGTGGCTTGTGCTGGCCGCGCTCGGCCTGGCGTTCCTGCCGCTGACGCTCCGCCTCTTCCGCGCATTCCACGACGGCGGCTACCTCTTCTCGCGCCTGCTTGGCCTGCTGCTGACGTCGTACGCCGTTTGGCTGCTCTCCTCGCTCCGGCTCGCCCCCTTCACCGACGGGACGGCGTACGCCGCCGTCGCCGCGGCCGCTCTCGTCAACTACTCCGTTCCGGGGGCGACGGCGAGGGTGCGCGCCTTTTTACGGGAAAAACGGCGGATCGTCGTCGCGGAGGAGTACCTCTTCCTGCTCTGTCTGCTTGCCTGGGCCTTCCTTCGCGGCGTCCGTCCGGAGCTGGACAGCATCGAAAAGTTCATGGACCTCGGCTTCCTCAACGCGGCAATGAGGGGCGAATGGATGCCTCCGACGGACATGTGGTTCGCCGGAAAACCGATAAACTACTACTATTTCGGCCACTTTTTCACCGCGTTTCTCTGCCGTCTTACACGGACGCCGACGGAGATCGGCTTCAATCTGATGGTGGCGACGCTCTTTTCGTTCGCCTTCACGCTCTCGTTCTCCATCGTCCACGGCATGCTCCGGAACGCCGCTCCCCGTGCGCGGCGGAACGCGGTCGTCGGCGGGCTGCTGGCGGCTCTGCTGGTCGCGGGCGGGGGCACGCTCCACCCGTTCATCTACGGAGCGCTTCCGAAAGCGCTCGAAAGCGCGGGCGTGCGCGAAGCCCGTTCCGCCCCCTACAACTATTGGGACGCGACCCGCTTCATCGGCTATCGTCCTCCGGGGAACGACAGAACCATTCACGAAGTGCCCCTGTTCACCTTCGTCCTCGGGGAGCTCCACGGACATTCGCTCGACATCCCGGCATCGCTGGCCGCCGCGGGGATGGGGGCGTCGCTGGTCATGTCCGCCGCGCCTGCGAAGAACATTCGCCCGCCGCTTATGGAGGTCGCGGCCGGGGTGCTCCTGGGGGCGACGTGGATGACCAACACCTGGAACTACCCGATCTCCCTGACGGTGCTTGCGGGAGCGGCGCTCACGTCGTCCCTCCTGCGCCACGGCCGCCGGAAACGGGCGCTCGCCGAGGCGGGGCTTGCATTCGGCACGCTCCTGGCGGTCTCTCTTGCGGCGTGCCTTCCCTACCTTCTCCATTTCGAGAGCTTCACGGAGGGCGTCCGCCGCGTCGCCGCGTCGAGCCCGCTCTGGCAGCTCGCCGTGCTCTGGGGGTATCAGCTCTTTTTCGCCGCCTGCCTCCTGATCTTTTTGCTCGTTCTTCACGCACGGCGGCGGGGGACGGGCGCATTTCGCGTCGAGAGAGCGGATATCGTCGCGCTCGGCATGTTCGCCGCCGCCCTCTGTCTTGTCGCGATAACGGAGACCGTGTACGTCAAGGATCTCTTCAGCGCGCAGTACCCCCGCGCCAACACCGTCTTCAAGATCACCTACCAGGCCTTCATCCTTGCCGCCGCGGCGAGCGGCTACGCGGCGGCGCGCATCGCGGGAGGTCTTGTCGCCGGCCCCAATCTCCGCGCGACGGTCGTTCTGCTCTTCGCTATGGTCGCCTCCATGCCCATGACGTACGCCTTCTGGGCGATTCCCGGATACTACGGCCCGCTTCCCCCTCCCGGAAGCTTTCGCGGTCTCGACGGGCTCTCCTTCCTCTCCTCGGGCGACAGGGAGATCGTGGAATGGTTCCGCGACAACGTCGCCGGACAGCCTGTGATCCTCGAAGCGGACGGAGACGCCTATACGCGGTACGGCAGAATATCGGCCGCGACGGGCTTGCCGACCCCTCTCGGATGGTTCGGCCATCAGTGGCTCTGGAGAGGCGGCGCGGAGGAGCCGAAAGAGCGGCGCGGGGATGTGCGCGCCCTCTACGAATCTGCGGACCCTCACGCGACCGCCGAGCTGGTCGGGAAGTACGCGGTGCGGTATATTGTACTCGGTTCGCTTGAAAGAGAACGATTCCCGTCGCTCAAGGAAGAAAAACTGGAGGCTGCGGGGGGCGTCGTCCTCCGCACCGCGGACGGCTCGAAAATCATCGAAACCGCGCGCCCGTGAGCGGCGGTCCCGAGCGTGCGCAACGACGGCATATCTTGAAGAAAAGAGGGAGAGCTCTTGGAAGGACGCAGTGTCGACTACTCGGTTATCATCCCCGTCTACAACGAGCAGGATGTCCTGGAGGCAACCTGGAAGCGCGTAACCGACGTCATGCGCGCCGTCGGCGGCGCGTACGAACTTCTCTTCGTGGACGACGGCAGCCGCGACGACTCCGCCGGCATACTGCGGCGCATCTGCGACCGCGACCCCTGTTCCTCGATGATCTCCTTCTCGCGGAACTTCGGCCAGCAGGCGGCCATGAGCGCGGGAATCGACTACTCTAAGGGGCGCGCCGTCGTCTTCATCGACGCCGACCTTCAGGACCCGCCCGAAGTGATTCCGCGGATGATCGAAAAATGGAACGAAGGGTACGCCATCGTCTACGGAAAGAGAAGCAGACGCGAAGGGGAGAGCGTCTTCAAAAAGGTTACGGCCGCCGTCTTTTACAGACTGCTTCGGGCCGTCTCGGAAAGGGAAGTCCTCGTCGACGTCGGCGACTTCCGCCTGATCGACGGCGCAGTGCGCGACCTCCTGCGCTCGCTGCCCGAGAAAAACCGCTACATCCGCGGCCTGGTGAGCTGGGCCGGATTCCGGCAGACCACCGTCGAGTACGTCCGCGAGGAGCGGTTCGCCGGAACGACCAAGTACTCCCCGATCAAACTCTTCCTGCTGGCGATCACCGCCTTCACCAACTTCTCGAAGCCGCTCAGGCTGGCCACGTGGATCGGTTTCGGCCTCTCGGCGGTCAGTTTTTTCCACATTCTCGTCGTCATCTACGAAAAACTCTTCACGAACAGGGCCGTGCAGGGGTGGGCCTCCCTGATGGCCGTCAGCCTCTTCTTCAACGGCGTCATCCTCATGATGCTCGGGCTCGTAGGAGAGTACCTCGCCCAGCTGCTCGACGAGGTGAAGGGCCGCCCCTCGTACGTCGTCGCGGAGAAGAGAAACGTCGACTGAGGAGCGCGCGGCGCCGTATTCCAGCGCCATGATGTTCCCCTCTCTTGCTCCTGCCGGCAGGGCGCGCTCTGTTCGTTCCTTTTTTACTCCCGCCCCAAAGCCTCCATCGGGTGCAGCGTCGAGGCCTTCCACGCGGGGTAGAAGCCGAAGAAGACGCCCACGAAGACCGAGAATGTGAACGCCAGCGCGACGGAGCCGCCGGAGACGACGGTCGGCCATTCGAAGAGCCGCGTGACGACGCTCGACCCCCACGCTCCCAGCGCGATGCCGGCGACGCCCCCGGAGATCGAGAGCAGCACGGCCTCCGTCAGAAACTGCGCCCGGATGTCTGCGGGGCGGGCGCCGACCGCCATGCGGATGCCGATCTCCCTCGTCCGCTCCGTCACAGAGACCAGCATGATGTTCATAATGCCGATGCCCCCCACCAGCAGCGATATGGAGGCCACCGCCCCCAGCAGCAGCGACATGACGCGGGTCGACTCTGTGGCGGTGTCGAGCATCTGGGTCATGTTCCGCACCTCGAAGTCCTCCGGTTCCCCGTCCGCAAGCCCGCGACGCTGTCGAAGGATGGCCGTTACCTCGCGCTCCGCCTCCGGAACGGCCCCGTCGTTCAGCGCCGCCGCCGTGATCCTCTGGATGGTGTTCGACGCGCCCCGCCGGAAGAGCCTGCGCTGCGCCGTCGAGAACGGAACGTAGACCACGTCGTCCTGATCCTGTCCCCACGGCGTCTGCCCCTTGGGTGCGAGCACCCCGATCACGCGCATCGGGACGTTGCGGACTCGGACGATTCGTTCCAGCGGGTTCTCGCCGTCGAAGAGGTTCCGCGCCACAGTATCCCCCAGCACCGCTACCTTGGCCCCGCTCCGCGCCTCGGCGTCCAGAAAGAAGCGTCCCTCGGCGATGCGCCACGAACGGATGTCGAACGCGGCTGCTCCCGTCCCCATCGTCAGCGCCGACCAGTTCCGGTTGCCGTACACGAGACGGGCGTAGCCGTAGATATCGGACGTTACTCCGCGCAGGGCGAACGCCTCGCGCTCCAGCGCTTCGGCGTCCTCCAGCGTCAGCGTCGCGCCGCTTCCGGCCTGCTGCCGCGCGCCGCCGACGGAGACCGCTTTCGGGTGAATGAGCATGAGGTTGCTTCCCACGCCGGTGATGAAGCGCTGGATGCTCTGGTTGGCCCCCGCGCCGAGGGCGACCATCGCGATCACGGCCGCTGTGCCGATGACGACGCCGAGCATGGTGAGCGCGGAACGGGTCTTGTTGGAGAGAAGAGAGCGCACGGATGTGCGGAGCGTTTCGAAAAGATGCATGCTGCCTCGCTGTCGGATGAAGATTTGAAACACATCATAGCATATCGCTTCGACTCGTACCGCACCCCCTCTATAGGGCGCCGGGTGCGGATGTCGAAGGCACGTATCAATTGCACTACGGATGCCGGTCTCGCAGGAATCCGTATGTGAAACCTCGCTTGCCCTTGAATCAACTGACTATAGAGAACTATAAGAAGTTATTGACAAAATGCGGTGTGTTTGTTATTATTTGTTAATAATTTTGTATGCTTTTTTAACCATCCGGAGAGATACTCTGCACACTCGTCTCGAACTGGCGACGACGCGAACTCACAAAAAGCCCGATTCCCCGATTTTGGCAGCAACCACTTCTCAGGTTTTGCCGATCCTTCATCAAGGAGGAATTTTTATGGGATTTATGTGCAGTTTCTCCCGTTCGATGCGTTCTTTCCTCATCCTCGTCTCGCTTCTCTTTTCGCTCCTTCTCGTGTTCATCGGCTGCGCATCCGCGAATGGCCGCGCCTTTTCGGCGGCGCCGAGGAATCCCGAATTTCTGAAGTACCAGCAGCAGCGCCCTTTCGCCATTCAAAGCGCCCTCGGCGAAGGGCGTCGCTCAGGCTACCGCCCCTCGCCGCTCGACCTCTCGCACGTGAAGCCCTCGCTGAGAACAGCTCCTCAAGCGATGGGAAGAGGCGCTCTCCCGGCGAGCTTCGATCTTCGGGACGCCGGCGTGACCCCTGTGCGCAACCAAGGTCCCTACTATGGCCCCGGCTGGGCTTTCAGCGCTCTGGCCTCCTTGGAATCGACTTTCAAAAAGCGGGACGGAGTCGAGCAAGATTTTTCGGAGTGGCATATCGCCTACTACGCCTACATGAACCGGAGCGACGCGCTTCCCGCCTTCACTCTTGCCGAGGCTATTTCCGATGATCTGTACGAAGTCTTCGAACAAGCAGGCAACTCCTGGCAGGCCGCGGCTCTTCTCGCGCGCGGGACCGGCGCGGTCGACGAGAGCGTCAGGCCCTACGGTGCGATGTTGCCGCAAGAGTCCGACCCTGTATCGAAGTACTTGAAGCACGTCTACCATCTTCCTGTTCGCCCGGGAGGAGGCGCCGTGGACAACGACGCTCTCAAGAGGGCCGTCATGGACTACGGAGCTGTGAGCATATGTGAAGTATACACAACCCCCGGAGGCTCGGAGTACCACTTCTACGCGATCATCGGATGGGACGACGACTATGAGGGCGGTATAGGTTTTATCTCAGGTGACACGGAGCCCGGGGCATGGCTTCTCAAGGACAGTTGGGGGACTGAATATCTCGGTGGCGACGTGCCGACCTATTACGAGGATGGGTACATCTGGTTCAGCTACGCCGGTACCTTCATCGACCCCGCGCTCTTCATCGGCGCGGACGCAGCGAACTTCGAAAACATCCACCAGTACGACCCCCTCGGATGGACGGGATCGTACGGCTACGGAGGAAACGATACCGCGTGGTTCGCCAACATATTCACTTCAAGCGGCTCATCCGCCTCGGCGCATTCCCGCCTGTCGTCGGACGGCGAGCAGCTCAAGGCGGTTTCCTTCTACGCCGCGCAAACGGGCGCGACATACGAGATCGAGATATGGACGGGAGTGGAAGCGGGCAACCCCAGAAGCGGCACGCTCGCCCTCACACAATCCGGCACGCTTCCGGCCGCGGGCTACCACACCGTCGCGATGGATTCGCATGTGTATCTGCTCGGGGGAGAACGCTTCTCCGTCGTGGTGAAGCTTACCACTCCCGGCTACAACAGCCCGGTTCCTGTGGAGGAGAATATACCCGGATACAGCGCGAACGCGACGGCGAACGCGGGGGAGAGCTACGTCAGCGAACTCGGCGACGTATGGACCGATATTACGGCCATTGCCGGGCACGCCTTCAGCAACGTCTGCCTCAAGGCCTTCTCCTCGGGCTATGCCGGCGCGATTCGCTATGTGAATGCCGCCGCAGGGGGCGCGAACGACGGAACTTCGTGGAACGACGCGTACAAAGAGCTGCGGGACGCGCTGGCGGCCGCACAGAGCGGCGACGAGATATGGGTGGCCGCGGGAAGGTACACGCCGCATGCGAGCGACCGGACGGTCTCCTTTGCCCTGAAGAGCAGCGTGGCGCTCTACGGCGGATTCCCCGCGACAGGGAACCCGCTCATGCCCGACCGCGATCCTGCGACACACAAGAGTATCCTCACCGGAGATATCGATCAAAACGACACGACGGACGCCGACGGACTCACTCTCCTCACAGCAAACCGATTGTACATCATTTACAACAGCAACTACGTTGTCCGTGCCGACGGCGTGAACGCAGACGCACTCCTCGACGGCTTCTGCGTTACCGGAGGCTACGCGAGGGGAGACGATGACATTGGACGCGGCGCCGGAATGCGCAACACGAACAACGCCCGGCCGACGGTCGTCAGTTGCACCTTCTCCGGGAACTTCGCGAACGTCGGCGGCGGAATGTACAACAGTCAAAGCAGCCCGACGGTGATGAGCAGCACCTTCTCCGGAAACACCGCGAACAGCGGCGGCGGGATGTGCAACGACAACAGCAGCCCGACGGTGACGAACAGCACCTTCTCTAACAACAGGAGCGAAGGGGCGGGGTTCGGCGGCGGGATGTACAACTACAACAGCAGCCCGATGCTGACGAACTGTACCTTCTCCAGAAATCGCCAAGTAGGGTACATCGTATTTTTAGGCGATGGATTGGCGAACATGAGCAGCAGCCCGACGGTGACGAACTGCATCTTTTGGGGAACGGACGGTCCGGAGTACCAGATCGGGAGTTCAGGCGACAGTACGCCGATCATTACCTACTCCATCGTGGATGTGAATGAGTGCCCCGGCGCGGGCAACACAAATGCCGACCCCCGGCTCGGCCGCCTCGTCGACAACGGTGGTCCCACGAAGACGCACGCGCTGTTCGCGGGCAGCTCCGCGCTCGGTTCCGGAACCTCGGCGGGCGCTCCCGCGACGGACCAGCGGGGCGTCGCACGCCCCCAAGGGACCGGAGTGGACAGAGGTGCCGTCGAGATGGAGGGGATACCCGAACCAACGCCGATATCTGTCATCATCCCGCCGGGCATGACGCTTCCCGACGGATCGGTTGTTTCCACGCCGTGGCCGCTTGTTGTGACGCTGCCGCCGAACGCAACGCCCGTACAGAAGAGGGAAGCGCTGCGGGACGTACTGCTGGACGGCGGCATACCGGAAGAGCGCGTCGAGTCGCTCCTCGACATTCTGGAAGTGGGGGACGACGGGCGAGTGTACATCACGGTCGAGGGGATTGAACGGTTGCAAGGGCTTCTCGGAGGTCTGGAAATTCCCGAGGGAGCGGAGGGAACGCCCCTGGCCGCGTTCATGGCGATGCTGGGGCAAGGGGGGAACTCCCTCTCCGCGGACGAGGGGACAGCGATCGCCTTCTTCGAGATTCCCGAATCGTTCAGAGGCAAGACCGCCGGGAATCTGCACGCGATCAAGGCGCTTACGTCTGAAAGCGCGGAGGCGTTCGTCATGGTCTTCTCGCTGGAAGAGCTGCTCGACCGCTGTTCCGCCGTGGTGGAGGTGGAGCGCATGGCGGAGGGCAACATGCTGAAGCGGGTGCTCGGCTCCGACGACCTGATCTCGGCTAATTGCCTTCTTGCCCTCGCCATCAAGGATGGAGGAAGCTTCGACCTCGACGGTACGGCGGACGGCATCGTCGTCGATCCAGTCTTCCTTGTGGAGGGACAGGGAGGGAGCGCTCCCGACGGACCGCACGGAGGAAGCGGCTGCGCTTCCGGAGGCTTCTCCCCGTGGCTGCTTGCGCTGTTGGCGCCACTTGCGCTGCTCGCCGGAGGCGCCGGAAGAAAGTAGCCGCAAATAATCGCAGGGCGAAGAATCACCTCGCCGCACAGTGAAAAAAGAGCGCGCCGCTCTTCTCCGGCCGGAGAGGAAGGGCGCGCCTCTTTCTTTCCGTTGTCATTCCTCGTACAGCAGCTCTTCACGGGAAGAAGATCATCCCCTCTTCCTTTGGCTACGAACATCTACCGGAGGCGTATCATTCAGCCGAAAAATATTCTAGAATAGGGCGGTCGAGAAAGCCGGAGCGCACGTCCGGCTTCTTGGACGAGCGTTTTTGTGGAGGAGCGAGCGCTCGGCTCTTACCGTTGAGTCAAGCTTAATAGGGGCTTCTCTGTGCTTCGCTGAACGATGGAAGGAGAATTTTTAGTATGCGTTGGATCGGATGGTTGCTGCTCTGCGGCTGTTTTCACATGGCGTACGTTCTGCGCCTCTCGGCGGGAGTGCTGCGGGAGCCGCTTTCTGCTGAGTTTACGCTTTCGGCGTCCTCCTTCGGCCTGATGTCGTCGATGGTCTTCTACGCCTACACGCTGCTGCAGATTCCGTCGGGCGTGCTGGCCGATACGCGGGGCGTCCGCTCAACCGTCGCGGGCGGGATGGCCCTCGCCGGGGCCGGAGCGCTGCTTTTCGCGTCCGCAAGGTCGCTGCCCGCGCTCTTTTTCGGAAGGGCGCTTATGGGCGTCGGAGTGGCGGGGATTTTTGTCTGCGCGATGAAGTTCCTCGCCGAAAACTTCGAGAGGGAGCGTTTCGCCACGCTCTCCGGGGCGACGTCGTTCGCCGGGAACGCGGGCGGGATCGTCGCGCAGGCTCCTCTGGCGATGCTCGTGGGAGCGCTGGCATGGAGAGGCGCGTTCCTGTCGCTCGGCGCGGTCTGCCTCGCCCTCGCAGTACTCTCCGCACTTTTTCTCCCAGCGGGGCGCAGAAGCGACGTTTCGCAGGCTGAGCTCCGCGCGGGTGTGCGAGCCATTCTCCGGACTCGGGGGATGTACTTCACCGGACTGAACTATCTCGCAAATCAGAGCTGTTTTCTCGCCCTCTCCGGTACGTGGGGCGTGTCGTATCTGCGTGCGGTGCACGGGATCGACCAGGCCCCTTCGTACATCACGCTCATGGTCGTCGGGGTCATGGCGGGTGCGGTCGTTGCAGGGCGGATTTCCGACGGCGCAAGGAGCAGGCGGCGTCCTCTGCGCCTCTTCGCGGCGGCGCACGCACTCTGCTGGGGGGCGCTTCTGCTCTCCGGAAGCGGGATTTCTCTGTATGCGCTCGCAGGAACGCTTTTCTCGCTGGGGTTTTTCGCCGGAGCGCTGGTGCTGCCCTGGTCCATGGCCAAGGAGATGAACCCGCCGGAGTTCACAGGCGTGGCCATCGCGCTGCTGAATACGGCGGCCTTCCTCGCGGTGGCGGTGCTGACATCCCTGATGGGCGTCGCGTTCGACGCGGCGGCCGGACTCTCCGCCGAAGGGGCATGGCGGGCCGCGCTGCTGCTTCCATTCGGCGTCTCCGTCCTGGGGCTTTGGGGAGCGTTCGCGTCCCCCGAGACCTTTCCCGACGCATGACGACGTCTATGAAGAGGTGATTTGGTATGGCGACGCTGGAACGGGCGATAGAGATAGCGGCGAGGGTGCACGCCGGGCAGAGGGACAAAGCGGGGGAGCCGTACATCCTCCACCCGCTGCGCGTGATGCTCTCTCTCGGCGGCAAGTACGAACGCATGGCGGCGATCCTTCACGACGTGGTCGAGGATACCCCCGTCACGCTTGAGGATTTGGCGCGGGAGGGGTTCCCGCCGGAAGTGCTGGAGGCCGTCGACGCGCTGACGAAACGGGATGGCGAGCGCAGGCTGGACGCGGCGGCGCGGGCTGTGCGCAATCCGATCGCCCGCGCCGTGAAGCTCGCCGACCTGAAGGACAACATGGACCTCTCCCGCCTTCCCGACCCCACCGAGCGCGACTTCGCCCGCCTGAGAGAGTACGAGGAGGTGCTCCGCCTGCTGCTGGAAGGGTGCGCGGAAAAATAAGTCACCCATACAAAGTACGGCGGGGAAGCGCGGAGATGTACATTTATATATGGTGGTATTTTACGAGGGAGCTTCCAAATGGACGGCTCCGGTGCGTTTCGCGGACAAGGTGGAGAGTTCGTCCGACTTTCGCGGTCTGGTTCCCGACTTCGAGTATCTGCTGATATTGCTTCGGGACAAGCGCTCCGAGGATTTGCTCTCATTTCGCGATGCGCTCGGCGGGCTGTGCTACCTCGCGGCCCCGTCCAAGAAGGAGAGCTTTGCGGAAGCCGCGGAGCGATTGCGGATGCTGCTGACCGTCCTGTCCGACGAGGAGACGGAGCTGTTGACGAACCATCTGCGCGGCTATCTGAGGATACTGATGAAAAAGGAAGGCCTGGAGATCGACGACGCTCTGGACCTCTGTCTGGAACGTGAGGAGGCTGACGAGATGCTGACGTACATGCTGAAGGAGTTTAGGAAGACTCGCAAGGAAGGCCGCGAAGAAGGCCGCGAAGAAGGACTTGAGGAAGGGCTTGAGAAAGGGCAGCTCGAGATGGGGATCTCCATAGCTCTGGCGATGCTCGAAGCGGGCGAGCCTGAGGAGAAGATACTGCGCTATACCGGCTTCTCCTCCGCGCAGTTGGCAGAGATACGCGACGGCCGGAAATCCGGCGGAAAAAACCCTCGTCCAGGTAACCCGACCTAGTCGGCGTGAAGCAGCAATGTGAACAAAGGCGCGCCCTTCCAATCAGAGAGGAAGGGCGCGCTTTTGCTCTGTTTCGTCCCCTACTCGTACCGCAGCGCCTCTATCGGATTCAGCAGCGAGGCCTTCCACGCGGGGTAGAAGCCGAAGAAGATCCCCACGAAGACGGAGAAGCCGAAGGCGAGCACGATGGAGCCTGTGGAGACGACCGTCGGCCAGCCGAGGAAGCCCGTGATGAGCCTGGAGGCCGACATCCCCAGCACGATGCCGATGATTCCCCCCGCGATGGAGAGGAGGAGCGCCTCCATCAGAAACTGGGTGCGGATGTCGGAGGTGCGCGCGCCGATGGCCATGCGGATGCCGATTTCGCGGGTGCGCTCGGTGACGGAGACGAGCATGATGTTCATGATGCCGATGCCCCCCACCAGCAGCGAGACGGACGCCACCGCCCCGAGCAGCAGCGACATCACCTTCGTGGACTGCGCCGCGGCGTCGAGCATCTCCGCCATGTTCCGCACGTCGAAGTCGCTCGCCTCTCCTTCGTTGAGCCGCCGCCGCTGACGGAGGATGGCGTTGATCTCGCGCTCCGCCTCGGGAACCGAGTCGCCGTTGACCGCCGCGACGGTGATCCGCTGGACGGAGTTGGCGATGCCCCGCCGGAAGAGGCTGCGCTGCGCCGTGGCGAAGGGGACGAACGCGGTGTCGTCCTGGTCCTGCCCCCACGGTGTCTGCCCCTTGGCGGCAAGCACGCCGACGACCTCCATCGGGACGTTGCGGATGCGGACGATCTTCCCGATCGGGTCCTCCGTGCCGAAGAGGTTCTTTGCAACCGTGGCCCCGAGCACGACGATCTTCGCGCCCCCCCGCGCCTCGTCGTCGATGTAGAAGCGCCCGTCGGCGATCTTCCACTCGCGGATGTCGAAGATGGCGGACGTGCTCCCCGTCACCAGGGTGGACCAGTTCATGTTGCCGTAGACGAGCTGCGTACGGCTGTAAATCTCGGGGGCCACGCCCTTCAATGCGTACGCCTCGCGCTCCAGGGCGGAGGCGTCCTCTGTGGTCAACGTCGCGCCGGAGCCGGCCTGCTGCCGGACGCCCCCGACGGAGGCCGCTCCCGGCATGATGATGAGGATGTTGCTGCCCACGCCGGAGATGAACTGCTGGATGTTGCGGCTTGCCCCCGCGCCGATGGCGACCATCGTGATCACGGCGGCGACGCCGATGATGATGCCGAGCATGGTGAGCGCGGAGCGTATCTTGTTGGAGAGCAGCGAGCGGATCGCGGTGCGGAGCGTCTCAAGCATGGTTTTCTCTCCTCTCGTCGGCGAGGATGCGCCCGTCCTGGAAGCGGATGGTGCGCGCGCTGTACTCGGCGATGTCCGGCTCGTGGGTGACGAGGATGATGGTCTTCCCCTCGCGGTTCAGGGCGACGAAGAGGTCCATGATTTCGGCGCTGGTCTTCGTGTCCAGATTGCCCGTGGGCTCGTCGGCGAGGATCAGCGGCGTCTCGCCCACAAGTGCGCGGGCGATGGCCACGCGCTGCTGCTGCCCCCCGGACATCTGGCTCGGGCGGTGCCCCATTCTGTCGGCGAGCCCCACCCGTTCGAGGGCGGTCTTCCCCCGCTCCTTGCGCTTCTTCCCCGGCACGCCCGCGTAGATCAGCGGCAGCTCGACGTTTTCGAGCGCCGTAGCGCGGGGGAGGAGGTTGAACCCCTGAAAGACGAAGCCGATCTTCGCGTTGCGAATCTTCGCCAGCGCGTCCTTCGAAAGGCGGCCCGTCCGTTCTCCGTCCAGCTCGTACTCTCCCTCGTCCGGCACGTCGAGGCAGCCGAGGATGTTCATCATGGTGGACTTCCCCGAGCCGGAGTGCCCCATGATCGAGACGAACTCCCCCTGCCCGACGGAGAAGGAGACGCCGTCGAGCGCCCGCAGCTCCACGTCGCCGGTATGGTAGATCTTGACGATGTCGCGGACGTCGATCAGGCTCATTGGAAGATCCTCTTCCAGAGCGAGACCTTCGGCTTCTCGGAGTAGGCGATGGCGAGGAGATCCCCCTCCTTCAGCTCTTTCGACCCGGCCACCTCGATGAAGGAGCCGTCGCCGATCCCCGCGCGGAACTGAACCTGTCCGTCGAGCTTCCCGTCCGTGACGGTCCATACGGAGGAGAACGCCCCGTTCGTTCCCGCGCCGCCTCCCTGCCCGTTGCCGGTTCCGCCGCCCCTGGGGCGCCGCGGCATGGAGGGAGCGAAGGGCGAGCTTGTGGCGGTCGCTGCTGGCGCCGGTTCGTCCGTCGGAGGAGGGGTGAAGCGCAGCGCGGCCATCGGCACGCGGAGTACGCCGGTTCTGCGTTCGGTGATGATGGAGACGTTGGCCGTCATCCCCGGCTTCAGCTTCAACTCGGGGTTGGCCACCGAGATGATGACCGGGTAGGTGACCACGTTGTCCGTCGTCCCCGGCGCGATGCGCACCTGCCTCACCGTACCGGGGAAGACGGTCCCCCTGTACGCGTCCACGGTGAACTCCACCTCCTGCCCCTCCTTCACGCGGGCGATGTCCGCCTCGTCGACGGAGGTCTCTATCTGCATGTCCGTCAGGTCCTTGGCGATGGAGAAGAGCGTCGGCGTGGAGAGGCTCGCCGCGACGGTCTGGCCGACGTTGACCAGGCGCGAGATGATGACGCCGTCCTCCGGCGAGAGGATGCGGGTGTACCCGAGGTTGGACTCCGACTGGCGCAGGGCCGCCTGTACCTGGAGCACGCGCGCCTCCGCCTCCTGAAGGCTCGCCCTGTTGAGGGCGTGCGTGGTCTCCGCCGCCTCCAGTTCGCTTTTCGCGATCAGGTTGCGCGACCACAGCTCCTTGTTCCGCTTCAGATTCCTCTGGCTGTCGGCGAGGTTGGCCTTCGCCCGAGCGACCGACGCCCTGGCGACCGTGAGGTTCGCCTTCGACTCCTCCAGCTTCGCGCTGAGGACGTCCGGGTCGATGAGCGCGATGAGCTGCCCCTTCTTCACGTGGTCGTTGAAGTCGGCGTAAATCTCCTTGACGGTCCCGGAGACCTGCGTGCCGACCTCGACCACGGTGACCGCGCTCAACTTTCCGGTGGCCGTTACCTTCGCGACGATGTTCCCCGACTCCAGCGCGGCGGTGCGGAACGTGTACTCCGTAGCGCCCCCGTCCGAGAGGAAGAAGTAACCGGCGCCCCCGGCCAGCAGAAGCAGCAGTACGATAATTTTTTTCATTCGAACTCACCCCCGAGGGTCTTCTCCAGCGCGGCCAGCGAGGCGCTGTAGTCGTGCTGTGCCTGATAGAGGCTTACCTTCGCGCTGGTGAAGGCGAGCACGGCGTCCGCCACTTCGAGGACGTTCCCCACGCCCATCTCGTAGCGTCCCTCCGCGAGCGTCAGGTTTTCCTCCGCCTGGCGCACCAGCAGTTCCGCCACCGGGATGCGCGCTTCGGACTCTTTCACGGAGAGGAGCGTCGAGCGGACGTCGTAGAGGACGGTCTGTTCGACGCGGCGCAGCGCAGCGTCCGCCCCCTGCGCGCCGTAGCGGGCCTCCGCGATCCTGGCGTCCGTCAGCCCGCCGTCGAAGACGGGGACGGAGAGCGTGACCGTGGCGCGGAAGGTGTCGTTGAGCGGCCACTCCGAACCGGAGAGGTTCGCGGAACCCGAAAGGGAGACCGTCGCGGCGTTCCCCTTCGCGGCGATGGCGACCGAGAGCTTGCCCGACTCGCTCTTCAGAAGAGCGGAGCGGATGTCCGGCCTGTTCGCCATGGCCTGCTCGACCGCAAAGGGCTCGTCGGGGAGCGAACGGGGCGCGAGAAAGCCGGAGACGGCTTCGACGTCGCCGAGCTGGATGCCGACCGCGTTCGACAGAGCTGCACGCGCCGTGGCGAACGACGCCTCCGCGGAGACGAGGGTTATCCGGGCGTTGCTCAGGTCCACCTCGGCCTTGGTGACGTCGAACCTCGCCTTTATCCCGGCCTCGTAGAAGCCCTTCGCCTTCTCCAGATGCTTTTCGTAGGTGCGCACGGCGCTCTCCGCCTGCTCGCGCTTCAGTCCGTTCAGCAAGAGCGTGTAGTAGGCGTCCTTCACGCCCTTCCGGACGGTCAGGACAGCCTCCCGCTGCGACTCGGAGGCAGTGTCGATGGCGAGCCCCTGACTCCGCCGTTCGAGCGCGTTCTTCCCCGAGTCGGAGAGGAGCTTCGTCACCGTAAAGGAGGTCGAGTAGCTCTGGTCTGATCCCGTCTGCCGTCCGGTGGAGGCCGAAAGGCTTCCTGTGAGTGCGTTTCCGGCCTTTACAGCGTCGAGCCTTGCCTTCTGCGCGTTCAGCGACGCCCGCGCCTCCTCCAGCGACGGATGATGCTCCT
This sequence comes from Synergistaceae bacterium, assembly GCA_018436785.1. Lineage (GTDB taxonomy): Bacteria > Synergistota > Synergistia > Synergistales > Aminobacteriaceae > JAAYLU01. The sequence goes on along the minus strand of JAHDKR010000038.1, from coordinate 430 downwards.
CCGCAAGGCGAATACACTCTTCGAGAGCGAGCGTTCGCGCCTCGCCGGCCCCCTCCGCGATGCTTACCGCGAGCAGGAGCAGCAGCAGCGCCGCAATACAGCGGAGGCTCCCTTTCCCCGGTGCGCTTTCAGGGTATATGTTCATTGATCTCCATCCCCTTTTTCTGTGTTTTCATGCCTCTATTGTATAGCTCTTTCATTCAGCGTGATCTGTAGTTGGCGCAAAGATTTGTAAGGGAAAGAACCGAAGTGTAAAGCCGGCGGTGCAGTGTACCCCCGTTGAGTGTGCCCTTGTTCCGCAGGTTGCCGATAGGATCTTCGTCTGATTGATTGCGGCGACTCAATCGGCGGGATTCGCAACTTCCACCTTTCGGGAGGAGTTTTCGAGTTCGAGGCGGGCAGAACGGCTTACGAAAAATTCTGCGACCGT